>JAUWCZ010000059.1 GCA_030609055.1 Chloroflexota bacterium | reverse complement strand
AGATTCTGTTGAATTTGCTGGAGCGCATTTTCAAGACCCTGCTCTCCCAACTGGGCAGCTTCCTGGAGCATTTTTTCAGTATGTTTCTCCAAGCGGGCCAGCGCTTTGTCGGAGACTTCCTCCCCTGCATCAACCTGGGCTTGGATTTCCTCCAGGCGGCGGCTCGCAAAGGAAGCATGCAGATCCAGCCTGTCTTGAGGATCCGATTCCAATCCAATCTGGATATCTTCGGTGAGGGTTTTGACCGGATAAAGCAGGTCATCCGGCAGGCTGCCTTGCGCGGCGTAGACGGTCCCGCCAATGCTGAATAAGGCAATCAATAATACCGCAAGAATACTGGCAAATCTGGGTACCCAGGATCTCCTGCGAGGTACCTTTCTGGGTGATTTTGGAACCTGGCGCGGTTTGAGGGATTTTGCCTGGGTTAAGAAGACCTCTTTTCCTCTATGGCTCTGGAGGAAGTCTCTCTCAGGGATATCCTGCAGGCTTTCCAGCTGTTTTTTCAAACGGGGGTTGATTTCGTTGTTATTCATCATAATTCCTTGCGCGTGACAAATATTAGGTTATTAACCTGTCTACCCTATTTGACGCCAGAATCAGCAAAAGGATACGGGTAGACCTAAAATTCCCCCTGGCAGGGGGAATTTGTTTGAAATTTGGTGATTGGATTGATCAAAATGAGGGGAAATATTATTACCAGATCACCTTAATCGGACTGGTCCTGGTTTTCCAATAAGATCCGCTCCAGCGCAGCCAATCCACGGTGTTGGAGGGCTTTTACGGCGCCAATAGATTTACCCATCTCCCGGGCAATCTCTGATGTGCTCCAATCCTCCAGGAACCTCAGCACAATCACCTGACGTTGTTCCGGGGTGATCAGCTTTAATGCCTGCCGAACGATATCTGCTTCCTGCTGTTCGGCAATGATGCCGGATGGATCCTGGTCTTCCTGGACCAGGCGATCTTCTTGAAGCTCCAGCGGCGGGGGTGGCTCTCTCCGGTAGGTATCGGTGATCAGGTTGTGGGTGATGCGGTACAAATAAGCTTTGAGGTGATCTTTTGGACCACCACCGCGTTGCAGCGCCATTAAAAAACGTTTAAATACCTCGGCTACCAGATCTTCTGCCTGCTGATCATTGCCCAGGTGTTTATAGGCATAGGCATATAAAGCATCACTGAATCGGTCATAAATTTCCCCCAGAGCATCCGGGTCAAAGGCACGGGCGCGCCCTATAAGTTTTTCTTCCTTAGTGGACATGATTACTCATATTATGAGGCCTAAAAAGTGAATTAGATACGGGTAGCTAAATATTCTCCTCTATGTTTCCAGAGGTTAATATAATACACCGAGCTTGCCAATCCCAATCCACCACCAATGCCGATATACAGAATTCCCAGCAGTGGCTTAGATATGGGGGTGTAGGTCCGCAGGGTGATCCCCAGTCCGATCATAAACAAAATCAGGGGATAACTGTGCCATTCCTGGAACGCGAACAGGCATGGTTTCTCATCCGGGATGTCCTCAATCCTGAGGCTGTTTTTGATCGCCAATCTTGAAAAACCAAACTGATAGATCAGGAGGGCAAGGATGATTCCGGGAATCCAAAACTTCCAGGGAGCCCCATATTCGGGTGTAAAGATCCATCCCAGGGCCAGGGAGATCAGGTAAATACCAACCCCGGTCCAGGTTACCCCGGCCAATAGCCCCAGCCAGTATTTATTCACCCCCGGTTTTAATCGTTGAACCCATTCCATAGCTGACCAAGTTATACCACTTAGAGCAGTTAAAGAATTAAGAGATGTGAAAGGTGTTCCCCCTTTTGTCATTCCGAACGAAGTGAGGAATCCCAATTGGCACCAAGGGACTAATCCTGCCGGTCTTTATGGTTCAAGTAAATCCGCAAAATGATCTCTTCAGAGATCCTTCGCCGAAGGGCTCAGGATGACATAAGGGAAAAAGTTCCCCCTTTTGTCATTCCGAACGAAGTGAGGAATCCCAATTGACACCAAGGGACTAACTCTCCCAGTTATGCTCGTCCGGATTGATCTGCATTCTGATCTCTTCAGAGATCCTTCGCTATGCTCAGGATGACAAGTTAGTCTGGTTAGATTATTTCGAGATACAATCGTAATATATGGACAAATATGGGGGAAATCTATGAGATCCTATTATATTTACATAATGTCTAGTCCAAGAGGTGTGCTTTATACCGGAGTTACCAATAACATTTGGTTTCGGGTTCTCACCCATAAACAAAAAAAACAACCCGGTTTTACTAAAAAATACAATGTAACTCGGCTTGTTTATTATGAGGAAACCTCAGACATTTATGTAGCCCTAGAACGTGAAAAAGAAATCAAAGGTTGGAGACGAAGTAAAAAAATCAACCTGGTTGAATCATTAAATTCGACATGGGAAGATTTGGCAGAAGAGTGGTTTTCAGAAGAAGATTATTGACCATTATTCTTCCAAATTGTTTACCTTTCCCATTTCCCCCTTCTACTGAGTTTCATGAACGTCGCGTCAACAGAACTATGGGAATCACCCGGGTTGTTTTATGCTCATACTCAGCAAATCCAGGGTACTTGGCGGACATTTTTCCATAGAGTTCTGTGCGTTCTGGTTCCGACGCAACGGTCGCAAGAGCTGGAAATTTTTGATCCCCGACTTCTACGGTAATCTCAGGGTTGGCGTCAAGATTATGGTACCAATCGGGATGAGTAGGAGCTCCTGCTTTTGAGGCGGCGACCACGTATCTTTCGCCGTCCTTGATGTACGCCACCGGATTCACGCGTTTTAATCCACTCTTTGCCCCGGTGGTATTTAAAAGAAGCAGGGTCATATTTTCAAACGTACCACCCACCTTGCCGCCATTGGCCCGAAACTCCTCAATAACCTTCTTATTCCAATCGTTAAAACCATTCATAATAGTTTCCTTCCTGCCATTTCTAATCAAGTTAAAGTAAAAAAAATGGCATCTATAATAATTAAGATGCCACTTTCCTTATCTATCTTACTGTTAGTTGATAACTGATTACTGAATACTGATTAAAATACCAAAATCACGATTCCTCTAGTAACTTCGCTAACTTAATTTTCGATGCTTGCTCCACCTCGTCGTGGATACTTTTCCCATGGGAATCCATGGTGACCACAACAGGAAATTCCTTAACCTTTAATACCCAGATCGCTTCCGGGACACCAAAGTCCAATTTATAAACGCCCACAACCTCTTCCACGGATTCGGCAATAAGTGCAGCAGCGCCCCCAATGGCATGGAAATATGCCGCCGGGACGTCCTGGCAAGCCTGCAGGGTATTAGCACCCATGCCGCCTTTGCCAATTACTCCCCGCATATCAAAATGGTGCATGACCTCGCTCTGGTAGGGTTCTTCCCGGATACTGGTAGTGGGTCCGGCCGCTACGAATTTGTAGTCCCCGGTACCAAGTCCGGACACTACCGGACCGCAGTGATAGATCAGGCTTTCCTTAAAAACAGGTTTGATGGCCTCGTAAACCTCCAGATCGTCATCACCCGGTGTTTTGGTTTTACGGATAAAGGTATCAATCATCCATTTATGGACCGTGTCCCTGCCAGTAGCCAGTATTCCAGTGAGTGTTACTGTGTCCCCGGTGTGCAGGCTTCTGATGGTATCCGGTGAGATAGGAATGTTTAATTCTCTCATGCTGATTAATCCTCCAAGTATTTTGAGACCAGCAGGTTAAGTTTCTTTTGCGCCTCTTTTGAGATAACGTCAGGCTTAGTGATGATCGCGCCATCCAGCGCGGAAAGACAACCGCAGGAACGTTCTATCTGGGGAGGTTTCTCCGCCAATACGGTAATAGCATCCTGGGCATGCGCTGTATTCTGGGCAATAATCTTCAGCACCATTTCCACTGAGACTGCTTCTTCCTTAGTATGCCAGACATCATAATCGGTGATATGAGCGATTGAGGCGTAACACAGTTCCGCTTCCCGGGCCAGAAAGGCTTCTGGCGCGGCGGTCATGCCGATGATTGACATCCCCCAGGAGCGGAAGGTATTGGATTCAGCTCGGGTCGAAAAGCGGGGACCTTCAACAATCACAAGTACTCCGTGTTTGTGAACATTTGCGCTCCCCTTCTTTAATGCCCGGTATAGATGTGTAGAAAGGTCAGGACAATAAGGATCTGCAGTGCCGATATGGGCAACCAAACCTTCTTCAAAAAAAGTGTTTACCCGACCTTTGGTCATATCAAAAATCTGATCAGGAATCACAAGATCACCTGGTTTAAAGTCTTCCCGCAGTGACCCACAAGCATTGATGCTGATCACTCGATTAACGCCCAGTGATTTTAGGGCATAGATATTTGCCCGGTAGTTCACCTCGCTGGGATTGATGAAATGACCCTGACCATGTCGGGCAAGGAAGAGTATTGTTTGGCCTTGAATTTCGCCCTGTAAGATGGGAGAACTTGGTTTTCCAAAAGGCGTATCCACCTGGTGTTCAGTGATTCCGGATAAACCTGGCATTTTATAAAGACCAGAGCCGCCGATGACCGCAAATAAAGGGGAGTTTGTCATATCGATTCCTTATTCTATACCTTCAAGGATTAAAGATTCATCGTATACATATATCCGAAGGAGATCAATCAAATTATAGAAGAATAGGTTCTATTCCACAAGATTGACATTTATCACCCTCTTTAGAATTTATTGATTGACCCATTCTCAGGACTCCACCCCTGGTTTCCTGATTTGTTAGGTGGAATTCCTGAAAAAATCGCCGGAATTCGGTATACTGAAAGTAAGTATGAATGATAAAACAGCAGGTTTTGAAGAAGTAGCGCATACAGCCGATCTGGAAATCCGGGTCTGGGGAAAGGATTTGGTTTCCCTTTTTAAACAGGCTGCAGTGGGCATGCTACATCTCTCCGGTGTTGAAGAACTGGAGGAAGGAATCTCCTTCGTTAAACAAAACATTACCCTTGAGGCCATGGATTATGAAGGATTGTTAATCCTATTTCTGGAAGAACTGCTCTATAGACTTACTGAAGAGTACATGATTTTTGAAGTAGGCAAGCTTTCCATCAGTAGTGAATTTACACTTAAAGCGCAGCTGAAAGGCACCCAGATTAAATCCTATCAGCGTGATATCAAGGCAGTAACCTATCATAATTTGAATATCCGATCCACCCCCCAGGGATATGAAGTAAATATCGTTTTTGATATCTGATCCCTATTTAGAGGTTATCCAGCATGGTTTCCATTCAAGATCTGAAGAAAATCAACTCCTATGAGTGGGAAATCCCGCAATCCTATCGTCCGGATATGCGGGTCCCGGTGCGCATATTTGCATCTAAGGAGCTTTTGCAGGACGTTTCGCGGGACAAGTCCCTTGAACAGGCAGTCAATGCCACTTCTTTGCCAGGTTTGGTTGGCAGTGTGATGGTAATGCCAGACATGCACCAGGGGTACGGATTCCCTATCGGCGGTGTGGCTGCTACAAGATATCCAGATGGGGTCATCTCGCCGGGCGGCATCGGGTACGATATTAATTGTGGTGTCCGATTGCTCGGCAGCAGGTTAACCTATCAGGAAACAAAACCTTATCTGAATGAACTGGCAACCTCCTTGAACCAATTCTGCCCCAGCGGTGTGGGTACAGGCGGCCATCATCGATTAACCACCAAAGAAGTGGAGCAGGTCTGCCGGGAAGGGTCCGACTGGGCGAAAAAATCGGGTTTTGCATCTGATCAGGATCTTCGTCGAACGGAGGAGGGCGGACACATCCGGGGAGCGGATCCCCGTCACCTCAGCCCCCGGGCACTTAAAAGGGGAACAGATCAGGTTGGATCACTTGGGGCTGGCAATCATTTTATTGAGATTGACCTGGTGGAAAAAATCTTTGATCCCCGGGCAGCCCAGGCCATGGGGCTGCAAGAGGGAGATCTTGCTCTGCAAATCCACTGCGGATCAAGGGGATTGGGACACCAGGTCTGTTCGGATTATGTTAAATCCCTTCAGGCTGCTGTTCACCGCTTTGGCATCGTGCTGCCGGACCGTGAATTGGTTTGCGCACCGATGGATTCACCCGAAGGTGAAGCTTATTTGTCGGCTATGCGCTGTGCAGCTAATTATGCCTTCGCAAACCGACAGGTCCTCAGCCATTACGCGCGGGAGGCTTTTGAGTCCGTTCTGGCAGGAAAGGTTAATGACTGGCATTTACACCAGGTGTATGATGTAGCACACAACATAGGGAAAATAGAAACACATCTGATAGAGGGAAAATCAATTCAGGTTTGTGTTCACCGAAAAGGCGCCACCCGGGCTTTTGGTCCTGGTGCCGCTGATCTGCCATCGGAGTACAAGAAAATTGGGCAGCCCGTGCTAGTACCGGGAAGTATGGGGACTTCATCCTGGGTACTGCGGGGAACAGAAGAAGCCATGCAGCGTTCGCTTGGATCTTGCTGTCATGGAGCGGGTCGAGTGATGAGCCGCACTAAAGCGAAAAAAACCATCTGGGGGGAAGACCTGCGGAAGCAGCTTGAGAAGGATGGCATCACCATTCGCGCCAGATCAATGTCAGGCTTAGCGGAAGAAGCCCCCGCAGCCTATAAAGATGTCGATCTAGTGGTGGATACTGTTACTAATGCCGGTATTGCTGCCAAGGTTGCCCTGCTTAAACCCCTGGTAGTAATCAAAGGTTAATTCTTTCCTGTAGACCAATTAATTGATTATCCGCTGATCTTGGTTACTTTTGCCCCGGTTATTTTCAACAGGTCTGAGGAAGGAAGGCGAATGTTGAGACCGATTTCACCGCCGGAGATATGAACCAATTCCTGGTTGAGGACCGATTCGTCAATCACGATTTCAAATCCACGATTGATCAGAGCAAGTGGAGATATTCCACCAGCTTTTAGTTTTGTGAGCCTTTCGGCATCTTTCTGGGTGGCTGGGGAGACTTTTTTCTCCCCCATGGCTTTTGCGAGTTTTTTCATATTAACTTCCCTATCTCCCGGAACAACCGCCAGGATCGGTTTTCCAGTTCCCTGGCGCTCTACCACAATACTTTTGAAGATGATAAACAGGGGTGCGTTTAAGAATTCTGCTGTCTGTTCAGCACTTAATTTTAACTTAGGAAGCTCGAAGGTTTTGTAGTGGATCTGCCTGCTGTCTAAAAATCGTGTGACATTGTTATTAGGCATCGTTATCACTCTGGTGAATAAAGTTTGCTCTTATACATCATATCAGAACAAGTTATCAAGTACCCCCTCTGGAAGTATGATAAGCTATCATAAAAGGAAGTTTAGTTTATTCGAGGTACTCATGCAGCAATATCTGGATCTGATGAAAAATATACTCGATTTTGGAATGGAGAAGGGTGACAGGACCGGAACGGGGACTCGCTCCTTGTTCGGCTACCAGATGCGTTTTAACCTTCAGGAGGGATTTCCCCTGCTGACCACAAAAAAACTCCACTTAAAATCGATCATCCATGAGTTGCTGTGGCTTCTGAGAGGGGAAACCAACGTCGGTTCCCTGCAGGAAAATGGAGTCAGTATCTGGAATGAATGGGCTGATGAGAACGGAGAGTTGGGTCCAATTTACGGTGCTCAATGGCGGTCCTGGAAAGCCCCTGATGGAAAAGTGATCGATCAAATCTCCCAAGCAGTTGAACAGATCAAAAAGGATCCGAACTCCCGAAGAATCCTGGTCAGCGCCTGGAATGTCGGCGAGCTGGAGAAGATGGCGTTGGCGCCCTGTCATCTTCTGTTTCAGTTTTATGTCGCCGGAGGAAGGTTGTCCTGCCAGCTCTACCAGCGATCTGCGGATGTATTTCTGGGGGTGCCGTTTAACATCGCGTCCTACGGATTATTAACTTTGATGGTCGCCCAGGTCTGCGATTTGGAACCCGGGGATTTTGTGCATACCCTGGGAGATGCACATCTCTACCTGGACCATCTGGAAAAAGCGCAGCTCCAGTTAACCCGAACCCCGTATCCATTACCCCAGATGAAAATTAACCCTGAAGTCTCCTCAATCTTTAGTTTTACTTATGACGACTTTGTGCTTAAGAACTACCAAGCCCATCCCCATATCAAAGCCCGGGTGTCGATATGATCATTTCTATTATTGTCGCTGTGGACGAGAGAAACGGAATTGGACTTCAGAATAGAATCCCTTGGCATCTACCATCGGATCTTAACCGTTTTAAAACCCTGACTATGGGACACCATCTGATCATGGGGAGAAAGACCTACGAATCGATCAGCACTCCCTTGTCGGGCAGAACCTTGATCGTGCTATCACGCAATCTTGATTACCAGGCTGAAGATTGTCTGACTGCCATATCTCTCCAGGATTCTTTCCGGCTGGCAGAAGCTGCCGGAGAGCGGGAGGTTTTTGTCATCGGGGGATCGGAAGTTTATTCTGAAGCGCTACCGATTGCAGATCACCTCTACTTGACCCGAGTCCACACAACAGTGGAGTCGGATAGGTCCATTCCAACAATTCAAGAAGAGGATTGGACCTTGATCTGTGAGCAGTTTCATCCGGCGGATGATAAGAATCAACACCCCCATACTTTTTTCCACTATATCAGAAAACGAACCTAAAACCCGATTGGAGTCTAAATTGTTGCCTGTTGGTCTTATTTCCCTGCCAACAGGTTGATCTTTTCCCAGGGTTTCATATCAGATTCGAGCGCCAACAGCTCTCGCAATTCAAAAATTTGATCCCGCAGCCCGGCAGCGGTTTCAAATTCGAGGTTCTCTGCGGCTGTGAGCATCTGTTTTTCCAGTTCCTGGATGATATTCTTTAACTCTTGGAGAGGGATATGTTCCGCCCCGGCATTGTAAGCCCCTCCTGCTTCGGCAACGACTCTCATCTTAACCCGTTCGGTGATATCCGTGATGGCTTTCTTGATACTTTCCGGCTCGATGCCATGTTCCTGATTGTATTTGATCTGTTTCTTCCGCCGCCGTTCGGTTTCATCCAGGGCAGTCTGCATGGCTGGAGTGATACTATTGGCGTACATGATGACCGTACCTTGAACATGGCGGGATGCACGGCCAATGGTTTGAATCAGAGCTGTGTCGGATCGTAAGAAACCTGCTTTGTCTGCGTCAAGGATGGCGACCAAGGATACCTCTGGCAGGTCTAATCCTTCTCGGAGAAGGTTGATCCCCACAATCACATCATGAACGCCCAATCGTAAATCACGCAGGATCCCCACCCGTTCCAGGGTGTCGATTTCCGAGTGCAGATAGTGGACTTTAACCCCGCTATCCTCGAGGTAAGCTGCTAAATCCTCCGACATCCGTTTTGTCAAGGTAGTTACCAGGACTCGTTCACCGCGTTCCGTCCGCTGGTAGATTTCACCAATCAAATCATCTACCTGTCCCTCGATAGGGCGGACAATCACCTCCGGATCGATTAACCCTGTCGGTCGGATCACCTGATCAACAACTTGCTCCACTTTACCTAATTCATAGGGTCCGGGAGTGGCTGAGGTGTAAATAGTATGGCCCATCTTCTCTTCAAATTCCTCAAACTGCAGGGGTCGATTGTCCAGGGCGGATGGCAGTCGGAAGCCATACTCAACCAGGGTTGCTTTTCTGGAGCGGTCGCCATTAAACATGCCCCGGATTTGTGGGACAGTCATATGGGATTCATCTAGAATCAGGAGATATTCCTGGGGTAGATAATCTATCATTGTCCAGGGAGGAGAATTAGTGGGGCGTTGATCCAGGTGGCGGGAATAGTTTTCGATCCCGGAACAATAGCCGATTTCCCGCAGCATCTCCAGATCATATTTAGTTCGCTGCTCAATACGCTGAGCTTCCAGAAGTTTGCCGTGCGCGGTGAAGTATTTCACCTGCTCGGTATATTCGTCTTCGATATCAAGTATAGCCTGGCGAAGTTTTTCTTCTTCGGTTATGAAGTGTTTAGCAGGGAAGATATTTACACCATTTACCTCTTCCAGGATCTCCGCTGTCACCCTATTGATCCGGGTTATGCGTTCTACCTCATCTCCAAAAAAGGATATCCTATAAATGTATTGATCATCATACGCCGGGGCAATTTCAAGTGTATCGCCCCTGACCCGGAATGAACCCGGACCCAAGTCAATGTCATTTCTGGTATATTGCCCCTCGATCAGCTGCCTCAGGAGTGCGTTCCGACGATAAACCTCCCCCAGTTTCAGATCGATGACCACTTTGCCATAGGCTTCCGGGTTGCCGAGACCATATATGCATGAAACCGAGGCAACAATGATGACATCTTTTCTGGACATCAGGGCAGTTGTAGCTGCCAGTCGTAAACGGTCAATCTCTTCATTGATATCAGTTTCTTTTTCGATAAACAGATCTTGATGAGGAACATAAGCTTCCGGCTGGTAATAATCGTAATAACTGACAAAGTATTCCACCGCATTTTCAGGGAAGAATGACTTAAACTCCGCATACAGCTGTGCAGCCAGGGTTTTGTTATGGGCAATCACCAGCGCTGGCAGCTGCATCCTCTCAATCACGTTGGCAATGGTATAGGTTTTTCCCGTCCCAGTAGCTCCCAAGAGAACTTGATGTTGCTCTCCGTTCTGAATTCCCTTGATGAGCTTTTCAATCGCCTGAGGCTGGTCCCCCATGGGTTGAAATGGTGCCTGTAATTTAAATTCCATAGAGGTCCTCACACTCGGATATAGATGGGGTTGCTGAAAATCCACCCCCGCCTTAACCCTTTATAGTGAATATATACTTCTACCCGATAAACTCCTGGTTTTGTCACGGCATAGGAGCAGGTCTGCCTGTTTTGCCAGGTTTTCACCGCTGTTCCATCTTTTATCAAAACACACTCTGTTTTGAGGGGCAAACTGATTTGAATGGTAACCCCTTTTCTGAGGGGGATTTCATCACCCATGATGACAGACTGATTTGTGCCTGACCCTTTAAACTGGAAACCACGGGTTGGATAGGGTAAATCATAACCGATAAAAACATGCCCCTCCCGCAATGCTTCCAGGATCATTTTTTTATCTCGATCCACCTCTCCGGAAAGGGGTGAGGACAAAATTAAATGTGTATTCACACCACGGAAATGAAAAAGATACGGGAAGAGGGTTCTTTTTAGTGGTCCCAGACTGGCAGATAACGCATGGGCATCTGAACCGCCGATCGCGACTACCTTATTCCCTGTGGCGGTTAATCGATCCCAGATTCTGATTGTTTCAGGAATCGGCCCTCTGGCAACTCGTTTTGGCAGGTAGGCATAAAAAATCGCCTCAGCTTTGCTGTTCAGTCGAGTTTTAAACTCAGATAGGGCATTCCAGAGCTCAATGCCGGTATACCCGGATACATCCCAATCTTCCCAGGAGTAATCAGCTTCGTTAAATAGGGGCGCAGCAGGATCTATCGGATGAGCGAGGAATGATAAACCTCCCGCCTGCTGAATATGTTTAATAAGCTGATTTGTGTTCTCGGCTTTGCCGGCCAGTTCCTTTTCAACACCAAAAACCAGCAGGTGATTCTTCTCTGGCACGCGATTCTGATCGTGGATCTCCTCTCCCACCAAGAGAAGTACCTTTTGGTCACCGCGGGCATAATATCCCTCATAGTCCCGAACCAGCAGGTTATGATCAGTAACGATCACGGCATCAAGACCGGCTTTCAGGGCGGCATCGGCGATATCTTGATGGCTGCCTGTGCCATCAGAATAGCGGGTATGCATATGAAGGTTTAAGGCGATTTCAGGCATTTGGATTCCTATTTAAAACTGGAGTACTCTGGATCTTGTTTTCTTATATCTTGGTTAAAGGAGTGCCTTAGGAGGAACTTCTTGACGTTCTCACTGGGTTGAAGGTATAATCGCCCTGCTTGTCATCAGAACGTAGATATACTATGGAGAACGATCGGCAGAATTGATTCAGATAAGCAATCTTCCTGCTGATCTGGGAGGTTTTTGTGTCAACATATCTGAACATTGGGTTAATCATCACATCCATATCCCTGATTGCCAGTGTAATCCTGCAAAGTAAGGGAGCAGGTCTAGGTGGTTTAACCGGATCGGATACCGGCGGTGTGTTTTCTGCCCGGCGGGGTATTGAAAAGACTTTATTCCGGATCACTATCGGACTTAGTTTGCTGTTTTTTGGATTGGCAATTGCCACAGTAATTGTAACAGGTTAATATGCCGTCTGGTTTGATATAGAAACAACTAAAAAGACAAAGGATTGCCGGAAAACATGGGATCTCATGTTTTCCGGTTACATTTATATGCAGGGGGAAAAATGAGTAAAAATAGTTCAGGAACAAATCCATGAATTTGATTAAAAAATTACGCTGGCAAATATTGATTATCGTTTTGGCATTAATCGTTATTGCGGTAGTTTTGTGGGGTCAGCAGGCTGAACCGGTACTTGTGGAAGCCCCAGAACCTACCAGTGGAGGAATATACAAGGAAGGAGTTGTAGGATCCCTTATCCGGCTGAACCCACTTCTGGCAGTATTTAATCCACCCGACCAGGATCCAACTCGTTTATTGTTCAGCGGATTAATCCATTTTGGCAGTACTGGTCTTCCTCAACCCGATCTATCAAGTTCCTGGGGAATCTCCAGAAATGGTGAGGTATATAACTTATTACTGCGAACGGATGCCCTCTGGCATGATGGGGAACCAGTCACAAGCGATGATGTAGTGTTTACAGTGAGTCTATTAAAGAATTCCGAGTTTCCTGTCCAGGAAGACCTGGCAGCTTTCTGGCAAGAGGTCGAAGTTGAAGCGCTGGATGAGCATACACTGCAGTTCAGACTACCAGAAGCCTTTGCTCCCTTTTTGGATTACCTGGACTTTGGCATTCTGCCAGTCCATCTCCTCGGGGATCTCTCAGCGCAGGAGATTGTAGATTCACCATTTAATCTTCAGCCGGTGGGATCGGGGCCATTTCAATTTGATCGCTTGCTGGTCATGGATAATCAAATTACTGGTGTTGCCCTTAAGAAAAACCCTGATTATTACGGTGATACAGTATTCTTTGATCAGGTTGAATTTATCTATTTTCCAGATTCTTTGTCTGCCTGGGAGGCTTATCGTGCGGGAGACATTCTAGGTATCGGAGAAATCACGCTAGAGATCCTGAAAGAGGCGCTTGAGGATCAGAGTATTAATCTGTATACCAGCCGGATGCCGCAAATGTCTCTTATTTTAATGAACCTTGACAACCCTGAAGTAGTCTTTTTCCAGGAAGTTGAGATGAGGAGAGCGCTGCTCCAGGGTATTAATCGCCAGTATCTGGTGGATCATATCAACCAGGGGCAGGCTATCATTGCTGATGGACCAATTTTCCCGAAAACCTGGGCTTACTATGAAGGCCTCTCAAGATACGATTATGATCGCGAAGCAGCCATTAAGAAGATCCGTAATCTGGGCTATACCTATCCTGCCGAAGGTGGAGCTGCCAGAACCAATGAAGAGGGTGATCGTTTAGCGTTTACGATGATTTTTCCGGAGGATGAAAAACATACCCTTATCGCCCAATCAATCCAGGAGAATTGGGCAGTCCTGGGAATTGATGTTTCGTTGCAGGCACTGCCTTACGAAGAATTGATTTCAGACAGACTCGAAAACCGATCCTATGAGGTTGCCCTTGTTGATCTTAACCTCACCAGTATGCCGGATCCTGATCCTTATCCATTCTGGCACCAGACCCAAACTACCGGGGGACAAAACTACTCTATTTGGAATGATCGCCAGGCCAGCGAGTACCTGGAACAGGCTCGGATCATACTGGATTTTGCCGAAAGACAGCGCTTGTACAAAAACTTTCAGGTTAGATTCTTTGATCAACTTCCAGCGCTTCCTCTATATTATCCGGTTTATACCTATGGAGTCTCTTCTGATGTGAAAGGAGTTCGGATAGGACCCACCTTTGAACCTGCAGACAGGTTGGATACCATCTCTGACTGGTATTTCTTTGTTGAAGTGCCAGGTGGTTTAGAACCTACTGAGGAAGGCTCAACTGGAGGATAAACCCCTTCAGTGAAATTCATTACAAGAATGTTTAAGGGGAGTAATAATTTGTGGTAATGGATCAAAAGGACAACGGCAAGTATTCCAGGCAGAGCACCATCCCTTGGCATACTCTCAACTCAAACGAAGTTATTAACCGGTTGGAAGTTTCCCGGGAAGAAGGAATTTCTAACCAGGAGGCGGAAAGCCGCCTGGCAACCTATGGGCTGAACGAACTCCAGGAAGCACCTCCTACCAGCCTATGGACCATGATTTATGAGCAGTTTGCCAATTTTGTGGTCATCTTGCTGCTTGTGGCTGCTGTCATATCTGCTTTCCTGGGTGATTGGGTGGAAGCGGCGGTCATTATGGGAATCGTGGTGTTGAATGCGGTGCTTGGTGTTGTCCAGGAACGGCGGGCTGAAGAGGCTTTGGCCGCATTAAAAAAGATGGCCTCCCCGGATGCCAAT
>JAUWCZ010000122.1 GCA_030609055.1 Chloroflexota bacterium | reverse complement strand
ATTGGCATTTAAGTTACTCGAACCAGGCGGGATCTTAGCGACCTTTTCCTGTTCAGGTGGGATAAGCAGGGATTTCTTCCTTAGAATTTTGTCAGGTGCAGCACGGGATGCGGAAGTTAATGCTAGAATACAGCTTAATATGGGACAAAGTGCGGATCACTCAGTCAACTTGAGCTTCCCGGAAGGGATCTACCTCAAGGGTTTTGTCATTCGTAAGGAGTAAAGAGGAGGTTTGAGATGTATACGGAAACCGGTCAGGGATTAGTTGAATATTCCCTGATTCTGCTACTCGTAGCGTTGGCATTGATTGTTGTGTTATCGATATTCGGTAGTGATCTGGCTGATGTTTACAGTAATATCATTGATAATATAAATGTACCCTGATATTCTGTGGGATTTCAATTATTATTCCTGAGTTATTTTTAGATATTTTACCCACGATCACTAAAAATTTTAGACAGAAAAAAGCGAGGAGCAATCCTCGCTTTTTCTATTGCTTTATTACAGTTGAAATTTTATGATGTCCGCTTAGTCTTTCCCTTAGCGGTCATTTTCAGAGAGTGGTGTTTTTCCTGATGGATCATAAACGTAAACTCGATCTCCAGGTTTCGCCCAATCATACAACCAATGAGAATCTCCAACTGACATATTTAAACAACCATGGGATTGCGGATAGCCAAGATTCGCCCGCCAATATGCTCCATGGAAGGCTCTATTATCATCAAAGTACATTGTCCAGGGAACACTTTCCAGGTTATAGGCATCATCAGGATCTGTCAGCCAGCGCATCAGGGTTAAATCTTCCTTTTCGTTAATTTTAAAGATCCCCGGGTAAGTATAGTAAGGACCCACTCCGCTGGCAATCAGGGTTGCAAAGACCAGTTCTCTATCCTCATAGACCGCCAGGGTTTGTTCATAGAGGTTAACTTCAATCCATCGGTTCCAGGTCATTCCTTCCGGTGGACCAGACCGGGGTGTTATTTTCGCCACTGCTGTCTGGATTAGCCATTCATCTGGGCCAATTAGATACCAATCCCATTTACCAACTGTTTGTGTTTCATAAATTTGGACCAATTGCTGATGTTCTAGATAGCGGCCAGTATAGTCATCATTGTCGTATCCCGGTGTTCGCTTGGTTTCTGCTTTACCTCCCGGTGAAAACATGGCTAAAATCCACCCAAAAGCATATTCAGGTGTCTCTATAAATTCTACGCCTTGAAAGGTCGGCACAGTCGTAATTACAACATCGGAGCCAGACATCCAGCCGATATCCGTATAATGGTAATATTTCCCGCGGCTGAAGTCGGTTCTGGAGATGGAGACGTAATTAAACCCTGGTGAGATCCAGCGTATGATGTTCTCTTTGTTATTGTTGATGGCATCGTTAAGTGTGCGGAAAATCGGTGCCCGATCTGGGACCACATAGGCGTATTTATACTTTACCTCAGATAACGACGGATCCGGATCTTTTATTGGTAGGGGAGTTTCCGGGAAGGTTATTCCTTTTTCCGCCATGTCAACTAGATATGCTGTGGGACCAAGGGGCATACACTCCTGGGTGGTATCATAAAATATATCTGGTGGACAAAGCGGGGGAGAGCTGTCGCTAAATCCTTCCGCCAGGGTGGAGGTGGGAATCAGCGCCAGAAGTAACCCTATAATTGTGGCGATAAGAATACGTCTACTCATAAAGTAAATTCACCTATATTCCTAGCATACATAACTCGATGACATCAGTCCTGAAGTTCAGCCGGAAGGTGCTGAACATCGATGGTCGCGTCATCACAAAAGATCATTGCTCTTTCTATGACGTTTCTAAGTTCCCGAATATTACCTGGCCAGGGGTATTTTTTTAGTAAATCTAGTGCAGCCGGAGTCATATTCTCTATATTTAAACCCATTTTGGGATTATTCGATTTGATAAAATGCCCTGCCAAGCCCGGGATATCTTCGGGGTGTTCCCGTAAAGGAGGGATCTCTAGATTAATGACTTTGAGCCGGTAATATAAATCTTCCCGGAATTCTCCCTTCTCTAACAGTGCGGGCAGATTTCTGTTGGAGGCAGCCAAAATTTGGACATCTATCTTGATGTTTGTTGTGCTGCCCACCCGTCGAAAAGATCTTTCCTCAAGAGCTCGGAGCACTTTTGCTTGCATATCAGATGACATCGTAGATATTTCATCCAGAAACAAGATGCCCTCATCGGCAACTTCCATTAATCCCCGTTTCCTTTTTTGAGCTCCAGTAAATGCCCCGGCTTCATAACCGAACAGTTCGGATTCAAGCATGGTGTTTTGGACCGCAGCACAGTTGATATCAATAAATGGCTTATCACTGCGAGGACCCATTCGGTGAATAGCCCGTGCAAGGACTTCTTTCCCTGTTCCGGTTTCTCCAGTGATCAGGATAGAGGTTGATCTTTTTGCCGCCCGTTGAGCCTCGGCAAAAACATCCCGCATAATATCGGAATTGATTACGATCGAATCCAGGGCTTCACGGTGGGTCTTCCGAAAGTGGTTTAATTCCTCCCGCATTTCTACGATATCCTGGGCTCGTTTTATGCTCTGCTCCAGCCGATCAAATTTGATCGGTTTTTGAATAAAGTCATGAGCGCCATTTTTCATGGCTTCTACCGCCATATCAATTTTCCCATGGGCGGTGATCATGATGATCGGAGGGCGGTTGGGAAGCTGAGCGGTCTCTGATAATAAGTCCGGACCGTATCCATCCGGAAGTTGGACATCCAGTAAGACGATATCTGCCTCCTGGGCTGCAATATGTTTTCGAGCAGTTTTTAAATTTGCCGCCAAAAGGACTTCGTATCCTTCAGATTCCAGATAACTGCCAATATTGTTTCTGGCGTTTTTTTCATCATCCACAAGTAAGATGGTTGCTGTCATTCCTTCTGTTCCTCCTGATTGGTTCCTGGAAGGATTATTTGGAAAGAAGTTCCCTCCGGGAGGGGGATTAAAGTTATTGTACCTTCATGCATGGTAATTATCTGTTTAGTAATGGATAGACCGAGACCAGTTCCATCCGGTTTTGTTGTAAAAAATGGTTCAAAAATATGTTCCTGCACTTCCTGAGGAATGCCAGGACCGGTATCCAGAACGTCTATTTGCACTCCCGGAGCCCCCGAGGCTTTCTGGATTGGTTTTAAACGAATTGATAATACACCGCCGTCAGTTTCTTCCATGGCTCTCACAGCGTTACTAATCAGATTATTAAATACCTGACCTAAAGCCCGTTCATCGCCAAGAATCGGGGGGAGATTGTCTTCGACTTTTAAGACATGAGAAACTGAGGTTCTTTTCATTCGCGGTACCCAGCGGTTTAATATTTGACTGATCAGGAGTGGTAAGTCAAGTGGAGTTCTATGGTAACTTTGTGATTTTGAGAAAGTAAGGACCGTGTCCACGATATGTGTCAGACGGTCACAATCATCGTTTATCCCTTTCAGAACATCACGCTGATTAAAATCCTCCGGAAGAATTTTATCCAGCAATTGTATTCCTGAGGTGATGTTGTTGATGGGGTTTCTGATCTCATGGGCAAAAATAGCGTTCATCTGACCTACCAGAGCCCGACGCTCAAGCTGCTGGGTTTGAATGCGTACTTTTTCTTCCTTACTGATATCCTGAACAAATATTAAAATACCCTGGATTTCCTCAGAGTCCGGCTTTGAGACTGGAAATGTCTTTATTA
>JAUWCZ010000086.1 GCA_030609055.1 Chloroflexota bacterium | reverse complement strand
GTCCCCGAACCCCTGCATCGCCGATACTTTTGTGATCGCCGCTGTTAAGGTCGTCTTCCCGTGGTCTATGTGCCCTATCGTTCCCACGTTCACATGCGGTTTCGTTCGTTCAAATTTCTTTTTCGCCATAAGTCCTCTCCTGACCTAAAATAATAACCTTATCTTGTTATTACTTATTTTTTATTATTTCTACACACCCACTACTATTTTGCGCGATAATTCCTCGGATACCTTTGAATAATGATCAAATTCCATCGTAAAAGCACCCCTGCCTTTGGTTGCGGACCGAAGTTCAGTCGCATAACCAAACATCTCAGAAAGGGGAACCATTGCCCGCACACCCTGGGAGCTTCCGGGGTGATTATCCATACCCTGAACATCTCCTCGGCGGGAATTAATCTGTCCAATTATATCACCCAGAAACTCTTCGGGGATAACAACTTCGACTTTCATGATCGGTTCCTGCAATACAGGAGATCCTTTTTGAATTCCCTGACGGAAAGCCATCGAACCAGCCATTTTAAATGCCAAATCACTGGAGTCTACTTCGTGGAATGAACCGTCCACAAGCGTAACTTTAACATCTGTTACAGGATACCCTGCTAATACGCCTGATTCCGCGGCAGCCAGGATACCTTTTTCAACAGCAGAGATATACTCTCTGGGTATAACTCCACCTTTAATCTCATCCTCAAACACGATTCCGCTTCCATCCTTACCGGGTTCCAAATTGATGACAACATGGCCGTATTGGCCATGGCCGCCAGTTTGTTTCACATGACGGTAATCCAATTTGTCAACTGGCCGGGTAATGGATTCTTTGTAAGCAACCCGGGGGCGTCCAACTCTTGCCTGAACCTTAAACTCTCGCAGCATCCTGTCAACCAGTACTTCCAGGTGCAGTTCCCCCATACCAGAGATCAGCGTTTGCCCGGTATCTCCATCAACTCGAACCTGGAAAGTGGGATCTTCCTCAGATAATTTCTTCAGAGCAGTTGATAATTTTTCCTGATCGGCAGTAGTTTTAGGTTCAATTGCCACCATAATGACCGGATCCGGGAAGGAGATGTTTTCCAGGATAATTGGGGATCCTGTTTCACAAAGAGTATCTCCTGTAAAGCTGTTTTTTAATCCTAGTACGGCCGCGATATCCCCTGCACTGGCTTTGGCGATATCTTCCCGTCGGTCCGCATACATACGGATTAATCGACCCACACGCTCGCGTTTCTGTTTTCCCGGGTTGAATACCGTGGTTCCCTGTTCAATCGTGCCCGAGTAAATCCGGATGTACGCCAATCTACCGACATATGGATCTGTCACAATCTTAAATACCAGTGCGCTAAGCGGTTCTTCGTCAGCTGGTTTTCTGGTGATAATTTGATTAGTTTTAGGATCACTGCCCTCTACGGGAGGGATATCAAGTGGTGAGGGTAGATAATCAATCACCGCATCCAACAGAGATTGAACCCCTGTACTTATCAGGGAGCTGCCGCAGAGAACTGGAGTAATCTGATTATTGATTACAGCCCTTCGAAGGGCAGTTTTTATTTCATCCTCATCGATCGAGTCTTCTTCAAGAAACTTCAATGTTAATTCTTCATTTGTCTCGGCAACTTTTTCAATCAGTTGGTTTCGGGATTTTTCTACCTGATCTAATAAATCAGCAGGAATAGCTACTTCCTCTGGTGCGCATCCGGTGTGATCTTCCCATATATAGGCTTTCTTGGTTATTAGGTCTATTACTCCCTCAAATTCATTTTCCACACCGATTGGGACCTGTAACGCCACAGCGTTAGCGCCCAGTCGGTCACGGATCATGTCCAATGTACGCTCGTACGAAGCACCTACACGATCCATTTTATTTACAAAACACACTCTGGGTACCCGGTATAAATCTGCCTGACGCCAAACAGTTTCACTTTGTGGTTCAACGCCTTGTACTGCATCAAAAACAACAACCCCTCCGTCTAGTACACGAAGGGATCGTTGAACTTCTGCAGTAAAGTCGATATGACCTGGGGTATCAATTATATTGACAAGATGGTGATTCCAAACGGCAGATACCGCAGCAGAAACGATCGTGATACCCCTTTCGCGTTCCTGCTCCATCCAATCGGTAACAGTAGTCCCATCATCAACAGAACCGATTTTATGCGTCTTTCCTGTGTAATACAAAATCCGCTCGGTCGTGGTTGTTTTTCCCGCGTCGATGTGGGCGATGATACCTATATTACGGAACTGCTCTAAAGCGTACTTTCTTGCCATATAAACCTAATTAAAACCGTTGAATCTTAGACCCTGAAGTGTGAGAAAGCCCGATTGGCTTTTGCCATCCGGTGGGCTTCTTCCCGCTTCCGGATCGCATTTCCTTCATTATTAACTGCACTCAGCAGTTCATCTGCTAGGCATTCCTGGAAAGGCAAACCCGTTCGGGTTCGGGCAGCTTCAAGCAACCACCGGGTTGCTAAAGTAAACTGACGGTGGGTCGGTACTTCCATAGGAATCTGGTAAGTAGCGCCACCGATCCGCCGGGGGCGAACCTCCATGCGGGGTGATGCATTCTGGATTGCCTGCTCAAACAGCTCAACCGGATCTTTTCCGGTTTTTTCGGCCATAATATCAAATGCATCATATACTAGAGTCGCAGCTACGTTCTTTTTGCCTTTTTTCAGGACGTGATTGATAAATGTCTGTACTTTTACATTGTTGTATCGAACATCCGGTTCAACCTTTCTCCTGTCAGCTCTTCTCCGTCTCATTATTAATCTCCATCGATCTTAGTGCTCAATTTTTAGTTTGGATAATCCAACCTTAAGTCTTTTTTGATCCATATTTTGAACGTCCCTGCTTGCGGTCTTCCACCCCACTGGAGTCCAACACCCCGCGGATAATATGGTAGCGCACGCCAGGGAGATCCTTCACGCGTCCACCGCGGATCAGGACAACAGAGTGTTCCTGGAGACCATGACCTTCCCCTGGAATATAGGCAGTTACCTCAATTCCATTTGTCAGTCGAACACGAGCAATCTTTCGCAGGGCTGAATTAGGTTTTTTAGGTGTCATGGTTCGCACAATTGTGCAGACACCCCGTTTTTGAGGTGCACCTCTTTCCTGGCGAATTCTCCGCTGCTTCATGGTGTTAAATGTATAACGCAGCGCAGGTGCTTTACTCTTGGTTTTCTTATCTGTGCGTCCTTTGCGGACTAATTGATTTATTGTTGGCACATTTTCCTCCGTACCTTAATCCAATTCGGTTTTCATATAGCAAGGCCATCGATTCTGCTTGATGGCCTTGGATCGCTCGTAAACCGTTATTCAACCAATCGTAGTTCCCAAATCTTTTTGGGCAACGACTAAGAATTTTAGCACGCCCAATTCTGAGCGTCAAGTCAGTCTAGACCATCAATTTATTTCTTTCCCTGCCAGGAAATGCTCGCCTCAGCGGTTTCCCAGCCCCAACAATCCTGTACTCATGCGCGGTATTTGCGACCGACTATCTTCCTTTCCAAAACTGATTATTTCTCCATCATCTGTAACTGCTTCAATGTGTAATCCAAGACTCTGCATTTCTTTGACCAGCACCCGGAATGAGGCCGGTATACCTACATCCTCTATCGGTTCACCCTTGACAATCGCTTCATAGGCTTGAACTCGACCAACAACGTCATCTGATTTCACAGTCAGCATTTCCTGTAAGGTATGGGCCGCACCATAGGCCTCTAGAGCCCAGACCTCCATTTCTCCAAATCGCTGCCCACCGAATTGTGCTTTCCCACCCAAGGGCTGCTGAGATACCAGACTGTAGGGTCCCGTCGACCGGGCATGGACTTTATCCTCCACCAGGTGGTGCAATTTCAGAATATTCATCACGCCCACAGTAACCGGGTTGTGATAGGCTTTACCTGTTTTTCCGTCCAAGACAATTTGCTTACCAAACAGCGGTAGAGGAATACCAGTTTCGGCCACCAGTTTATTCGCTCGTTTTCTCAGGCCATCTGGTGTTAACTTTTCAATTTTCTTTGGATTTCCTCCAGAAACGTGTTCAATCCACAATTTTAGACAAGCGATAACTGCCCGTTCATCCTGGGCATCCCGCTCATTGTATGGAATCTCCTGGTCTTCAAAGAAGAGAATCTGATCGGGTGTGTACCCCTTATCACGGAGCCATTCCTGTAATACAGAGCGCCTAGCGTAGGTTTCATCCGAAACCAATTTATACACATCATAATCTCGATCGCCAAGCCAATTTTCCAAGTAGAGCCGGCGAGCCTCATCATTATCCTGGATATCATGGGGTTCATAATCAAACCCATCCAACCATTCCCAGGCATTTTGTTCAGCATCTGCCCATGCTTGCTCAATCATCCAGGTCCTTGCCAATTCAGCTTCAATCTCACTTTCTTGTGCTCCATCAAACACTGGTGTGATTGCCCTGAATCCCAGTTTCTTGGCAGCCCAACCTAAGTGGGATTCCAAAACCTGCCCGATATTCATCCTACCGGGAACACCAGTTGGACTCAAGAGCATGTCGACCGGTGTACCGTCTTCCAGGAATGGCATATCTTCAACTGGAACGACTGTGGAAACAACGCCCTTATTTCCATGCCTACCGGCAATTTTATCTCCGGCTGTGATACGTCGCTTCTGGGCCACAAATACTCTGACCATCTTTTCCACACCAGCAGAAAGATCAGCATTATCTTCCCTGGTAAAGACATTAACCTCGATTACTTTACCGCGTTCACCATGAGGCATGCGTAGTGAAGTGTCCTTCACGTCCCGTGATTTTTCACCGAAGATCGCCCGTAATAGCCGTTCTTCTGGCGATAACTCCTTTTCCCCTTTGGGTGAGATCTTCCCAACCAGGATATCATTTGGACCGACCTCTGCACCAATGCGGATCACTCCCGTTTCATCCAGATCCTTTAAGGCTTCTTCACCAACATTAGGTATATCCCGGGTGATTTCCTCTGGTCCTAAACGGGTATCCCGCGATTCAACTTCGTGCTCTTCAATATGAATCGAGGTATAAACATCATCCCTGGCGAGATGTTCCGAAATCACCACTGAATCCTCAAAATTTGCCCCTTCCCAGGATAAGAATGCTACAGTGACATTCTGACCCAGGGCTAGGTTTCCATCAACTGTCGAGGAAGAATCGGCAATGACATCACCTTCTTTCACCAATTGGCTTTTTCGTACTATGGGTCTCTGATCAATACAGGTGCTCTGGTTTGAACGTTCATACTTCCAGAGTTTGTATTCCTTATTTTCGTTATCTGAATTGCGGATGACAATTTTGTCACCCACAACGGATACAACTTCTCCATCTTCTTCTGCTAGCAGTACCTGACCGGAATCCAATGCTGCGGGTTTTTCAATCCCAGTGGAGACCCGGGGGATTTCAGGACATAGGAGCGGTACTCCCTGTGCCTGCATGTTAGATCCCATCAAAGCCCGGTTGGCATCATCGTGAGACAGGAAGGGAATCAGCGCAGCACTTATCCCAACAATCTGATTCGGCGCAACATCGATATAGTCAATATCTGTAGGTTTCACAAATAAGAAGTCTGAATGATGCCGGGCAGATACCCGCTCTTTCACAAACTCAAAATGTTCGTTGATTTCAGCATTGGCCTGGGCAATTACAAATCTATCTTCCGCATCTGCTGCCAAGTACTCGACCTCTTCTGATATGTAAGGTGTAACCAGAACGTCCTCAATTTTCGCCTTTTTCATAGTCGCAGCCATCTTGTCCGTTACTCTTTCTTCGGCTTTGGCTAATACTTTCTTTGAGGTAGGATGGGATACGTCCTCCCTGAGTTGACTTCCGATAATCTCGGGGTCTGAGGGAGATACAGACTGACGGACCTTGCGGTATGGTGTTTCTATAAACCCGTAATCATTTACCTGAGCATAGGAAGCAAATCTGCCTATCAAACCGATATTCGGACCTTCAGGGGTCTCAATAGGACAGATTCGACCATAGTGGGATTGATGCACATCACGGACATCAAAACCTGCCCGCTGCCTGTGCAGACCCCCCGGTCCCAAAGCAGATAATGTACGCTTATGGCGTAGCTCTGAAAGCGGATTAGTTTGATCCATAAATTGGGAAAGTTGGCTGGAGCCGAAAAACTCCCGCAAAGATGCCACAACAGGGCGGATATTCACCAGCGTTACCGGCGACATCTTCTTTTTTCCGCGGATTGACATCCGTTCACGGATCACCCGTTCCATCCTGCGAATACCCACCCTCAATTTATTCTGGATCAACTCATCTACTGTCTTAATCCGCCGATTTCCGAGGTGGTCGATATCATCGGGATTTTCCATATTATTGTTAATTTCAATCATCCGACGGATCAGGTAATAAATGTCCCATTTTGTTATCGTGAGGTGGTTGATGGGGACTTTTCCTTCCAGATCATACTTCTGATTCAGTTTATAACGACCAACCCGCTCTAAATTGTACCGGCGGTCATTAAAAAGTTGATCTTCCAAGAATTCGCGGGCATTTTCGACTGTGGCCGGATCGCCGGGGCGCATGCGTTTAAAGAAATCTATTAAAGCCATCTCCGCGATGGTCATGCCTTCAGGAACCTCCCAATCTGGTTCCTGCGCAAAACAGGCAGGAATAAACATGCGGTCCGGATTGGTATCGATATCCTCAAAGAGAGCGATGAGTTCTTCGTCGGTCCCTTCTTTTATTGGTGAATCCTCTAAACCGTCATCAACCGCAGCAAGGGCTCGCAAGAATATGGTTACCGGTATAGTCCGCTGACGGTTAAATCGAATAGTTAAATACCCGGTTTTCCTGGTTTCAAATTCCATCCAGGCTCCCCGGTCCGGTATCAGTTTTGATACTGCCAAACGACGTCCGGTTGTCCGGTCAACTTCCGCTTCAAAATACACCCCCGGAGATCGGATCAACTGAGAAACAATCACCCTTTCCGTACCATTGATGATAAAAGTGCCCTTGTCAGTCATCTCTGGGAATTCACCCATAAAGATTTCCTGTTTGATCGGTTCCGGCACTTTTGCCCCAGCCAGCAGCACAGAAACATACAATGCGGATCCATAAGTCAGATCACGTTCAACACATTCCTGGACTGTATATTCAGGGTCTTCAAAGCGGTACTCGAGCCCCCACTGCTCTGCTTCGGGTGTGCGGGATGGAAAATACAATTTCATCTTCCCATTGTAGGATTCAATAGGAGAAATTTCATGAAACAAGTCTCCGATTCCCTGTATTTTTAACCTTTTAAAGGATTCCAACTGAACTTCAATCAGTGGTGGTAATGGATAACTGTAGCTGATTCGAGCGTAATTTTTAGCATTATCAACCTGAGCCATAAAATCTCCTGATCACCTATACTACTTGACCAAACTGCCCTTCTGCGGTTACTATACGCGTTAATATGCCCCGGTCTCCACCAGGGCAAGCAGTTGTGTTATTAAATCTAAACTCGGATACTGTCTCACTGAAACTAGTATCCCTGGTTTATTTTGTCATTAACCCAGACAAACAATTATAATAATTTTGCCTGGATCAGTCAAGGCCTACGAAAATTTCCTCTATTCATCCAAACAGGCTTTTAAATATCAAAGAATCAGGGTTTTACATGAATTCAACGATTTTGCACAGGTCAGGTTTTGTTGCAGTGATGGGCAAGCCAAACGTCGGGAAATCCACTCTGCTCAACCGGCTGTTAAATCAGAAGATTGCAGCTGTATCACCAAAACCCCAGACAACCCGTCTCCAACAATTTGGAATTCTTACCCTTCCTGATGCCCAAATAGTATTTATTGATACACCCGGTCTTCATCATCCCCAACACAAATTGGGTGAGTATATGAATCAAGATGCCCGCCTGGCGCTTGAGGATGCTGACATAGCGTTGCTTGTCCTGGATGGAAACGCACTGCCTTCGGAAGAAGATCACCTTTTTAGTCAATTGTTACAAGAATTGGATAATATACCGCCTGTATTTCTCGTTCTCAACAAGCTAGACAAACTGTCTCCCGACAAAATTTCTGATCACACTACCTCCTACCAGGCATTGCTTCCAGAGGCAGAACTGATCACAGTCTCTGCCTTAACTGGAAAAAACCTCGCTCATCTGCTATCCAGGATAATCGATTTTTTGCCTGAAGGACCTCAATTTTACCCGGAAGATCAGATAACTGATATTTATGAACGGGATATCGCCGCAGATATGATTCGGGCAGCAGCCATGCTTCACCTTCAGCATGAACTTCCTCATG
>JAUWCZ010000032.1 GCA_030609055.1 Chloroflexota bacterium | reverse complement strand
GGGATCCCCATTAATGAATACTCGTATTTCATTTCTAAGCGCAAGTACTTCAAGCTTCGATACACTCGGAGCTCCTGGCGGAACGGATGCGCTCCTGGTCCAGGGCTGCAGGGAAAAAACACCTCCCCCGGTGATTTTGTCCAGGCGAACTTCCCCATCACAGGATAGAGAGAAGCGGTAGTACTGCTCTCTGCCAGCAACCCGGAAAAGCAATCCATACTCATCTCTCCCGCTGCAGAGAATTGGATTGGCAGTAATTTCAACATAGAAATCCTGGATATCCGGCTTCTCAAGTGTTCCAACCAAGAATGAATTGGATTGATTAATAATGATATTGGCCTCGCCATTGGTGATATTGATCTGGCCCCGGTCTGTTTGGGGAATTGTCCATTCTTCAGGAGAGGTAAAATCATCCCTGAAAATGATCTCTCCAACTTCAGACATAATTTCCTGTGTTGGCACAATCGTAATGGTTGGGATTTGCTCCGGTGTAGGTGAAGGGGGAAACCATTCGATCGTTGCAGTAGGTGAAGGCGCAATTGTTACCGTCGCCGTAGGCGGAGGTTCCGGAGTTGACACCGAAAGACAAGCACTTAACATGAGGAGGGGAATTAGAGTCCAGAATCTTTTCATGCTCACTTTACCTGATGATAACTTGGGATCGTTCCGGTCCAACCGAGACAATTTTTACTGGTAAACCTGTCAAATCTTCAATCCGCGTTATATATTCCCGGGCTTGTACAGGAAGTTGGTCCCAGGATCGAATGGATGTGAGGTCATCATCCCAGACTGACATGGGTTCATATTCTGCTTGGAATTGTGAGAGATCTGCTGGACCCTGAGGTAAATCCAGATACTCTTGTTCCCCGATTCGGTATCTACTACAGATAGCCAGAGATTTTAATCCTGATAAAATATCCAGTTTTGTGACTGCCAATTCTGAAATCCCATTCACTCTGACTGCATAACGCAGCAGCACTGCATCCAACCAGCCAATCCGACGTGGTCTGCCGGTTGTGGTTCCGAATTCATCCCAATCATTTTCCCCTGTTCCCCGTAATCTTTCCGCCATATCACCGGATAGTTCCGTCGGGAAAGGTCCCTCACCCACCCGTGTCTGAAACGCCTTAACTACACCAATCACACGACCTGCAGTCCCGATCCCCAGACCTAATCCTACCAAGGCACCCGGTGCAGTCGGTGTTGAACTGGTCACAAAAGGATATGTGCCATGGTCGAGATCAAGTAAAGTCCCCTGTGCCCCTTCTGCCAGGATGGATTTACCGTCTACTAACGCTTTATAAGCAAACAAACCGACATCGGTAATGTATGGGGCAAGGATATCCGCATAACTGCAATAATCAGTAGCGATTTTTTCAGCATTCAGGGAACCCTCTGAATCAAGACTGGTAAGCTGGTCATTAACCTGGTTAATGTGTTCTATTACTGCAATTTCTAATTTATCAGGGCTGTGCAATAACGCCGTTCTCAACCCTGAGCGGGTAACTTTGGATGTATAAGCTGGACCAATACCACGTTTTGTTGTACCAATTTTTTGGCTGCCTCTTGCACTTTCTTGAGCTGCGTCGAGGGCAATATGTCCGGGAGTTATAAGATGTGCTGCATGCGAAATCTTTAATCTATCAGGGGAAATTTTTACGCCAGTCTGTTGAACTCGTTCCATCTCTTCTAGAAGAACCCCTGGATTAATCACCATTCCATTTCCTAATAACCCAGTTGTATGGGAGTGAACAATACCAGAGGGTAACAAATGCAGCTTAAAGGTTAACTCCCCTACTGAGACTGTATGACCTGCGTTATCACCGCCGGAATATCGAGCAACAATTTCAGCCTCAGATGCAAGCAGATCCACGATTCTACCTTTGCCTTCATCTCCCCATTGAGCTCCAACTACTATTGAAAATGGCATGTTTTACTCCTGCTGGAAAAAAATATGATTTCTTACACAGGGAAATTAATAAATACTCCCGTGTGGTAAAGTAAGGTTAAACGCTAAAATTATTCTAGCACAACAAATCTAACTCAGATGAACATGATCGTGATGGTATTTCTGCTGCAGTAATCCAAAGGAGTGGTATATGCCAAAAAAGACGGTTCTACTTACGGGGGCAAGTGGTGAAATCGGCCAGGCTTTGATCCATTCCCTGGCCGAAGATCCGAATACAAGCCTGGTGACCGTTGATCTAAAACCACTTCCGGGGAATCTGAAGGGAAAATCCATTCATATTATTGGTGACTTGCTGGACAAGGAACTGCTTTCTTCTTTAGAAAATCAATATCAATTTCAACTGATTTTGCATCTGGCCGCGGTGCTTTCGACAACCGCTGAACGTGATCCCCTCCTGGCACATAAGGTCAATACCTGCAGCACAATTGATTTACTGGAGTTGGCTACCCGTCAATCCCAAAACCAATCCTTACCCGTAAAATTTCTCTTTCCCAGTTCGATAGCTGTCTATGGACTACCGGATCTGGAAACCAAGCAGAAAATCCCCCCCGTCCATGAATACGAATGGACTAACCCAACCACGATGTATGGCTGTTCAAAACTATATTGTGAAAAAACAGGAATCTACTATAGTGAATATTTTCAGCAGCTGGCAGATCAGGAACCCATCCGGCTTGATTTTAGGGCACTACGATTTCCAGGTATCATCAGCACGTTCACAATACCAAGTGGGGGGACAAGTGATTTTGGACCGGAGATGATCCACTCTGCAGCCCAGGGAAAACCATATGATTGTTTCGTCCGCCCGGATGTCCGAATCCCGTTTATGGTTATGCCCGATGCTGTCCTTGCTCTACAAATGCTGGCGGAGGTGTCAAGCGAGAAACTCCAAAATCGGGTATATAACGTGACAAGCTTTAGCTTTTCAGCCCAAGATTTTAAGGATCTGGCGCAAAAAAGTTTTCCTGGAGCTGAAATCAACTTTACGCCCGACCTGAAGAGGCAGGCTATCGTAGATACCTGGCCAGCGGATATTGACGATAGCGCAGCCAGAAGGGATTGGAATTGGAAACCGCGCTATGATGGCCAAGATGCCTGTCAGGAGTACCTCTTACAAAATATCTCCAAACAGTACAAAGCCTAACTAACTGCATTACTTCTAAATAAAACGATCCATAATTCCTGGAGGAGTACGGATCGATATTTAATGTTATTCTGTAGTATGATGATAGAGAATTTTTTCTGATAGATCTACACGTTTAAAGGAGTTTTTCAATATGCAGAATAAACCAACCCTCGGTTATATTGGTTTGGGTTTAATGGGCAAACCGATGGCAATAAACCTACTAAAAGCAGGGTACCCGCTAGTCGTACATAATCGCAGCCGAGAGGTAGTAAACGACATTGTAAAACAGGGTGCGGAAGAAGCTATAACTCCCAGAGAGGTTGCATCCCGTGTTGATGTTGTTTTCACAAACCTGCCTGATTCCCCTGATGTTGAGCTAGTTGCGCTGGGACCAGACGGCATTCTTGAAGGCGTAAAAGCAGGGCTAATATATGTTGATCATTCTACAATCAAGCCTTCCCTGGCGAGAAAAATCGCCCAGGAGTTTACTGCCAAAAGCGCCTATGCCCTTGATGCTCCGGTAAGCGGCGGCGATATTGGAGCACAACAGGGAACTCTGGCAATTATGGTTGGTGGACCAAAACAAGCGTTGGATCAAGTTCTGCCGGTATTTGAAGTTGTCGGAAAAACCATCACTCATGTCGGCGAATCAGGAGCAGGGCAAATTGCGAAAGCCGCCAACCAGATAATGGTTGCTGCTCAAATGGTTGCTATGGCGGAATTGATGATTCTGGCAAAGAAATCCGGGGCTGATCCCGTTAAAGTAGTCCAGGCAATTCAAGGTGGAGCAGCTCAATGTTGGACGCTGGATGTGAAACCTGATAGGTTATTTTCAGGCAACCGAAATCCCGGTTTTAAAGCATACATGCAGGAGAAGGATCTAAAAATCGTCATGGACACAGCGAGAGAATACGGCGCCCCTCTCCCCGCTGCTAGTATCCATACGCAGCTATATTCCGCCATGCTCCAGATGGGTATGGGAGAATTAGATAATTCAGCGGTAATCGGTGTCTTGGAACAGCTGGCAGCCATTAATTTATTGGATTGAATCAATCATTACCCAATTCCAGATAGATTCTTGCTGTTTGGATAAACTCGATTCCCTTTGAATTTGGTCATTGGTCAGGTGCTTGAAGTTCGTGGCGAGGGATTTTTACCCCTGGGGGATGATTAATATTAATTAATCCTGCAACTTAATTTAAGGACCTCCGTATATTCATACAGAGCAAGATGCAAGGAGAACTTTAGTGTCGATCACCGAAGAACAATGGATTGCTGAAGCCAAAAACGGCGATAAAGATGCGTTTGCAAAACTAGTCGAAAAGTATCAAAAACCGGTCTACAGCGTCTGTTACCGGATGTTAGGAACTCCCACAGCTGCAGAAGACGCGGCACAGGAAACTTTTATCCGTGCCTACCAGGCACTCGACCGGTACGATCCAACGCGATCCTTTGCTACCTGGCTCTTATCGATTGCATCAAATTATAGTATTGACCAATTGAGGAAAATGAAAGTAACTATCTTATCAATGGACAATGAAAAACATGCCTGGCTGGCACCACCTGCCAATGAACCAAGCCCGGAGAAAGCTGCGCTTGAAAAGGAAAAACAAGCCCAAATCCAATCTCTCCTTGCAGATCTGCCTGAAATAGACCGGGCAGCCGTGATTCTCCAGTATTGGCATAATTCCTCATATGAGGAAATCGCAGAGACATTAAACCTTAGCAGCAGTGCGGTTAAAAGCCGTTTATTCCGCGCTAGACGCTTAATGGCAGAAAAATGGCAGCAGATGCAGTTGGTCTCAGTTCCCCAAGTAAACTCAACTGCAAAAAGGATTGCTCATGAAACATCAACAATTTGAAACCTGGATATTGCTGGATACAGAACTGAATCAAGAACAACAGCGGAACCTCCAAGTTCATTTGAATCAGTGCGCTCAATGCAATTCCCTGTACCGGGCGACTCAACAAATAGCGCATTTATTTAGGACCAGTCCGGTTCCTGAACCTGCTCCTGATTTCAGTTATCGCTGGATTGCTAGGATGGATAGAGTTGAAAACAGAAAAAATCGGTTAATCCTAGGTGCAACCCTTGGTGGTATTTCCTTGGCTACGATTCTAGTTCTCTCAAGTGTAGGGATTCAACTCAGGTCAACCCTGGTGTATTTCCCACAAATGATGTTGGAAATGGTCACTTTAATCACCAAGTGGATTATCTTCCTGAATCAACTATGGGATATATTCACTCCCTTATTCAGGGTTAGCATCAAATTGGTTTCACCCGTCTGGTTGTATTCAGTAGGTTTAAGCCTGAGCGGGATTACTGCTGCCTGGATGGTTGCCTTTTTCAGATCCAGGACACTCCAGAAGGAGTTACTCCCATGAAAAAAATCACCCGATTATTATTTTTACTACTGTTAATCACAGTAGTGTTTATCCCTTCAACGGCATCCGCATCCGGATTTAAAGATGATAAAGTTGTTTTTGGAGGTAACTTTACCCTCGAATCAGGCGAGACTTTAGATGGCGATCTGGTTGTCCTTGGAGGGAATATCATCTTAGAAGCTTCCTCAACCGTGAATGGTGATACAGTTGTGTTAGGCGGCAATATTACGACCAATGGCACAATCAACGGCAATTTGGTTGCCCTGGGTGGTATTGTTGAGCTCCAAGAACAGACTCAAATCAATGGGGATCTCTCAATCCTGGGTAGCAGTTATGAGCAAGCTGACGGTGCTGTCATCAGCGGCAACATCATCACGGAAGAGCAGATACCTTTTGAGTTTAACCTGCCATCCCGGATTACATCCTTTGACAGGAATTTTCCGGCAATAAATATCGGTAGGTTACCATTTGTATCTGCATACTGGTTCTTTTTCAAGATTCTGATCTGGACCGGATTAGCAATACTTCTTACCCTGTTCTTACAAAATCAGCCAACGATTATCACACGGGCAGCTTTCAAGGAGCCTGTGATGTCACTGCTTGTAGGGCTAGGAGTGATCCTTCTTCCAGTAGCTCTTTTTATTACCATCATTCTGATTCCCATCAGTATTCTCTCCATCTTTGCACTGATCGCGGCAGGTGTTTTTGGTCTAGTTTCCTTAAGTATTGAAGTCGGAAGGAAATTAGCCTCTGAACTTGATCAATCCTTGCCGGTCCCAATAATGGCTGGTTTGGGTATGTTCATAATCACTCTCATCTTTAATGGATTCAGCCAAATCGTACCTTGTGTTGGCTGGCTGCCCAAATTTGTTTTAGTTGTGTGGGTGATGGGCGCGGCAGTTCTGACGAGATTTGGCACCCAGGAACATCCAGTCCCGGATATTTCTGAAACCGGCATCGAATCCGCCCAGCTTCCGGAGGCATTTGAATCCGAGGAAGAAGCAGAAGAAGATCAGCCAAAAGAATAAAGGATATAGTTTTTCCAACCAAAAGCCCCGGATATATCCGGGGCTTTCTAGTTTAGCTGGCTGATTAAGAAATCTTCAAATGATTAAGAGGGTTTCTTACGCCTGAACCAGGCAGCTGCACTGAAACCCAGCACTCCAACTCCCAAGACAATTTCCAGAATCCGCAAAAATGAAACTCCAGTCTCTCTTTCCGGAGGATGGACTTCTTCTTCCAGGTCAAATACACTGGTGGTTGGCTCTGTTTCCAGGGTTTGGGTTGATGAAACCTGATATCCAAGGAAAGTTTCTTCCTTCTCTTCAGCCAAGTTTTCTGCTCCTGTTATATCTTTTTCCAGAGTCCTGGAATCTAACTCATCTTCCGCCATTCCCTCCGAAACTGGTTCGCCAATTGCTTCTTCCACGGCAATAGAAGCTGCTGGCTCATCAGCGGGTTGATCCTCAAGTTCTGCCTTCATCTGGTCTTGATCAACTTCACCTTCAGCAACCAGTAGGGAAGGTTCTTCAACAGCGTCAGCAGCGGCTTCCGGTACAGATTCCTGGGAGACTTCCCGATAATATATTGGAGCAGTTGGTGCCATTGCTCCAATATTTACGAATCTCCCCAAATCAAGCACCAGGACCCCAATCAGCAAAAAAGACGTCACAACAGCAGCCAGACGGTATCTGGGATAGGTTGGTTTTTTTGGTTTAAAACCTACCATCTTCGGTGTGAGAGTAAAGTTCCGCGGTGCAGGGACGTGAGGAGCTGTCCGCAGAATCTGCTTGGTTATCTTCAGTTGCTCCAAGGCAGACTGCAACTGAGGATCAGATAGCATCCTTTTCCTTAATTGATTTAAATCCCTGCCGCTCAGCTCACCGTCTAAATATGCCGATAGCTGAACCCAATCTTTATCGGTGATTTGCATTTAAATTAAACCTCACCTACATGACGGAATTCAACTGGTAAAAGTTCCCTGAAACTCTGTAAACAATCCTGTAAATTCCGCCTGGCACGTGCCAGGCGGCTCTTCACAGTACCCAAGGGGCGATCAATCACTTCTGCCGCTGAAGCATAATCCATTCCCTGCAGATCTACCAGGATAACAATTGTCCGGAATTCAAATTCTAAACGGTCCAGGCAGATTTGAATTGCTTCAGACAGCTCATTCCTGAGCAGAGAATCCTCTGGTTTTTCACCAGGATCCTCCAACCAGGAAGCCGAATCCACTTCATTGCCTTGTTTATTTTCTGGAAAAAGGGGTGATACCGGCTGCCGTTTTCGCCGTCTAAACTCATCATAACAGGCGTTGCTTACAATGCGGAGAAGCCAGCTCTTAAACGAACCTCCCCGATAGGTATGCAGTTTTTTATAGGCAGAGATGAATGCCTCCTGGGTTGCATCTTCCGCTGTACCGGGTTCGCCAAGTATCCTGTAAGCCTGGTTATAGACCAGGTTTTGAAATTCAATAACTATCTGATTAAATGAATCTAAATCACCCTCAAGGGACTTGTTAATCTGATCTTTAAGATCCATATATCAAATCTTTCCTATTTACTGACTGGCGGATTCCACGCCGGTTAACAGAAGACCATAATATTCTGGATGGATATTCATTTTTGTAGTTGTTGAAGCAATTTCTGATAATCTTCTATGTTTGCTGGTGATAGAGTGACGATTTCTTGAATCACCTGGACCGCTTCTTGTTTCCTTCCCTCCTCAAGCAGCAAATCTCCCAGGGTATCCAGTTCGGAAATAGCCTTTTCCAACTGATCCGAATGTTTGTAGAGGGTTACTAATTCTCTGATAATATAGATTTCTCCGGGTTTTTCTTCTTTGAGATTTTCCAGATAATCTTTAACCTCGTCCAATTCACTCTCCGGGTTAAAACCCTTAACAAAGCGGTTAATTTCCTTTTCAGCTGCTGCATTTTTTCCGAGGCGGTAATTCAAATCAACAATTGATATACTAGCTTTTTGATTGCGCGGATAGGATTCGATCAATTCTTGATATGTGTTTAAGGCAGCGTCCCAATCAAGGCGTTGAACATCAATATCTGCCTGGCGTTGAAGGATCTTGATCTTCCAGCCTAATTCCTCAGGCACCGTTTTCGCCAGAGCATAAGCCTTCATATATGCTGTCCGGGCACTATCCAATTCAGCTAGCGGATAGAAAACATCCGCTAAATTGATGTACTCTTTGATTGCTTCCTCTTTCTGTCCATACTCTTCTAATAAATCAATTTGACGCTGACGGATTTCGATATTCATTGGTTGTAGATCAATCACTTTCTTGAGCATCGCCAGTGATCTTTCGGTCTTTCCCTGAATAGTATACACATCGGCAACAGCCAAATATTTCGTAACAGCGCCAGAGATTTTATTCTGTTCCATAAGAAGATCCCCAATTGTGATATGGAGAGGTAAGAATGTAGGCGCATTCCGCAGGGCAAAAAATGCCTTTTCCATCGCAGCACCATAATGCCCATCTCTAGCGAGATCAAGAATGTTTTTATGAACCCCCAGGATTTGGCTTCTGCGATCATCCAGTAAAGAGTCCATTTGGGGCAGAAGCAGACCATCCTCGGCTTTACCTTTACTTCGTAAATTCACAAGGATATCCTTCCAATCCGATCTGAGCAGCAATTCCTCAATATGTTGGCTCATCTCTATATAGGCTTCATCCCCTTCCTGGGACTCCAGATCATCCAGCATCACTTCATAAAGATGAATCAGGTCTTCTACATCTTCTTTCTCAACAACAGAAGTATCTGCTATTCGCAGGGCTTCAAGGTATTCTTTGCTTGCCTCTAACCAATTATCAATGCTGCTGTAGTAACCGGCTAATAGCAATCGGGATCCCAGGGCAAAATCTGCATGGGGAACTGCTTTAAGGAGGGAGCGGGAGGCACTTTCCATGCGGCCTGAGTTTATATATAAATATCCGAGGAGAAAATATGCTGCTGGGTTGTTATAGCCATCATCAATAGCCATTTTAATATTATCCGCAGCTTCCTTTTCATTACCGGATGAATAATGCTCAATTGCCTGGCTGACATGAAGTTTCAGCAAACTATCATCTGTAAGATCGGTTTCTCCATCGACGTTCCAGCTTAATGCAGAATCTAAATCCCTGCCCTGGTCAGTTTTCTCTCCCTTATCAATTATCACTTCCTCAAATATTGCTCCTGCCAGAACAATCATTGCTCGATCAACTGCCTCTACAATGGGATTTTCATACTCTTTTTGCTCCACTGGTTTGGGCGGTTCAATTTGGGCAGAATCAACCTCAATCTCCTCTTCTGGTTCTCTTACTATTGGTTCAGGCATTGGAAGCTGCCTTCCCTGATGAAGGATCTCTTTGGCACGAAGGGCAATGATATTCTCTGGAGAGGTTTCCAGTGCCCTATCAACCGCCTCCTTAGCTTTTTGGGTATTCCCAGTAAATTGAAGTACACTTGCAGCATTTATGTATTCACTGACAGCGAGTTTTTTCTTTCCTAAGCGCTGATAAACCATTGCCAAGCGAGCATGGGCTTTAACATTTTGAATATCCAGCTCAATGACGCGCTTCCAGTTTTCAATTGCTTTTTGAATATCCTCATTCTTCAAATGGGATTCTGCGGCTTTGAGAGCAGCTTTTATGGCTTCGGCTGGCTGATCCATTCCCTGGAAAATCAGGAACATCTTTTCATAAGGAGCCGGATCATCGGGATTTAGCGTGACAGCGTTGGAATAGGCTGCAAGGGAAGCTTCAAAATTACGCATTTCGAAATACGCCAAACCGATGTTTGTAAGCGCCTTGAAATTATTGGGTTCAAGTTCGAGAACTTGCTGGTAATATGAGGCTGCATCTCCCCATTTTTGATCCCAGGCTGCCGAGTTACCTTTTGATAATAATTGCTGCAGCTCTTGATTCTTATCAGTCATAGAATACTCTCTTCTTCAACTATCAGCTCCTGAAAATCCGGCTAACGACCCCCAGTTCTGCCCATATTTTGCTTCAGTTGTAAGCGGAATGTCAAGGGAGTAAACATCCTCCATGGCAGATTGCACAAGTCTAATGGTCTGGTCAACTTCTCCCTGTGGAGCTTCGAGGACCAACTCATCATGAACCTGAAGCAGAATTCTCCCGGACAATCCGGACTTTTCCAAGCGATCATATACAGCGATCATTGCCAGTTTCATAATATCAGCTGCAGTACCCTGAATGGGCGCATTAATCGCTTCCCTCTCTTCCCGCCGGCGAAGATTATAGTTCGTGGTCGTTGCCAAGCGCGGAAAATATCTTTTTCTTCCTAATAATGTTTCCACATACCCTTGTTCTTTAGCTTGGATCCGGATTTTATCCAGGTAGTCACCGATCCCCGGGAAACGTTCAAAGTACGTTTCTACGAAGGATTCGGCTTCTGCCAAAGTCAGATCGGTGGTCTGGGTTAGACCATAGGCACTCATCCCATAGATCAAACCAAAGTTTGTCGCTTTGGCATCTCTTCTTTGTTGTTCAGTCACTTTCTCCAGGGTGATATTATGGATTGCCGCTGCGGTTGCGGTATGAATATCTTTTCCCTCGCGAAAAGCGTTCAGCATTGCCTGATCCTGGGCCATATGAGCCGCCACCCTTAATTCAATTTGAGAATAATCAACAGCAATAAGCAACCAATTTTGCGTGGCAATAAAGGCATTTCTGACCAGACGGCCAAGTTCAGTGCGAATCGGTATATTCTGCAAGTTTGGATTAGATGAAGCTATTCTACCGGTGACAGATCCAGTTTGGTTATAGGAGGTGTGTACACGCTGAGTATCTGGATTAACCTGCTCTTGGAGGGCATCCACATAGGTGGATTTCAGCTTGGCGTACTCTCTATACTCCAGCACCAAAACAGGCACTTGGTGTTCATCCTTTAACAACTCCAGAACATCAGCAGCTGTTGAGTAATAGCCACTGGCAGTTTTACTTCCTCTGTCCGGCGGGGATAACGCAAGCGTTGAAAAGAGTGCTTCAGAAAGTTGTTTGGGGGAATTTATATTAAACTCATAACCAACCGCCTGATATATTTCCTTTTCCAGTTTAAGAAGATCCGCTTCCAGACGGATAGACATCTCCTGCAGGAATTTAGTATCCAGTCCAATTCCCTGCATTTCTATGGAAGCGATCACAGAAACAAGGGGCATTTCAATCTGGTTATACAAGTCCAAGCTCTTTACCTCTATTAACTCCTTCTCAAGTATCGGCTGCAAGAGCAGAACCATCACGGCATCTTCAACCGCATATCTCGCTGCGTCCTGGATGGGTACTTCAGCCATTGTGATTTGGGATTTTCCCTTACCTATCAAGGACTCGATTTCAGCCATTGACCTGTTTAATCTGACCCAGGACAGCTTTTTTAAACCCAAATTTCTTGAAGACGGGTTAATCACCCACTCCGCAATCATACTGTCAAAACTAAGTGGATATGCATTAAGTCCTGATCTCGCGAGAAGAATATAGTCATATTTAATATTGTGACCCAATTTCTTGATCGCCGGGTCAGTAAGCGGAGGTTTTAGAGCAGCAATCACCCTATCTAATGGCAGCTGTTTTCCCTCCTTGTGGCCCACAGGAATGTAGTAACCTCTATCCTCCCTCACCGCCAGAGAAATTCCTACCAGATCTGCCTGCATTTGATCTGTGGAGGTAGTTTCAGTGTCAAAGGCGATTAGATCAGCTTTGTTAAGGATTTTTACTATGTTTTGCAGCTGTTTTTCAGTCTCAATAATCTCAACCTTGATCCCTCCAGGATTTTCTTGTTCGGAGAGAAAATCCGAGTTTTCTTCCTTCCCCTCAGCTGCCAAAAATGAGATTTGTTGTCCAGGAACAGTTTTCCCATAGATCTCTTCGATCGAAGATAATCTGCCCAAAAGAGATCCAAATTCGAGCGTGCGAAATAAATCGCGGACTTGAATGGGGTCAAATTGATCCGGTCGAGCTTGATCCAGGTCAATTTCGATTGCCAGATCACTGACGATGGTTGCCAGCTTCTGACTCAAATAGGCATTCTCCTTGCCTTCCTCAAGTTTGTTTTGAAACCGTGTCGGGACAGCCTCTAAATTTTCATATATCTCGTCGAGGGTCTGGTATTCTTCCAGCAGATTTACAGCTGTCTTTTTCCCTACCCCATAGACACCGGGAATGTTATCCGACCTATCGCCAGTTAACGCCTTATAATCCACTACCTGTTCAGGCCAAACACCAAGTGTTTCCTTTACATCATCTCGAAAGTAATCTTTGGCATCACTTAGCGATTTGCCTGGTAAGCGAACGGTGATCCTTTCATTAACCAGCTGGAGCAAATCCCGATCTCCGGTGATAATCTTGACTGCCAAACCCCGATCAACAGCCCAGTTTGCCAGACTGCCCAGTACATCGTCTGCCTCATACCCTTCCAGTTCAGCCCGGGGGATATTCAAAGTATCCACTAAATTCCTAATCCGTTCTATTTGGGGACGTAGATCTTCCGGCATTTTTTCGCGGGTCGCTTTGTAATCAGGAAAGAGGTCATCCCGAAAGGTTTTCCCAGTATCAAAAACCACTGCCAGGTAATCAGGGCGTTCTTGTTCCAGCAAACGCAGCAGAACACTGGTAAATCCATATACGCCGGCAGTTGGTTCCCCTTTGCTGGTCAGCCAGCGCGAAGGGGCGGTGCCACCACTGGTGAGGGCAAAGTAAGTCCTGTAAGCCAGAGCATGTCCATCAATTAGATATAAGGTAGAAGGCATATCGTTTCCAGATACCTGGTAAGAAGAGGTAAACCGGGCTTAGTAAGAATAATTATATCTTTAACGCTGAAAAACAAGAGAGTTCCTGTAACGGATTCATTATATCCCTTCCGGCAGATCCTTTACCTGATAAAAAAGCAAGGGACGGGAAGGCTAGGATAGACGACAGAACGAGGGCTGCACGTGTTCTCCTGTTGTGTTGTTAGTTTAACATGGTTGAATCGCACATTCAAGGTGGGGAAATTCTCTCACGTTTTGATGTTTTTGCTTTTCAGGGTTCCAGAAACCTGAAAATCATTAGGCGGGTTCCGGCTAATCGCTAGTAACAGCCAGGGATGTTTTTCGTTATAATGGGCTTCAACCAGTAAGGTTTCCCAGATTTTGGGAGATGATTATATAAAAGGGTTTAACCTGGATATTTCACAAGGTGGAATGGTAAGCTCCTCCTTGTCGATCCGAACCAGTATTAGAGGAATTGATATGAAAAAATTCATTGCCGCCTTGGATCAGGGAACAACCAGCACACGTTGCATCCTGTTTAATCACATGGGAGAAATCGTTTCAAATGATCAAAAAGAACACCTGCAGATCTATCCCCAGCCGGGATGGGTTGAACATGATCCACTCGAAATCTGGCGAAACACTCTCAAAGTCATTTGCGGCGCACTAAGTCAAGCAGATTTGGTTGTGGATGATCTGGCAGGTTTGGGTATCACAAATCAGAGGGAAACATCAGTAGTCTGGTCAAAATCAACTGGCAATCCCCTTTGTAATGCGATTGTCTGGCAGGATACGCGAACGGACCAAATCTGCAGGGAATTAGGGCTTGAAGGTGGACAGGATCGTTTTCGCTCCACAACCGGATTGCCTCTCTCAACTTATTTTTCAGGCCCAAAAATCAAATGGATTCTGGAGAACATCCCTGAGGCGAATACACTCGCTGATCAGGGAGATTTACTGTTTGGAAATATTGATACCTGGTTAATATGGAATCTGACCGGCGGTGTAAATGGCGGTTGTCATGTCACAGATGTTACTAATGCCTCCCGGACAATGTTGATGGATTTAAGAACACTTGATTGGGATCCAGATATTTTACGAGTGCTTGGTATCCCCCACCAAATGCTGCCCAATATCCATTCATCCAGCGAAATATATGGTGAAGCTGTCAGCCTATTCGGGGGATTGCCGATTTCCGGTATTTTAGGAGATCAGCAAGCCGCTTTGTTCGGGCAAACTTGTTTTGACCCCGGCGACGTAAAAAATACCTATGGAACAGGGTGTTTTCTGCTGCTGAACAGCGGCACTAAACCTACCATCAGCACACACGGCTTATTAACCACTCTGGGATATAAGATCGGTACGCAGGACCCGGTCTATGCCTTAGAAGGTTCTGTCGCCATTGCCGGCGCCCTGATCCAGTGGCTCCGTGATAATCTTGGAATTATTAAAACCTCATCCGAAGTTGAAGAGTTGGCGAGACGGGTTGAAGATAATGGAGGAGTATATTTTGTTCCAGCATTTTCTGGTCTCTACGCTCCCTACTGGCAAACTGATGCCCGGGGGGTGATTGCTGGATTAACTCTGTTTATCACCAAGTCTCACATTGCCCGGGCAGCCCTGGAGGCTACTGCTTTTCAAACCAAGGAAATATTGGAAGCAATGGAGAAAGACACCAAGATAAATCTCAAATCATTAAAAGTAGACGGCGGGATGGTCAAGAATAATTTACTGATGCAATTTCAGGCTGACCTGCTAAACGTGCCGGTTATCCGACCACAAATAACGGAGACAACCGCTCTGGGCGCAGCATTTGCGGCAGGTCTTGCAGTAGGATTCTGGAAAGATCTTAATGCTTTGAGAGATTACTGGAAAGAAGGTCAAACCTGGACCCCGGATATGTCTGAAGGAGTCCGTCAAAAACATTTTCACCTTTGGAAAAAGGCTGTCAAGAGATCATTTAACTGGCTGGATGAATAGAAAAGGGACCGGATCCTTTCGAAGGATCCGGTCCCTTAAACCTGGCTTACCTTTCCACTATTTCTCTAATAGCATTTCTGCCAGCTGCAGGAATTCCTCCCATTCTTCGGTAAAGAAATGAACGGTTAAATTGTTCAATTCCAGGTGGTATGTACTCTCTCCGTCGGGTTCATCAGCCCGCCAGGCAAGATATCCCTCTGTTTCCGCAATTACTTCGGTTTCAAAATCCTGATCCTCATGATCTTTACTCATCATTCTCTCCTTGGACCTTCAATAAGTCCCTCTTAGGGAGGTGGTAATACAAACCAGGGATTCACAAATCCTCCCAAGTACCGGACCTCAAAATGCAGGTGGACACCAGTAGAATTTCCTGTATTTCCACCGGTTCCAATGGTTTGCCCTTGAAGAACACTTCGTCCACAACCGGTGTTAACAGAGTTCAGGTGCGCGTACAGAGTCTGGTATCCATTGCCATGATCAATTATAACAACATTCCCATAACCGCCGGTTGACCAACCTGCAAATACAACCACGCCTGAATCAGCTGCAGATACCGGTTCTCCTATTGTTAGTGCGATATCAATTGCCAGGTGACCGGACCAAAAATCATTCCCAGACAAAGTATGGCCAATCGTTGGCCAAATAAATCCGCCGGTGCCATAGATTCCCTCAAACGGACCATTGCAGACTCCATCTCCGTAAACACCAGCGGATACGCCAGAGACCCCTCTGGCAATAGTGGGGATGATCCACTGTTGAAATTCTCTCTTTCCTCTGGGGATCATCACCATGCTGCCCGGTTCAATCTCCGGATTCACCAAATCCAGGTTATTTCCGGTCCAATTTATAATTAATTGAGGATCAGTTTTAAGCGCAGCAGCTACTGCCTCGATTTCGTCCCCCTCCAGCCATTCATAATAAATACCGTCTGTAGGAGGAATGACCAGTTCCATACCAGGTGACAAAGAATGCGGATTATCTTTGAGGACATCATAGTTAGACCATAAGATTGTCTCTGGCTCTAAATCATTCAGTGCCGCTATTCCAAACACGGAATCATTAAACACGACCTGATAGATGGCAGGATCTCTACTCCCCCTGTCCGGAATCATCGTATTCACCAGCGCCTCTCTATAAATCGCTGTTTGTCGGTGATCCGTGTTGAAGGTTGGGATTGATATTCGGGCTGGATCTTGATCTGTCTGGCTGATGGCGGGTGTTTTTTCCTTTGGCGGGTTTGAAGTTACCTGCGGTGGCGTGATAAAACCCAAAGCGAAAAAAGCCGCTCCAACCAGGAGAAAGAAGGCTAGAAACCACAGAGACCAGGAAAGGAGGAGTTCTCTATTTACTTTCACAATATGTCTCAAATGAAAAGGATTATTCGTTCAAGGTAGTAAGGAATTCTTCGTTGTTGCCAGTTTCGCTGATACGTTTTAAGATCGTCTCAGTTGCCGAGGATTGATCCATTCCCGCACCATGAGGTGGATCGGAAACCATTTGATCATACATCCGCCTCATCAGCCAAACACGGGGGGTAAGATCAGGACCAAGCAGTAGTTCTTCCCTTCTGGTTGAGGAGCGTGAAATATCAATTGCCGGAAATACCCGCCTTTCTTGCAAAGTCCGGGAGAGATGCAGCTCCATATTGCCGGTTCCCTTGAATTCCTCATAGACCACATCATCCATCCGGGACCCAGTATCAACCAGGCAGGTACCAATAATAGTTAATGATCCACCATCTTCAATATTTCGAGCAGCACCAAAGAATCTCTTGGGCGGATAAAGCGCGGATGGATCAATACCTCCAGAGAGTGTGCGTCCTGATGGTGTAACCACCAGGTTATAAGCTCGAGCCAATCGGGTGATTGAATCCAACATCACCACAACGTCCATATCCGATTCAACCAATCGTTTTGCGCGTTCCAGGACCATTTCCGCCACCCGGACATGGGAAGATACGGGCTCATCAAATGTGGAGGAAATTACTTCGGCATCGACTGATCGGTCCATATCGGTGACTTCTTCCGGTCGCTCACCAATCAGTGCCACAATCATATGAACACCAGGATATTTGGCGGAAATTGCGTTGGTAATTTCCTTGAGGATGGTTGTTTTTCCAGCTTTCGGCGGTGAAACGATTAATCCTCGCTGACCGCGACCAACAGGTGTGATCAGGTTTATCAGCCGTGTGGAAGAGATATGAGGGGATGTCTCCAGATCAAATCGTTCATTGGGAAATATTGGCGTGAGTGAATGGAACTCCGGTCTTCGTTTTGCCTTTGCCGGACTCAATCCATTCACACTTTCTGCTTTTAGCAAGCCATAATGGCGTTCAGAATTTCGCGGAGGACGAACATGGCCGATGACGAGGTCTCCGCTCCGGAGGTCAAATCGCCTGATCTGAGATTGGGAGACATAGATATCCTCTGGACCGGACATATAATTTGCGGATCTCAGAAATCCAATCCCCTCGCTCATGATCTCCAGAATTCCCCCGCGAACTTCCCGTCCTTTTAATTCCGCGTCCGCCCGCTGGATTTCTAAAACTAGGGCTTCTTTCTTCAACCATTTGGATCGGTTGACATCCAATTCTTCGGCAATTGTACGCAATTCGGCCAAAGGTTTTTCAAATAATTCTTTTGTTTCCATATTTATTCTCGATTGGGGTGACCCTGATAAGTAGATAATACAAAATAGAAATCAATTGGAGAGTTCTCCAACACAATGCACCAACTTATGATCGCTTAAGCGGGAAAAGAGGATATACTAGTTTCAATTCGGCCTTAACGTGGGGTTTGAACGGTTGAATTATAGCATTAACCCCACTACCTTGCAAGCAAATACAAGTCCAATATAGGACTATCCGGCTTGATCAAGACCCCCAAATTGATCTTCTCCACAGATCCAATAAACTCTCAGAGCGAACACCAACCTCGAGCGGGGTCGAGGGGTTTTGGTAGTCGAAGAGAGGAGAGGGTTGAGACTTGGTGACTCTGCGACTTAGTGACTGGGAGACAGGGATTATTTTAATTGTAATTTTAAGGTACTCACGCCAAGGCATCCTGAGTAGCACGAACGAAGTAAGTGCATATCGAAGGGTGGATTGCGTAGAGGGAAGATTAACCAGTAATCAGTGGAGGTGCCCTTTGACAGGCAGGACAAAGGGCTCAATGAGTTAAGGTACATGGAGATAACTCCGGGGCTGGAGATGGTATAATTTCCCAGCGCTAGACCGAGAATTTACCCGAGGAATTAGAATCATCATGACTATGCTTTTAGAGAAATTAGCCGGTATTGAAAGCCGGTACGAAGAAATCCACCAGAAATTGCTCATTGTTGGAGATGACTACCAGCAAGCAGCTGATCTTGGGAAAGAGAAAGCTGAACTGGACCCATTTATTGAAGCTATCCATAAGTACAGGGAGTCCCTGGAACAGCTTGATGGGGCAAAATCCCTGGGGGAATCTGGCGACCAGGAGATGCGCGAGCTGGCAGATCTGGAGATCGAAAGCTTAACGGCAAAGATTTCTGAGTTGGAAAAACAGCTAAAACGTATGCTGGTCCCCAAAGATCCCCGGGATGACCGGAACGTTATTCTTGAGATTCGTGCTGGAGCTGGGGGAGACGAAGCCGGGTTATTCGCCGGTGATTTATTCCGGATGTACAGCCGGTATGCTGAACAAAAAGGCTGGAAAGTAGAAGTTCTGTCACTCAGGGAAACCGGTGTGGGTGGAATTAAAGAAATCTCTGCCATGATTAAGGGAAAAGGGTCATTTTCTCGCTTGAAATATGAATCTGGCGTCCACCGCGTCCAAAGAGTCCCGGAAACAGAATCACAGGGTAGAATTCACACCTCAACCGCCACAGTGGCTGTAATGGCAGAAGTGGATGATATAGATGAGATCGAGATCGCTCCCAGCGATATCGAAATGGATGTCTACAAAGCTGGCGGACCGGGAGGGCAAAGCGTCCAGAAAAACTCAACCGCTATCCGTCTCACCCACAAACCCACCGGAATTGTGGTGCAGTGTCAGGATGAAAGATCCCAGGCGCAAAATCGAGCCCGTGCTATGAGTATACTGAAAGCCCGCTTATTTGAAATCGAGGAAAATAAACGACGGCAGGAGCAGGATGCGGACAGGAGATCTCAAATTGGTTCCGGTGACCGGTCAGAAAAAATACGGACCTATAATTTCCCACAATCCAGAATCACTGATCACCGGATCAACTATTCAGCTCACAAGCTGTTATCTGTACTTGATGGTCAGATAGATGAAGTCATTGATGAATTAGCCACCGAGGATGAAGCAAAACGCCTGGCATACGCAGGATTTGAAGACCAAGGGTAAACACCCTAACTCTACCCTGCAGCAAATCCAAACCTGGATCTCGCCCTACAGTGAATCCCCATATCTGGATGCTCTGGTTTTATTGAGTTATATCACAGCGCAAAGCAAATCCCAGATCCTGGCAAATCCCTCTCCAGATCTCACACCAGAACAGGAGCTGGAACTGAACCATGCCCTGATCCAGGTTAAAGAAGAGATTCCGCTTCCTTATATCCTGGGTACCTGGGAGTTTTTCCAACTGGATTTTACCCTCACTCCGGATGTGCTCATCCCCCGACCGGAAACGGAAGGGCTGGTCCAAAGAGCTCATAACTGGTTAGAAGACCATCCCGGCAAACGGATGTGTTTAGACCTTGGAACCGGGTCCGGCTGTATTGCTGTGTCCCTGGCTCATAACTTCCCTGACCTTAGAGTATTTGCCACAGACGTTTCCATTCCTGCTTTGCAAGTAGCCAAGAAAAATGCAACCCACCATCAAACCATTGAGAGAATTAGTTTCCTGGCAGCTGATTTATTGTCCGGCTTCCGCGGTCAGGTAGATTTGTTGATCGCAAATCTACCATATATTCCGAGTGAAAAACTCAACAATCTCCGGGTGGTACATACAGAACCTCGCCTGGCTCTTGATGGTGGTCCAGATGGGTTATCGTATATTAAAAGAGTTTTGGAAGGAGCACCTGCTGTGATGAATCCTGGAGGATTGATATTGTTGGAACTGGATGAAACCAGCGGGGGTGAGGCTTTGGTAATTGCCCGGTCGATCTTTCCCCGGGCAGAAATCCAGCTAGAACAGGACCTTGCTGGATTGGATAGGTATCTATCAATTCAAACATGATGAAAAAAGAGACCCTTATTCTTCAAATAGACCAGCCCCAATCCATTTCCCGGGCTGTTGAAATTGTCCAGTCTGGTGGAGTGATTGCCTTTCCCACCGACACTGTGTACGGGATCGGGGTCTCGGCATTTAATGAGATGGCGATTGAAAAACTCTATCAGGTGAAAGGACGGTCGTATCAGAAAGCTATCCCAATCCTGGTATCAGATCAGGAAGAACTGGCTCGAATCACACCGCCGCTGGATCAGAATGTCAAAGCCATCATCCAGAGGTTCTGGCCCGGCGCAATAACGCTGATCATTCCCCTTTTGAAAGGAATGCCAGAGAATCTCTCTCCCACGCAAACTGTTGGTGTCCGAATCCCGGATTTTAAACTCACCCGGGACCTATTAAGCCATACCGGACCGCTGGCAGCCACCTCGGCTAATATATCCGGGGGGGAAATCACCCTCACCGCAGAAGAAGTGGCTGAGAATCTAGGGGGAATGATAGATTTAATTCTGGATGGAGGAAAAACACCTGGTGGTGTCCCCTCCACGGTGCTGGATTGCACCCAAGCCGAGCTGATCATCCTGCGGGAAGGACCGATTTCCTTGGATACGATTAAATTGGCAATTGACTCTTAATCAGAGGGGGAAGAGCCTGCCCTGCGACCGAAGGTCGTGTCGAAGGGTCTTTCCTTCCAGGGGGCATTAAAGTGTCCAAAGTGTCCTAAATAAGGGGAAAAATCAGTTTCCTAATACCTATAGGATTTCATTCTATCGCCTGAAATTTCGATTCAGGGTTTAAATCTCCGGCCATCTTTAAAAGAACATGTGATATCCTAATTTTATTACTACTTCATTGTTGACTTTCCAGTTTTTAATATTTTTAGTAATCCCAGGGCACTTATTCAGAGTGCCGATAATAAAAATGAAGGCTAATATCTGAAGATGTTTAATCAAGAGAAAAGAGAAGCAAGCGCAAATTTAGCACAATCTATCACCCGAGTTGGCAGTAGGCAAACCTATTACACTGCTCAACTCATGGTCGATAAGAATTTAGTGAGCGACTTTTTCAGAGCGTATGCCTATTTCCGTTGGGCCGACGATATTATAGATGTAACATCTCAGTCAAGAGACGAGCGGATCTCTTTTGTCAAACGTCAGAGAAAGTTGATTGATAGCCTGTATAACCATGAACGCCCCAGCAATCTTGAACCTGAAGAAACAATTGTTGCAGATCTCATCTCCCATGACAAAATAGAAAACAGCAGACTGCGATCTTTTATCAACAATATGTTCGCTATTATCGAGTTCGATGCCTATCGCAAAGGAAGGGTCATCAATAGTAGTGAGTTAGCCTGGTATTCGAACTGCCTGTCTCAATCTGTCACTGATGGGCTTCAATACTTTATAGGCAACAGCAACCCTTATCCCACTGGTGAAAATCGTTACCTGGCTGCTTATGCCGCTCACATTACTCATTTGCTCCGCGATATGCTTTCCGATATTAGGGATGGCTTCATCAATATTCCCCAGGAATACTTAGTTGAGCACGGAATCGGACCAGAAGATGTACACAGCCCACCTTTCCGAGCCTGGGTCCGAAATCGCGTAGGGCAGGCACGGGAAAATTTCCGGGAAGGAAAGCGTTACCTGGATAGTTTAGAAGTGCTACGATGTAAAATTATGGGGTATTGGTATTGTGCTCGCTTTGAAGGTGTCCTGGACATAATAGAACGTGATGGATTTACTCTGCGAGCTGTTTATAATAAACCATTTGTCTGGTTTAAGATGCTGGGGTTGGGCATCATATTAACTTTCCAGCACATCTTCAACCGAACGTAGATAATTCGTAGGAAGAACACCAGTAAATTGCCATAAGGCGTTGGTTGGAGAAGATGTTAAGGCACACCGCCCAATGGGCGAAGGACAATCATTGGTATTAACATAGGTGTATCGTTACTGTTGATCTTGCTAGCAATACCATTGCGGAATTATTATTGGTGGAACACATTCTGCAATTAACAAACCATTACTTTGATTGGTACAATGTTTGCGGTTCTAATACGGAACTGACGTATTGGTTCATGGATGCAAAAGCGTCCAATGCGTTTTCTTCCAGGGGAAAATAGATCCAGATAATTCATATAAACTGGTTGCACAACGCAATTAACACCGAAACTCCCCCAGAAAATCAATTTACTATCCAGGAAAGGCGACTCGATTCAAAATATCCTTATGCAATATTTCGATTCAACACAATAAATACATAGAACATTATCATCCAATATGATCCATATCTCCTATGCGTTTGTCACGAAGGTGAGACATAATTAACGTTAGATGCATAAATCTTTTTGAGTTTAGTAACAAAAGGGGTCAATAAATGTCAAAATCAAGTAACCAAAACAACGATGAAAACAGTATTGATGAAGAATTAGTTTCGGTCGAAGCATTAAACCATGTTCTAACCACAAAATGCGGTTGCAGGAAATTAAAAATTCATCGAGAACTTTGTGATCCCCCAGACTTTACTGTAACAATTGATGGTGTTGCCTACCCAACTGAAGTTACAAGCATAGTATCACGACAAGAATACTCTGCGCATTGTAAAAGATTTGCCGATGAGATTTTTGATGCTGCCGATTCCAGAGGAGTTCTGTCTGGAACATATGCTTTCATTGTTTCCCAGCTACCATGCATCCCAAAACCAAATTCTAATTTAAGAAATCAACTTTTAGAAAAAGCAGTATCATACATTGCTTCTACGCAAAACGATAATGTCAGTTCAGAATTAAAGCTGAAGCAAGATAACTCAGGAAATATCCGCATAATAAAACTAAGAAAAGAGGGGTCAACAATTGGATTCGTGTGGATGGCACCAGCAATGTGGGAAGGAGATATCAACGATCAATTAACAAAAATGTTGCAGAATGCTATAGATAACAAAAAGAAGAAATTACAAGATAAAGGTATTGATCCTAATGGTGCATTTCTATTGTTATATGACGCATTTATTTATGCCCAACCATATGATGTAATAAATGCCATAACCAATATTAATAACTATAAATGGTTTCATTCAATATTTTGGGCTGCATCATTTTACGATAGAGAGAATAAGTTGTACCCTGATGAGCCTGGTCGTGATGGCATTTTTCTTTATAGTAGTAATCCAAAATGGCATAATGTTAGAACCATATCTTTAGATAATTAGCACCTAAACCCTACTCCAGCAGGCACTGGAATGCACATCTCTGATCTCTTCCGTTATGATAATACCTATCCGACAGATTAATCTAATGACGGTATGTCAACGGGAAAGTTGCCGTTTATATATTCAGGATCAACTCATCCAGTCCCCGTTTCGGCACGTGGTGGATATCCTTCCCATCCCGCCAGTATTTGATATCCCCCTCCGGTTCCAGATCCTCGATGACCACTTTCTCAGCGGGTTTACCCAATGCCAGGACCAATAAGATCACATACGGGTCGGGAATACCCAGATTCTCGCGCAGGGTTTCCTTGTTAATCGATCCAATAATACAGCCCCCAAATCCCCTTTCAGCTGCTCCCAGTAGAATACTCTGGCAGGCAATTCCTGCATCATATTGAAAACTGCTGGCCAGGGTTGTATCGCCCAACAAGATGATATAGGCAGACGGTTTTTCACCTTCCACAGGTCCCTTCCATTCCTTGAGGTATCCCGCCCATGATAGTGTGGGGAAAATCTTTTGATTCCTTTCCTCAGTAAACGAAAGGATGTATTTTAGCGGCTGTCGGTTAGCTCCCGAAGC
>JAUWCZ010000110.1 GCA_030609055.1 Chloroflexota bacterium | reverse complement strand
CGAATATCAATCAGATTAAATTGGCACGGGTGGGCTACTTCAGGTACGACATCCCCATCCTGATCACTATCGTGAAGAAACCAGTAAGTGAGACCTGATTCCAATTGGTCTAAAAAACCTTCTCTCCGAACAATATCTGGTGAGATCTGTTTAGCCTGCCAAACCAATTCTGCTGCCAGAGGCAAGGCAGGCAGATCGGAAAAATCACTACAGCTTTCTTCAGGGAGCAAACCGTCCTCCTCGATTGCTCCCAGTACCTTTTTCAGGATCATCTGGACGGTGAGTGATTCCACTGGGGTTAAGACATTCAAGAGATACAGAGCTTTGAAGGCGGTCAGGGGTTGAATAAATTCCGGTGAGGTTTCATTATGGTTGGAATTTCTGCAAATATATCCGATAGCTTCCTTCTGGGAGAGGGCGAATGCATAGTTCCATTCCGGGTTTCCAGTTATGATCTGTAACTGGCTTTGAGCTGCGATTTTCAGGCGGGAGAACTCAGTTGTCCAGTCCAGTTGATTTACCGTGTTAACTAATCCCATTGAGTCGGCAGTCGAATCCCCCAAAGCGGATATCCACCTTAACTCCACTTCCTTGTCAGCAGAGATGACTAGCTTTGATGAAAGGCAAGGAAAAGGACCTTTACCTGGAGAGGTATTGCCAGACATAAACAAAACCGGAAATTTAGCGCCGAGTTGTCCGGCAAGAATTTCCCGACCATCAGCGATGGTGACTGTCATTCTTTTCCCTGTATCAAGAGGAGATAAATTTCCAATGAGATCTAAATGGATTGTGCGAGTCTGGTTAGATTGATTATGTAACCTGATTACACCACAGACGATCGCAGGATCTGGGACCCAATTAATACCGGTTATGCGGATTTCATCCAGTGGATAATATGAATACTCAACTAGATTTACAAAAAAATCATTTAATCTGGGAGAGTGACTGAATTCTGCTGGATCGCTGACTATTTGGTTGCCTTCTCGAAATCGCGGGAATATTTTGTAGTTTCCACTGCGGTTATCTGGATCCGACTGAATCACAAGAGCAGGCGGATTCCCCCGATCTTTATGGAGAACCCAGACTTGATTTTGGGAATTGGTATTGGTAGATAAACAGGATCCCGCTGTCAGATAAAAGAATTCCGGCAGGTCTCTGTCCCAGGGTGGTTGTTTCATAAATAGCATTTTATATTGCGGGGCAAAACCAGTTAATTAGATCTTGATATGACCAGAAATCCGTAAAACATTTGTTACATTCCAGGATTCGGGTCAGATATGTTTGGTCGGTTGAAATCGTTTATTTATGCTAGAATACCTCAAGGTAAATCAGATCAAGCTTAAGTTTTCCTTTTACAGGACCCGGTGGAAAACTGATATGACAGAGACAGAAGATCCCAAAAAACCCAAACAAAGATTTAAAGACCTGGTAAACGGGGCAGATAAGCTGGAAGAGGATGAAGATTTAATTCAATCCCGACTGGATTCCCTTGGGTTATCGTCTGCCCAAACGGCTCACCCGGATACAGAAAAAATAGATCCGGGTGGAGTTACACCCGCTCCTGAAATTGTACCTGATAGTGTAGAAGATTCCCCTGATCCGGATGCTACCGAAAGTATAGCGCTCCCGGTCCAAAGGTTATCAGCCAGTTCTGAACAATCCAAAACGGGTCTTGCTAGTGATGAAGAAGACACAGAAGTGCTTGGTGGAGCTGATAAACCCTCACGATCACCTCTAGATGATACACCGCCACCTCCTTTAGGAGCAACTCCTCATACGCCCCCCCCGGCTCTGGATGCTCGGGGTATGCCGCTTCCCCGGAGAATGGATGACGCACCCGCCCCGGGTAGCACTTCCCCTTCATCTCTTTACCGCTCGGGGACCCGCACCCGAAGAACAACTTCTCAGCCGCCTGAACAATCCTCAAAAACCATGTCCTGGTGGAGAGAATCAGGTCCTGGAGGATGGTCTGGGGGCCAAGGATGGGGGTGTGCCATCAGGATGATGGTGATCGCTTTATTCATCGCTGTGGTATTGGCGATTTTTGCTGGATCTATTGCTATTATTTACTACAACAGAATAGCTGCAACCCTCCCGGATGTTGAGGATTTAAGGGAACAGGCAGCAAAATTTGAGACTACAAGGATCTTAGATAGAGAAGGAAATGTCCTGTACGAGCTTTTGGATCCAAATGCCGGACGGAGAACCTATGTTCCCCTGGAAGAAATCTCCCCCTATCTGGTTGCGGCAACCGTTGCAACAGAAGATTCAAATTTCTACAGCCATCCCGGTTATGATGTTTATGCGATTGCCCGATCGTTCTGGTACAACTTGGTCAGCGATGAAATTGTTTCCGGCGCATCTACCATTACACAACAGTTGACCCGGATGCTGCTGTTTTCCCCGGAAGAACGAGCCAGCCAAACCTATACCCGAAAACTCAGGGAAGCGATCCTGGCGGCAGAAATCACCCGACGGTATTCAAAGGATGAAATCCTTGAGCTGTACCTGAATGAGATCAACTTTGGCAATTTGGCTTACGGGGTTGAAGCAGCTTCACAGACCTATTTCAGTACTTCAGCGAAGCATTTGAGCCTGGGCGAGGCATCATTTTTGGCAGGTTTACCTCAATTGCCTGCTATTTATGATATATACACTAACCGAGATGTGACATTGGCGCGTCATGAAAACGTCCTGGTTCTGATGTACCAGACCAGCCTGGAGCAGGGGTGTATATTCGTGAGCAACAACCAGCAGCGAATCTGTATCGGAGCGGGGGAAGCGACAACCGCAGCCGAAGAAATCCGGTCCTATCCTTTTGAAGTGCCATATACTGAGTTAATCCATCCTCACTGGGTTTATTACATTAGGTCTTTACTGGAAAGTACCTACGATCCGCAAACCATTTATCGCTCAGGATTTACCGTCTATACCACACTGGATCCAATATTGCAGGAGAAAGCACAAGAGATTGTTTTAGAACAGGTTAATAAACTTGAGGACAAACATGTCACCAATGGAGCGCTGGTTGCCGTCCGTCCATCAACCGGTGAGATTCTGGCAATGGTCGGATCGGCAGATTTTAACAACAAGGATATTGAGGGTGAAATCAATATGGCACTCATCCCCAGGCAGCCAGGATCCTCGATAAAACCATTAACCTATACCGCAGCGTTTGAAAAAGGATGGACTCCTTCCACTTTAATCTGGGATGTGCCCTCTGAATTTCCTCCCTCAGGAGACCCGAATGATCCCCGGGATCCATATGAACCAGTAAATTATGATGAAAAATTTCATGGACCGGTTACCGTTCGGTCAGCCCTGGCCAACTCATACAATGTCCCTGCGGTGAAGACCTTAGATTTTATTGGTATCTACGATGACCCAGATACACCAAAAGAAGAAGGGTTTATTCCTTTAGCCCAACGGGTGGGGATTTCTACCTTAACGAGGGAAGATTATGGGCTTTCCTTAACCCTGGGTGGAGGTGAGGTTACTTTGTTGGAGTTAACTGAGGTTTATGCTGTCTTTGCAAATGGCGGCCGGCAGGTACCTACGGTAGCAATCACGAGAATAGAAGATTTCCAGGGAAACCTGGTGTTTGAATATCAACAACCAGCTGGGGAGCAGGTTATCCGGCCGGAACATGCCTTCTTGATCTCATCCATCATATCGGATTATCAAGCCCGTATACCAGGCTTTGGATCGAACCCAATCATCAACCTTCCCTTTAAAGCAGCTGCAAAAACTGGTACAACGAATGACTTCCGTGATAACTGGACTTTAGGCTATACTCCTGATCTGGCAGTTGGAGTCTGGGTTGGTAATGCGGACTATACACCCATGAAAGATACAAGTGGTTTAACCGGCGCTGCACCTATCTGGGCTCAATTTATGAAGGAAGGTATTCAGCTGTTAACCGGAGGAAACCCCTCTGTAATCACCCGGCCAGAGGGCATTATTGAAAGGGTAATCTGTTCAGTATCTGGCACGGAACCGTCCAAGTATTGCCCCAACCAGCGCAGTGAATATTTCGCGGCAGATCAACCGCCTTTACCGGCTGACCAGGATCTATGGGAAGAGGTACTTGTGGATACCTGGACAAATAAATTGGCTTCGTCAGAGTGTTCCGGATATACCGAGGAAAAGATTGGCATTCATCTGAATGATCGCTGGGGGAGAAAATGGGTCAAAAATATCAAAGAAGGAAAAGATTGGGCCAAGAGCATGGGCTTCACCAAAAAACCCTATATTATTAAGGATAATGAGTGCAGCTCCGGGGATCCCCGGCCACTATTGGAGTTTGCCTCACCCCGGGATGATGATGTTATTTCCTCCAGCCCCCTGAATATATTTGCCAAAGTGGATGCGACAGGAAATTTTGAAGATGCCAGGTTGGAATATGGTCCTGGCAAAGATCCTGTCCAGTGGGAGGTTCTTGAAGTTTTTAACGATCCTGTCAAAGATGTATCTGAAATTTTCTCCTGGGATATTAGCGAATTACCCCCAGGGTGGATTACTCTGCGATTATATATGACCAGTAACAATGATGGATTTGCGGAGTATCGTATCCAGGTCGATATCCAAGTGCCTACGCCAACACCAACTCCCACAGAAACCCCTACGCCCACAGAAACGCCTTCCCCAATGCCAACCGTATCACCAACAATGACGCCCACACCTACTGATACAGCTACTGCTACACCAACCGATACCTACACACCCACTCCCTGAGTGAAAAATCTAACCACCTAAATGAGGGGTAGTTGGGGTGCATCGGAGGTAAATGGATCCAGGGCTAAGCGTTCTTGAAGGTTCTCCTGGGTCAAACTTCCTTCCTCAACAATACGACGGATATGCCGGTATTTAACCAAACCCCAGGAATTCATAATTGCCATTGCTAGAGGGGGATTGGCACCCATCTTATAATGGATCAGCTCAGCCCGGCTGCCAGGTAATATAATCCAGGGATTCTCCGGCGGTGAATCAGAGTCAGTCAGGATCTTGTTGAGAAAACCGGAGGCAGAGATGAAATATGTAAATCTGGTTTTATTACCGGTCTGCCAGATCAATCGGATAATATTCCCCAGCGGTTCCCCTTTTTCAACTTTAAAACCTAATTGATTGCCCAGCTGTGTGAGGATTGCCTCAATTTCCAGGATGTCATCCCTGCGTTTTGCAGGTTGATCGCTGGCTCTTAATCGCCATCCCGAGGGACTACCAGTGGGTTTTTCTGCATAAGATTTTAAACATACCTCAATCAATCCACCCTGGGGTGTATTTAAGCCTGGAAAGATCTCATTGAGAGCGGAATAGAGTGTACTCTCCTCGGCGGGAGAATTTTGTCCTACCAGGTAAGTTACAAGTGCCTGTTCTAGCTGGTCTGATTGGGGATTAGGAGAGAGTTTTAGTTCCTGATGCCACCAGGTTTCAGAATCAGT
>JAUWCZ010000051.1 GCA_030609055.1 Chloroflexota bacterium | reverse complement strand
GTCTGGCACTGTGTTTCAAGCACCAGTAGATTTATAGATAGAGAACCTGACTGGATGTCAGTGGCTGTTTTGTTGATTACAAATCCAGAATCAGCTCATCCAGTCCCCGCTTTGGTACATGATGAACATCCTTCCCATCCCGCCAGTACTTGATATCCCCCTCCGGTTCCAGATCGTCGATGACCACTTTTTCGCCGGGTTTTCCCAGTGCCAGGACCAATAAAATCACATACGGGTCAGGAATACCCAGATTTTCGCGCAGGGTGTCCTTGTTAATCGATCCAATAATACAACCCCCCAACCCTCTTTCAGCTGCTCCCAGTAGAATGCTCTGGCAGGCAATGCCAGCATCGTATTGAAAACTGCTGGCCAGGGTTGTGTCGCCCAACAGGATGATATAGGCAGACGGTTTTTCCCCTTCCACAGGACCCTTCCAATCCTTGAGGTATCCCGCCCATGATAGTGTGGGGAAAATCTTTTGATTCCTTTCCTCAGTAAACGAAAGGATGTATTTTAGCGGCTGTCGGTTAGCTCCCGAAGCAGAGAGTCGGGCTAGATTCACAAACTGTTTCAAGATCTTTTCGGATATTAGATGGCTTTCGATAAACCGCCGGTAACTCCGATTTGATTTCGCTGTTCCAGTTATCCCTTTCCAGCTGGTGATTATTCCTCCTATTAATGCAATCACCACTGCCGGACCAGCCACAAGGACTGCCAGGAGGAAAAATATCACTTCTAAAAAGCCCAGAATCCCAACCAGTATCTGGTAATCTTCAGCAAGAATACCCAGGGCGTAAAAAAGGTTATGAAGCACCACTCCCACTGGAAAGGAGAGGACCGCAATCCCGAGCAGGATCCAAAATCTGCGCGGAGAACGCCAGTTCCAAACCCAGACACCAACAGCGCAGGCAATAGCAAAGGTCAGGGTTAAGATCCCAGGAATGTTATCTGTGATTCCAATTACAAATGCTCCGACCCCAGCGATCAAACCAAATGCAATCAGAATCCATTGACCTATTTGAACTCTGTTTACTGTATCCTTAATCCAGTCCATACCTCACCTCCAAAAAGAGAGCGTAGAAATTCTTATGTTTTCAACGAATAAATGGAAAATGATGATTAATTACAGCTCAGAAATCGACCAGGTGGGGGCAGCATCCATTTCCAGGCCATCACGCTGACCGGCATGATAGCGGTAGCAGCCTGCCCCCGCAATCATAGCTGCGTTATCCGTGCATAAGGATAAGGGAGGGATGTGAACCCGGTATTTCTTTTGTGCGGTGATTACCTCTCGTAAAGCCCGGTTCGCTGATACTCCTCCCGCGATTATTATATCCTTGGTTTTATACTCTTCCGCAGCCAGGAGAGTTTTCCTGATTAATACATCAACAATCGCATTCTGAAAACTGGCTGCCAGATCAGGGATGGGAAGGTCCTTCTTTTCTTTTTGAAGCTGCTGGATCGTTCGCAGCACGGCGGTTTTTAACCCGCTGAAAGAAAAATCATAACTATCATCCAGCCATGCCCTGGGGAAATCAAATGCAGCCGGATTTCCTCCTTCCGATGCTTCTTGAATCGCAGGACCTCCCGGATAGCCCAGCTCCAACATGCGAGCGACTTTATCAAATGCCTCACCAGCCGCATCATCCAACGTCCCGCCTAGCCGTTCATAGACCAGGTGATCTTTCATCAGGACCAGTTCAGTATGTCCGCCAGATACAATCAAAGCCAGCAAGGGGAAGTTGGGAATCTTCTTTTTCTTTTTCCCTTCGTCACTTAACCAGGCGGAATACAGGTGACCTTCCAAGTGGTTGATGCCCAATAAGGGCAGCCCGCTGCCAATCGATAAACCTTTGGCCATATTGATACCCACCACCAGAGATCCCGGCAAACCCGGACCCCGGGTAACGGCTATCCCATCCAGGTCGGCTAATTTCAAATGGGCTTCTTTTAGCGCCTGATCAACGATCGGGTAGATGGCCAGGATGTGCTGCCGGGAAGCAACTTCCGGAAAAATTCCCCCGAACTGGGCATGCAAATCCACCTGGGAAGCAACTTCACTGGAGAGTATTTCCCGGCCATTATCAACCACAGCTGCGGCAGTCTCATCACAGGAGGTTTCAATCCCCAGGATCCGGGCAACAGGATTCTCCAAGACTCCTGGTTTGGTTTCCTCATCAGTGGCGATTGTCATCTTATTTCACCTCTGGCATAATCACGTCTATTTATATGATACCTTTATCAAAACCAGATGGATTGTTTTATCCATTCCAGTTTTCCATGGGCAGAATCAGATCATGGGGATATTCCACTAGAATTTCCATTGATCCATCCGGTTTCACCCAAACTGGATCTTCTATCCGGATGCCCATTCCCTTTTCCGGGTAGTATAAACCAGGCTCAATGGTCACTACGGATCCAGATGCCAATATATCTTTCGAATTGGCATCTTTACCGAACCAGGGACGCTCATGCACATCAAGACCCAGTCCATGGGCGAGGTTGTGTACATATCCAGATTCTAATTGTTCATCCTGCCGGATGGTTTTATGTCCCTGGGCTTCAAATAATTCACAGGTTCGATCCTGAAAATCTGGAGCGAATCCATCAACAACCAATTCATTCATAATTGTCTGAAAGACCGATTTAACATCCTGGTAGAGCTGGAGCTCTGCTTCCGGTGCATACCCCAGGCACCAGGTTCGGGTGAAATCAAAAAAGTATCCTCCGCCTGCTTCTTGAGGGAAGATATCAAAGACAATCGTTTTCCCCAGCCGAATCTCATCTTCCGGTTTTCCTACGCTGTGTGGAATGCCGGCATCACGACCAATCGCAAATATCGGTTCTTTTGGATTTTCAACACCAAGTTCTGCTAGCCACAAATTAATCTTTAATTTCACTTCCGCGACTGTAACTGGTTTCCCGTCCTCTTTCAGCAAAACCTCGTCATTCCGAATCTGGCAGCTCTGAAGGTATGATGCTATTCTTCCAACTACCTCAATTGTGATCTCTCCCATTCTCCGAATCCGTTGGATTTCATCCTTATCTTTGGTTGCTCGAGCTTCCATGAGAATAGATGTGAATCCTTCTCCGATAAAGTGAATCTCGGGTAGCAAGTCCCGCAGCATTGAGAAAACGCCCAATTGGGAACTGAGCTCAGTTTTTCCATATACTGCTATTTTTCCTTTATTGATATTCAGGTCCTGAAGCATTTTTTTTCGGACCAATGCTTTGGTTTTATTCTCATCACCGCCGGTTTCCTCTTGGAGTTTTCCCAGACCATATTTTTCAATGATAATGGTTTTGTATCCCGTGCTGGCAGCCTCATCCCTTTCCATAGACCTACAGAATAGAACAGGCTCTTCTCCCTGTTTCAGAATCAGATCCGCTTGACCAAGGTTCGCACCTCCGGTTAAGTACATCATGGCCGGGTTATGTTTTCCCGATCCGGATACCCAGATGGCATCAATGTTTTCCCTCCCCATCAAATGGTTAAGATCTTTTTTCAAATTTCCTCCAGGTTTCCTCAAACGAAGTGATGAAATCAGGATCGTATTGGGGAAGAACTGTCCGTGGATCAAGTACAACCCGGTCATCTTTAATTCGTGCAATGATAGCAGGATCTCCTTCCCGTAGTTCAGCCAGCAGTTGCTGGGGATGTTCGACATCTAGAGCCAAAACCCAGGTTGGCTGGGTTTCACCGGGCAGGGATCCTCCGCCAACCATTGATTTGGTTTCAATTACCTCACCAAGTTTAAGAGATTTTCGCCAGCTTAACGTTCGTTTCTTGATCTCTTCCTGAGAAGCGGATATCATCTGCCATACGGGTATTTTCTCAAGAGCCTCTCCTTTCAGGAAATGCCCCAGCGTGGCAGACAATGCCGCCAAGGCCATTTTATCTGCCCGGATCGCTCTCGCCAACGGATGAACTTTTAATTGATCAATGAGATCTTTACGCCCGAGGATGATTCCAGCTTGAGGTCCTCCCAATAATTTGTCGCCCGAAAAACATACCAGGTCCGTCCCGGCTGAGAGAGATTCCTGAACCATAGGTTCATGCTTCAATCCAAATTGACTAGTATCCAGTAAAGCTCCCGATCCAAGATCATCAAAAAACCACAACCCTGCCTGGTGAGCGCTAGCTGCGATATCCTGAATATCCGGTTCACTGGTAAAACCAACAATAGCGTAATTGGATGAATGGGCTCGCATTACGGCAGCGGTTTCCTTACTGTAGGCATTTTCATAATCGGAGAGGTGAACTTTATTAGTCGTTCCAACTTCCACCAGATCAGTGCCAGAATGCAACAGTACTTCAGGGATCCTGAATCCTCCTCCGATTTCAACCAGTTGGGAGCGGGAGATGATCACTTTTTTCCCCCGGGTCAACACAGTCAGAACCAGTAAAACAGCTGAAGCATTATTGTTAACCACCAGAGCAGATTCCACACCCAGGAGCTGCTGGAAGAGGGATTCGGCATGGATCAATCTAGATCCCCTTCCGCCAGAATTCAGGTCAAATTCGAGGGTGGAATACTTTCCCCCCACCTCACTCACCGCCTGCAAAGCCTCTTCACTCAAGGGAGCTCTTCCCAGGTTAGTATGGATGATGACACCGGTAGCATTAATAACTGGAAATAAGGATGGCTTAAACCAGTGAGATAATAATCCGTCTGCATGCTTTATGATGCCATTTAGATCCGGAATGGCTGATCCTTCCGTGAGATGTTCCTGCCTGGCCTGATCCAAACTGGATCGTATGGCCTCAACTGTGAGGTTATGACCATATTTCAGTGCCATCTCCTTTCCTTTGGATGAAGAAAGCACTTGATCAACAGAAGGTAATTGACTTAATGAATTCATTTTACAGCAACCTCAAAACCGTACTCCAGGGAAAACTATCGCTAAGCTGTAAATTTACTCTTGATCTGGATGCCATTCACTCCGGGTTCGAAGTCGGATCAGCAGTTCCACAATGATAAAACCTGTTCCCAGAATCAATACCAAACCCAGGGTTAGGACCTGCCCTTTGTTCAACCAGATTAAGATACCAGAATATACACCGATCAATGTGGATTCCCGCACTAACATATCAAAGGTTGCGGGTCCAAATGGTTTGATTATTCGGTTGAGATAAGCTACCAGGGGTGCTGATGTCCCAGTTACAGCAATGACTGCGGCTGCAAAAAACATCCAGCGATTTCCCAGGTTGGGAAGAGTTTGAGTGATAAGATAGATCAGCCAGATCCATCCGGGGACAGCAAGAAGGAACGCGAAAGGGAGAACAGATCTAACAGAAGGTGAATGAGCTTCTTCCATGTTTCAAATTCTAACATAGACTTTATCCCGTTGTTGTTCCAGTGAATGTGGAGAGCTATACTCTGCCTCATATAAGAAGAATTTTAATCATCATCAGTGGTCTTTTACCTCAATTAAGCTTCATAAAATGGTTATAAGAAAGTGGATTATTGTGATTTGCTCGCTCAGATTCAAGTAAACGAATGAAAAACCAGCTCTCGAGAATTTATTACAATTTTAATGTTTTAAGATTACGAATTACGGTTCCAATCATACCCCCATCTGTAGGGGGTCCTGGATTCAGATACCCCAAATCAAATGTAAAAATCGCTTTTCAGGGGGTAGTGTGAACAAGGTTCATTTTTCAAACTTTTCCTTAAGATTGCAAACCTTAAAGAATCGATTTTTTTTAGGGGGCGGGATTGCTACTCCTCCCCTCATCCGGTAGAATTATGCTTGAAGCGTTCCCCAAATTGGGTGCATAAAACCGAATATCATTACCGTAACACAAATTATGGTGTTTGAGTTCTCGGAAGAGAGATTCCGAGCTGGAGTGATATCTTCTTTTCAAGAAGAGGTGAGGAGGTCTGGGTTCATGGAAGGAATACAAGCTTGGCAGGTTGCTCTTGGACAATTACAGCTGGAAATGCCCAAAGCAGCTTTTGATACCTGGGTACGAGATGCGAAATTGATCTCAGTTACAGATGATGTATTTCAAATCGGCGTGCACAACGCCTACGCACGAGACTGGCTAGACAGCCGATTAAAAAGTACCATTACCAAGCTTCTTATCGGAACCCTTAACCGTCCTGTTGAGTTAACCTTTGAAGTGAGACACGGAGACGGAAGTCAACACCAGAAATCACAGCCCGAGTTCTCTGAAGAGTCTACTCCCCTGAGGGAATCGGACGATCGTTTGCCTCCGCAAGGGATTTCCATCAACTACCGATATACATTTAATAACTTTGTTGTTGGACCCAGCAATAGACTGGCGCATGCGGCTTCATTGGCCGTCGCGGAAAAACCAGCCCAAACCTATAATCCACTCTTCCTCTATGGCGGCGTAGGACTAGGAAAGACTCACTTGTTGCATGCAATCGGCAATATGAGCCAGATACAGGGGCTGGAGATCTTATGTGTATCCTCCGAAGAATTTACCAATGACCTGATTACTGCAATCCGGAATCACACCACCCAGGCTTTCCGGGAAAAATACCGCAGGATTGATGTTCTTCTGATTGATGACATCCAGTTTATCGCCGGCAAAGAATCCACCCAGGAAGAATTTTTCCATACGTTTAATACTTTACATGGTCAGAACAAACAAATCGTAATGACCTCTGATCGACCTCCAAAAGCTATGGTGACTCTGGAAGAAAGATTACGTTCCAGATTCGAATGGGGATTGGCAGCAGATATTCAACCACCCGATTTTGAAACCCGGGTAGCGATTCTGCAATCTAAGGCTGATCGCATGGGATACTCCCTGCCTGATACCATCCTGGAGGATATCGCCAATCGCTTCCAAAGCAATATCCGGGAATTGGAAGGTGCAATGACCCGCATCATGGCCTATTCCGATTTAAGAGGTATGGTTCTAGACGAACAACTGGTTGAATATGCTTTGGCTGATTTGATGCCTGAATCAAAGGAACTTGAACCCCAGCAGATCCTGATGACCATCGCACAAGAGTATGGCGTTTCATTGGAAGAACTCCTCAGCAAGAGCCGCAGCCAGCGGATCGCCTTCCCACGGCAGATTGCCATGTACTTGTTACGGGAGGAAAGTGAATTATCCCTGCCAAAAATTGGAGAATTGTTAGGCGGCAGGGATCATACAACAGTGATGTACGGTCATGAGAAAATTTCAGATTTGCTTGAGACTGATAAAAATCTCCGCCGAAAACTTGTCAACATTCAGGAAATTTTATATTCCCCGGTAGGTATCACGGTCTGACACTAGCTCCTTAAATACAAAAACCTGCTGAGATTGTCACCAAATTCAGCAGGTTTTTTTATTTTTCCCCTCAGATTATTTGCGTTTTCTGGAAATCTGGGTTTTTAGCCACTGCACTAAATTTCTAATCCATCGGAACCAGGGATACTCGATTGGCTTAGAATCAACTTCCGCCTCCGGCCAAGGGTCAAGATCAAACATTTTCCTGAAAACATAGATTCCAAGTAATTTAATTGTTGCTACCACGGGAGCTGCCAGGAAAATCCCCACTATTCCGAGTAAACTTGCCATAAAGAGGGCGGAAACGATAACAGCTGCAGGGTGAATATCCAGTGCCCGGCCAAGAAAGCGCGGTGAAATATAATTGTCAAAGATAAAATTAATTACTAATGCGATTGCCAGCACCATTGCAGCATACTGCCAGGGATGCAAACCAAAGTAGTTATTGGGTTGCAGGAAAGTCACCAATACCAAAATTGTGTTTGTAATCCACAGTCCCACATAGGGGATAAAAACAGCCAAGCCGGTCATAGCTGCGAGCGCAATAAAATAATTGACACCAAGAGCTGATAAGACTACCAGATAAACCACGAATACCATCATGAAGATGATGATCTGTCCCCGGAAGAACGAATCCCAAATATTCCGTAATTGACGGGACATACGTCGGAAGTCATAGCTATATTCCGGAATTTGATCAATACCTATCTCTGCCACACTCTGGGACTCAGCCAAAATAAAATAGGCTACAAAGACTACAAAGAATATTCTTCCAATACTGACAGCTGCTCCGGTTGCAACGGATCCGACGACACTTCCCGCCTGACCCAATAATGGCTGAAGGGTTTCCAAAAGCCGGTTGGCAAGATCATTGAGATTAATATATTCCCCTACCGCGCCGTATTGCTCCAGATACTGACTCAGATCATTCGCCATCCCAGGCAGGTTTTCTGCAAACTCCTGTAACGATCGGACCAATCCGATTAATTGCTGGGCAATTGCTAGGCCAGCACCGGTTAATAGGCCAAGCAGGAGAATGAAAATCACAATAAAGAGCACTGTGGCACTGAGGCGCCAGCTCAGGCGTGTTTTTTCAGTCAGCCAAACCACGACCGGCTGGAACAAATAGGTAATGATAAACGCCAGGATCATCATAGAGACAATCGACCGGAAATAAATAAAAACGCCGGCGAAAATGGCCACTAAGGTTAATCCAATCACTAACTTAGTGTTAGTGCTCCAAGAAGGTGACCCGGATGTTTCAGTTGTCATAAACCTTATAACTCCTCAGCTATCAAGTAGATTCGCTCTCACGACAATCCTTTTATTATCCACCAGATAAGGATAACAGGAGATCAGCGTTGTGGTTGACTCATTAGTTGATTCCAGGAATTCAACCTGGGTTGGTTCTACTATCAACACATCTGTCACAACATAAGTATAACTCTGCCGCTCCGAAAATAAGATCACTAAATCTCCCTCATCCAGTTGATCCAAATCTCTGAAGATCTCGCCATGAATATCATTATGGGCGGATAACACCACGTTGCCAGCTTCACCAGGATTGGCGGATCTGATGTAATGTCCAACTCCCTTTTTCAATTGTTCCCAACCATCACCTTCCACAACCGGCACATCCTGGTTGATTTTTGGGATCTGAAGTCGGATGGCATGCTGTGGTCCCTGGGTTGGGATGGGGATTTCTCCGTAGGACTGCACTACCGGCTGCAAGTGTTCAGGAATCTCTTCTATGTTTGGTCGGCTTCCCCCGGGTGAATTCGGCGGCGTATGACCGGAAGGCAGCACAACTGCCATAATTAACGGGGTTGGGGTTAATGTCGGTTGTTCAAGTGCTAAGGCGACTTCCCGGTTTAATTGCTGCAAAATATCAAGACCATTAAAGAGGACAAATATCAGACCGAGTACCGCCAGAATCTCTACAGTGAGTAAAAAGCCGTCGACTGCTCGCTTCCCACGTTGCCTGGATTCCTCCTCCGGATCTTGAATCCCCTCTCCCTCCGGGAAGGAGGTCCTGATATCATCCCAGGTAGTTTCTTCTTCCTCGGAGACCAGACGAACAACACGTCCGGTTTCTCGATAGCGTTCAATGCGCTCATGCCGACCAGATCGCCGTTTTTCTATTAGCAGCCTGCGTAATTCATTAACAGATAAATCCCGGGGGTTCTTATTCTTAGGCACACCGAAATTATAATCGGGGTTGAACCTTATGCCAAGTCAGCTATTATCACAGATATTTTCTCAAAAACAGTTCACCAAAACAAAAAACCGGGAATCTTCCCGGTTTTATCGTTTTCAGCAAAATAATTATTTGGCTCTCCAGAAACCTCGCCGGACTGAGACAACATCTTCCATTGTGATAAAAGCGTTCTCATCAATTTCCCGAACCAGTTTCTCTATCTCCTGAACTTGTCCACGCCGGACGCTGCAAGTGATCACAGATACCATGCCGTCTTTTCCCCTGGCTGGAATTTCTGTTACAGCATAATTGTGTTCCCTGAGTACTTCCAGGATAGCAGCCCCCCACTGGGAACTGATGACCCTGACTTCCGAAAATCCAACTGCCAGTTTTTCTTCAATTAACATGCCCACCACATTCCCGGTCGCAAACCCCCCTGCATAGACTATCACGTTCAAGATATTATTGATATCTGACAATACAAAAGCAAATGTCAACACCCAGATTGAGGAGTTGAGAAACCCTAACATCCAAACCCAGAATTTATTTGACCGCATGGTAAAAATTACCCGGATGGTATCCAAACTGGTTGCTATCACCCGGACTGCAAATATCATCAGGGCAATTAAAATACTTTGCTGTGTTAACTGAAAGCTGAACATGTCCGATTATCCTTTGTGATTAATAGAACCTTAACTAAAACAAGTCGATTCTGTTGTTGTTTTTAGGTTACATTTTTATTGATTATTGTCCATCAGTTGAAAATACATATCTTTAGCATATGACTTCACCATTCTCCGCATGCTAAACTCAGGCGCAAGCGTGCGGATGGATTCTTTCATACGGGCTATCCACTCTACGGGCAGGTTATCAGAGGAACGATTATAGTATAACGGAATGATTTCATTCTCAAGCGCATCATACAAACTTTCCGAATCCATTTCATCTTGAAGGTTGGGATCCCCTAAATCTTCATCGCTGCCAATTACCCAACCGTTCTTACCGTTATAACCTTCCCGCCACCAGCCATCCAGGATGGAAAAGTTTAGGACTCCGTTGAGGGCTGCTTTCTGACCAGATGTGCCAGAAGCCTCATTGGGACGCCGGGGAGTGTTCATCCAGACATCCACTCCCTGGATAAGATATCTTGCCAGATTCATATCATAGTCTTCCAGAAAAACCAGGCGTCCTCCACTCTCTGCTAGTTTCACTTTCCGGTAAACGTTCTGGATTAACAATTTCCCGGGTTTATCCGCAGGATGTGCTTTTCCCGCAAAGATTATCTGGACAGGATAATTGGATTGATTGATGATAGACAATAAACGTTCAAAGTCTTTTAGAATCAGATCCGCTCTCTTATAAGTGGCAAATCGCCTGGCAAAACCTATTGTTAAGGCATAAGGATTAAGCAGGGCTCCAGAAGCAATCACCTGAACTGGATGGATTTCATCCTCAACCCACTGGTTGCGGGCTCGTTCCCGCATATAGAAAACCAATTTCCGTTTCAAGTGTCTCCGGACTGCCCAGAGTTCTTCATCCGGGATGTTGCTTACAGTTTCCCAGATTTCCGGATCGTCAATTCTCTCCATCCAATCTGAGCCCAGATAAATTCCATATAAGAGTCTCAACCTGCCAGCAAGCCAGGTTCCAGTGTGAATCCCATTGGTGATATGGCTAATTGGTACTTCATCCACCCGCGTATCAGGCCAGAGGTAATTCCACATTTCCCGGGCAACTTCCCCGTGGAGTTGAGATACACCATTGCGAAGACTGGACATCCGCATGGCCAATACCGGCATACTGAAGGTTTCTCCCCAGGAAACCTTATGGCGAGCAAGATCACAAAATTGTTCCCTATCCAGTCCTAACTGTTGTTGGAAAGTATAAAAGTATTTATCAATTAGCCAATCAGGAAATTCATCGCTACCAGCAGGGACAGGCGTATGGGTTGTGAAGATTGTTTTACTTTTTACAATCTCAACCGCCTCATCGAAACTAATCTCTTGCTCAACCAATTCCCTCAAGCGCTCGAGAGCTAAGAAAGCCGAATGCCCTTCATTCATATGCCAGACAACGGGATCGTGTCCCAGTTTTCGAAAGGCTCTCACCCCACCGATACCTAGAATGATCTCCTGGGAAATTCTTAAGTCCAGATCACTGCTGTACAGGCGCGACGTTAATTCTTTGTCCTGGGCTGAATTCTCTTCAACATTGGAATCAAGCAAATATAAGGGTACTCTCCCGACTTGGATTTTCCAAATTCTGACCAGTATTTCCCTGCCCGCCAAATCCACGGCAACGATCAATGGTTTTTCATCATCATCCACCAGCGATAGAACAGGCAGTTCATCAAATCTTAGTTTCACGTATTGAGCTTCCTGCCAGCCATCCTCTGTAATCAACTGGGTGAAATACCCTTTAGTATACAGAAAACCCATCGCAACGAGGGGCAAACCAAGATCGCTGGCTTCTTTTAGATGATCACCCGACAGCACACCTAAACCTCCGGCATAGATTGGCAGGGTTTCATGTAATCCGAATTCAGACGAAAAATACGCAATCAACTCCCCCTGTACATGACCGTGATTCTCCTGGTACCAGGTATCTTCCCGTTCCATGTATTGATCATACTCCAGTAGAGCACGATCGTAAAAATCAAGATAATAGCTGTCATGTGTGACCGCATTTAATTTCGCTCGTTCCACATTTCGTAAAAATTGAACCGGATTATGGGCGGTTTTCTCCCATAAATCACTGTTGATACGCTTATATAAACGCTGCACATCCGGATTCCAGGTCCACCACAGATTGTAGGCCAGTTCACCCAAACGCTCGATACGTCGGGGAAGACTGAAATGATTGGGTTTAATTTCGTGATGTTTACTCATTACTGATGAGATCCTCTCGATTATCCCGAGGTTGAATTTTAATTAAAAACCTCGCCAATTCTACCATTGGAGGTCTAGAGAGTAAACAGGATGATTTGATGAGGTTTCATGGAAAGAAAAATCAGGAATAATTCAGAAATAGTTGATTTTCCCCCCAATGTTTCTACCCGTATATCAATCAAACCGGATTTCTCCCCAGGTTTTAGTATCCTGAGGTGGCGGCAGCACCTCCCCTTCAGGTCGTCGGACCAGGATCAGGGCATTCTCCGGACAAACGGGCACGCATAATCCGCAGCCAACACAGCTGCTGGTAGCAATTTCGCAGGTTAGATCCCCTAATTCCATGGCGTCGAACTGGCAGCGTTCAATACAATCCCCGCAGGCAACACATAGATCCTGAGCCACTACTGCCAGAAAATCGGACCTGGCAATAGCGGTCGGTCTATTAAATTCAGCTACTGATCGTATAATTCCACAACTGCAAGTACAACAGTTGCAAATGTAATTGTATGGTAAGTAATTGATGGGTTCCTGGAAATTTCCGGTAGTATGGACCAATCCAGCTTGTTCAGCTTCGTGCAATATCTGCAGGGCTTCTTCCTTGGTGATTGTCCGGTCCACTTCCCTATAGTCAAAAGCGCCTTCAAATGGTGCAAATACCAAGCAGTTTTCCAGGGGATGATCACAGGGATCACCGATAAGATTTTTTTGTACCCGGCAGATGCAATCTCGGACTCCCCAGGATTTGGCGTTCTCTATGAGGTCGGATGCTTTTTCATAAGGATGAATTTCCATTTCAAATTCAATTGATTCTTCCACTGGAATCACACGGTTTACAGATAATCCTTTACCAGTAATTTCACCGCTAACCTCCTGAAAATAGGCTTCGATTAACTCAGCCAGTTCTTCGTCCATCCGTGGTAACTGCTCCTCATAAAACCCAACCACAAAAGGCATCAATCCATAAACCAAATCTCTCTCACGTCGAGATAACAGGATTAACCCGCGGCGGACCATGCGCTTCAGAATCTGCCGGGCTTGTTTTTCCTGGACATCCACCCTCGCGGCAATTTCACTGTGAGTTTCCTTGTTAAAAGTCATCTCAGCCGCCAGGGTGGCTTCCTCCAAGGTAAAGATCTTTTCGAGGAGACGCAGTTCGATTCCGCTAGTCGTTGCCGGGTAGCGATTTGGCAGAGTATCCAGTTTTAGGGCCAGTTTTTTGTAGACTTCCGTCTTCATAGACGAGTCTCCCTTTGATGCTGTAAAATCCTTAATTTAGTTGCTTGGGATCAGATCGTTTCTAACAGCTTTGCAGATTCCTGAATAATGATATCAGAAACTTCGGATTTTTCCATCAATGGTAGTTCCTCGGTCCGGCCATCCTTCCAGATTAGCGTTACTTGATTTTTGTCTGCACCAAACCCTGAGTCTTTCCGGCTGATATCATTGGCAGCAATCAGGTCAAGTTTCTTTTTTTCCAGTTTTGATTTTGCGTTGGTAAGAAGATCCTCTGTTTCTGCGGCAAATCCTATTGTTACTAAAGGTCCTACTCCAGAGGATTCTTTTCTTTGGGCTATTTCACTCAGGATATCAGGTGTGACAGCCAAATTTATCGCTGGCAAACCTCCCTTTTCTTTTTTAATTTTCCTGTTTGATTCCTGGGATGGTTTGTAATCCGCGACGGCTGCTGCCATAATCAGCAGATCTGTGTTTTCGGTTTCCTTCAATACAGCAGCAGACATTTGATCTACGGTTGTGGTTTCTATCAAATTAGCACCAACCGGGGAGTCTAAACACACAGGACCCGAGATCAGTACAACTTCGGCACCCTGGTCCAGCGCCGCCTGCGCTAAAGCATATCCCTGTTTTCCGGAGGACCTATTGCTAATCACCCTGACTGGATCAATCGGTTCCTGGGTTCCCCCCGCAGTAATGACTACTTTTTTTCCTGCCAGAACCCCCTCCCTCCCCAACCATATTCTCAAATGACCCAGGAGTTGTTCAGATTCCAGCATCCGCCCTTTTCCGGATAAACCGGAAGCCAGATGACCTGCCGCTGGTCCTAATATCGTCACTCCGCGGTCCTCCAGAATGGAAAGGTTTTCCTGGGTTGCGGGATGGCTATACATACCTCCATCCATTGCCGGCGCAACCAGTAAATCTGTCCGGGAAGCTAGTGCGCTCACGGTAAGCAGATTATCCGCTATGCCGTGGGCAAGTTTAGCAATGGTATTGGCAGTTGCCGGGGCAATTAGAAAAGCTTGATTTTCCTCTCCCAGCTTGATATGGAGAACATGATCATCAACCTGCCAGAGATCTTGATCAACGGCTGCCCGCCGTCCTGTGACTGCTGAGAATGTCAGTGGAGAAACCAATTTAGCAGCAGACTCCGTCAGAATTACATCTACTAATGCCCCGGCTTGCGTTAATTGTGATGCAAGTCCCACAACCTTATAAGCGGCAATGGACCCAGTTACACCAATAACTATTTTTTTTTCTTTAAAGACCTTCATTAGATTATCCTTGTTTTATCTTCTAATTAGTCTCATCAACTCTCTTGATCCAGTGATTAAACCCACTTATTGATTCATCTCCCAGATAATTCGTAGTCCATCTAACGTTAACCAGGGAGCAACGAAATCTATCACTTTAGTTTCCCTGGCGATGATTTCGACTAATCCGCCTGTGGCAACCACCTTCATATCTGGACCTAACTCGTCTCGGAAGCGGGACACCATCCCCTCTACCAAGCCCACATAACCAAATATCAAACCGGATTGCATAGCATGGGGTGTATTTTGTCCAATCACTGAGGGAGGTGTGTCTAAATCCACCGGGGGCAGCTTGGCAGCCCGTTGAAATAAGGCCTCCGCTGCAATTCCTATACCGGGTGCAATAGCACCTCCCAGGTAATCTCCTTCCTTGGAAATCGCATTGAATGTTGTACCAGTACCGAAATCAACTATACAGGCTGGTCCCCCGTAGAAATGTTGAACAGCAACGGCATCTACTATTCGGTCCGCACCTACTGCCCTGGGGGGTTCATAGAGGATTCGTACTCCAGTTTTTACACCAGCATCAACCACCAGGGGGTCCTGGTTCAGATATTCCTGGCAAGCCTGAATAACAACACCTGTAAGTGACGGCACAACCGAAGCCATACATACTGCTGAAATATCCGCTGGGGAAAGTCCTCCGTGTTTAAGTAAACCATCTATTTGAAGACCGTATTCATCCGGCATGCGGTGATGATCCGTCGAAACCCGCCAGCGGGCTCCCAACTTTTCCCCTTGATAAACACCAAGAGATATATTCGTATTTCCTACATCGATTGTCATTAGCATATGACACCTTCCTGGTTTTTACTTTCCTCTGGGATTGGTACAGTAGTAAAAAATTCCATCCCGAAGTGAGGAATCATTTATCATGAGCTATTTTCTCGACAGATTACATTATCAATCAAACGAGTATTTCCAACATAAACCGCTAGCGATAAGAGGCATTCATCCACTTTACCCGATAATTCCTGGAGAGAGGTTGGATCAGCACAGGATATGTACTGCAGATCCACTAAAGGTTCAGCCTGGATCCGGTCGGAAACAATCTGCCGTAAGTTATCCGCCATTCGCTCTCCATTCTGATAAGCAGTTTCTGCCATCAACAATCCCTGGGAAAGAGAGCGGGCTGCCCGGCGTTCCGGGTTGGAAAGAAAGGTATTTCTACTGGACATAGCTAGTCCATCAGATTCCCTGACAATCGGACAGACAATAATATCTATCAGATAATTTAAATCACGGACCATTTGTTCGATAACAATTGCTTGCTGAGCATCTTTCTGTCCAAAGTATGCTTTATCAGGCTGAACAGTAT
>JAUWCZ010000036.1 GCA_030609055.1 Chloroflexota bacterium | reverse complement strand
CCACCATCAATTGCAGGTGCGCAAGTACTGACCGCAAATAAGAGCAGGATCATAATTATTAAAATGATTTTTAATCTCCGATAATCGATTAATGGAAAATAACGGAATATGAGTCTTTGAAATCGTTTCATTTTTTCCTTCCTTTGTTAATACCTGACTTAATAGGTAAGTTTCTAGTATTTTTACTCTTTGGGTGGCTCTTAAAGAGGCTCTTAAAGAGGCTCTTAATCATCCGGATTGATTTATCTACACATGCAATGGAGGTATAGTGATTGATGTATACATGCCTTAGTTAATGAGAATCCTATAGAGGGATTCTGTCTCGGGAGAAGGCTGAACCCCCAGATATCTATTTAAATTTTTACGGCACTGCCGGTACACTCTGGTGATACCTGTGCGGTCTCCTTGTTCTGCGAAGGCGCGCATGCAGATTCGCCAGGCGCGTTCTTGCCCTGGTTCATAACCCACTACCAGGCGGCAGGTTTCCAGGCAGGTCTGGATATTTCCCCGCTGGAGGTCAATCTCCGCTATTTCTAGCGCGGCCCTTTCGAACTTCAGATACAAATTCCTCCTGATAGGTTCGGTCCAGACCCCATCAAGGATTGGCGCATAAGGATGGCGATAAAGTTTTACTACTTTCCGGAGGAGCGTGGTGCGTTTCTCAGGGTTATCTTCGCTCTCGGCTTGTTGCGTTAAGGCCAGGAATTCTGCCACATCATATCGGATCTTCAACTGGGGATTAATATGATAGCGGTGGGAATTGGGATCATACAGAATCGTTTCCTGTCCGACCGAACGGCGAAGGCGGTAGATGGTATTCTTAAACTGTTGGTTTCGTTGTGCAGTTGAGCTTTCCGGCCAGAATATGCAGCCAATCTGATCTTTGCTGGCTCCATCTGAGATAGACAACATGTAAAAGAATAATTCGCGGACGGTTCTTTGCTGGGTCCATTCGGGTAGAGAAATTATTTCTCCTTTATAAAGAACTTGCAAATTTCCTAATGCTTGAATGTCTAGCAGATATGGCGTTTGATCGCCTGATTTTACTTCTGGGAAGATTACTTGTTGAAGGGTTGTGACTCTGGAAATAAAATCATTTACGTGATGCTTCAACTCTCTCAGGGATGGCTCAAGATGTGCTTGATTTTGGACAACAAGGAGGAGTTCAGTACTGTCATGGAAAAGAGAAAATAGTGGTTGGAGAGTTCCCAGTGGTTGGAGGGTTTTTGCTGCCAGAATAAGCTGTTTTGAGGCCGTCACAAAATCTTCTGCTTTGAATGCGACCAGCGCCAAAGAGGCATGTGACTGGGCGAGCTGCACTGGTTTTCCGGTTTCTTTAAAGATAGCAACAGCCTGCAGGAAATCATCCCTGGCTGGATCAATCTCGCCAAGGTCCAGCTGATATCTTCCGTGTTCCAGATGCCATAATCCCAATTCATACGGGGAGGAACTCTGGTAAATCAGATCCTGCGCTGTTTTCAAATGCCGTCCAGCCTGGGAATAATTGCCAGATTTACGAGTAATCACTGAAAAACAAAGATTGAGGTAAAAGAGCAAAAAACCATCATTAATTGAGTCAGCCAGCTGTTGTGCTTCTGAATAATATGAAACCGCAGCGTCGATGTGATTCAAATCCAGCGCCAGATCTCCTAAGCTAGTGTTTGTGTAAGCTGTTACACGTAAGTTTGAAGTTTGGTGAGCTCGATTGGTCGCTGATTCAAACCATTCCCGAGCTTGAACAAAACCTCCTAATAAATGGGCAAGAATGCCTAAATTATTCATCAAGGCTGCCTGCTGATCAAGATTTTCCAATTTTTGCCAGATTCGTAAAGCTCGCTGAAACTGCTGATTGGCTTCCTGGAGATTTCCCTGATTCATGTACAAAACACCCAGGTCCATTTGTACGAGGGCGCCGTTTTTTTCGTCAGTTAGTGACCTATAGATTCCTAGTGAATTCTGTAAATGTTTTTGTGATTTTTTTGTATCACCAAGGCGACGGAATACTAATCCGATTTCTCTGTTAGTTTCTGCGGATAAAAGAGTTTTAGATTTTGAATTTTGGATTAAATTTAGAGCTTTATGTCCATCAGAAAGAGCCTCGGAGTAGCGTCCTAATAACCTGTAAGTAGCTGCACGCCAGGTATAAGCTTTTGCTAGCTTATCTTGAAAGGAATATACCAAGGGATGTTTAACTGCATAATGAAGCTGGGAGAGACCCAGCAGGGGATCGCCCAGCATAGTGGTGGTCACTCCTCGCAGTGCAAACAACACAGGACGGTGTTCGAAACCCGATTCGGGGAGGATTTTCAGCCAGGCAGCCAGCAGATTTATTCGTCCGCTGTGAAATAAGGGACTGCTAGCCTGGTCAATCACTTCTGCCATCACAGGGGGATCATCGAGGCGTTGAGTTATACCAAAAGCTTTTTCCCAGGAATTGCTTTTCGTATAGACATCTAAGAGACGGAAGAGCAGGGCTATTTCCTCGCTTGGATAGTCTCTCTTGTAACGAAATTGAAGAAAATCCCTGAAAAGATGGTGATAACGCAGCCAGGTGCTGTCATCATCAACGGGTTGAACAAAGAGATTCTTAGTCAAAACCCGGTTTATGAGCTCTGACCAACTTGTTCCCTTGGGTGGTTTCCCAAGAACTTTGCGGCAATATTGGGCGTGAAATTCCTCTAAGAAGGATGACCTGAGCATAAAATCCTGGAGATCAGGGGGCTGATGATTCAGGACCTGTTCGGCAAAATAATCAAACAGGTTTATTCCTGTAACTTTTATTGATTTGGATTGGTTGGAGATAGAATGGGGACCAGTTTCTAAAGAAAGCAGTAATCCAGTAATCCAGCCCTCCATTTCGATAGCCAGCGTTTGGGATTCCTGATCAGTAATACTCTGTTGATAATTCTCCTCAAACAAGGCTTTGATCTCATTGGCTTGAAATGCCAAATCTTCAAATCCTAACCCTTTTACCATTGAACGCCCGACCAATAATGCCATATCTGGAAGATTGATTAACGACCGGGAGGTAATAATCAAGTGGCAGTTCTCGTCCATCTCTTGACCAAATTGGCTGAGGAATTGACTAATCTGCTGATTATCATCAACAAGGTGGTAATCATCTAGGATGATTACAATGTGCTCTGATATGTTCTCGTATAGGTCACCTACAATTGTACGTATCAGCTGATCCAGATCTAAGGATGGGGAGCTGGTATTGTTTATCAAAGACCTGGACCGGGATCCAAAATCGGGATATTTCAAAGAGAGGGCTGCAATCAGATAGGTCAGGAAACGCCTTAAATCTTGATCCAGGGGATCAAGAGACAACCATACAACCGGATAATCCACCTGGTGAGCGAGGTCAATGAGTAAAGAAGTTTTCCCGTAACCTGCTGGTGCCGAAATCAGGGTAAAGCGGTAATCAAGGACATTGTCAAGCTGGGCAAGCAGACGTTGCCGGGACAAAAGATCCGGCCGCAGGCGCGGTATGATTATTTTTGATCGGGAGACAGGTATACTCATCCGTGGATCACTCCCAGTGCTGGGAAATGAAACTTGTTATTATATTCATTATAGACCTAAAAACATACCCATCACTAGGTTAAATTGAATCCTGCCGTTGGCCAGGATATGGGCCAATGAGCACAAGAAAAAGGTGTTATTAGGGAGGAAAATGGACCCAATGGAATTAAGAAGAAAAAAGCTAACCAAGCGTTTATGGGGAGCGTTATTTTGGCTATTCTCCGGTCTCTAGAAATAGTCGGATATACTATTTCCATTCCTGCTGAACGGGCTTTTTTCGCTGATGTGACTTGGAAAGACATGCGGGAGACTAGCTACGGATTGTATACATTCTCCTTTTTCCTGGGTTCTGCTTTAGGACCGCTTGCGGGGGGGTGGGGTGGTTATATGACAATATTGGACAAGCCAGGCCGTTTTATCTTAATACAGTGATGCTAATCATGGTTGGATTGGTGCTTCACGAACCAACCCCAGAAACGCCCGGACCCCAATTATTTAGCCAATAAGAGTTAGATACAATCCTGAAAATATCATCTCTAATATCACCCCCTGGCGGATGGCCAATTTGGTATACTAATAAAGAACATATGTTCTATATTATAAAGTGGTGATAACAGGAGTTGTATGAAACGGAATGGATATTACCAACCAGAAAACTGCCGACCTGGAGAGATCTATTTCATTCAAGAAAAGAAGAATTCAACAGAAAAATCATTCAAGAAGGTTGAGTTCCTGAGTTATCGGCCTCATCCGGGGGAGCTGGTGATAAAAGAAGACGGAGTTGCCAGAATTATCCATCGCAGGCTGCTTTTTTCACGGGTGGCGAATGATCAAAAGAATTAATCTTGAATCACGGAGATTAGCAATGCGAACTGGTTTAGTATGACTCAAGTACATCTCCGGACAATCTTTCTGGCTGTATCTTGACTGCGTAGGCAGCGTGTTCCGTGTAAAACCAGGTCTGAAAAGCAGCTAGGGTTGTTATTGTATCCTGAGTCTTTCGTAATTTCACCAAGCTCTTCTTCTCACTAGTTTTGCGGGCATTCAATGCCTGCGGAGATAATCCTTGGTCCGGAACACTTTCAAACCTCAGCTGGTAATTTATTGATTGGGGGAGTAAATTATATACCCATTCAAATGCCACTCGAGTGCGGGGTAGGTGAAATTCAGACGTGATAACTAATAGCTTATGAAGCGCCATCGGTTCTGCAAATAACAGTCGCGAGTAATAGGCGTTTCCAATGGTATCGTAGGAGCTTATCTCAGTGAGCAACTGACGAGTATCAACACCCTTGGAAGCAAGATACGCAGCTGACGCACGGGATTCAAAAATAGGAAATCCTTCTTCTGTCAGCGGCGGTGGTTTATGCACTGTTCCGCCTGATAAGAAAGCGATCCAGCGGGTTTTTGAATGCAGTGAGAGGGTACGCTCAAGGCGAGCCAGAGTCCATGGAGGTAGTGAACCGTCTGGCAGCAAGCCACCTCCTGGAATGAAAATACAGTCGTATTGAACCATCAAGTTCCTTATATTCAAATCTAGGTTTTCTAAACCTGGCTCTATGTTATTGGGATAAGTTTTGTTTGTTATTGATCAGGGATTATTAAGAGTATTTAGAGCACTATTATTGTAACTTAAACGGCAATTGGATTCTTATTTCTAGGTTATTTTCAAGGAAACATAGACCGTTGGATCGACAAATTGGAGTGATTTTCACGCAGTAGAAGACTTCTTGAATATTTGATACATTGGAAATAGTTTTTCATTGTGACCTTGCCATATGTGGGGTATGATTCATCAAGTGTTATTTATTGGATGTTTCCTGCCATGATTACAGGTTATATATTCGATATTAAACGATTTTCTATCCATGATGGACCCGGTATACGGACAACAGTTTTTCTCAAAGGTTGTCCCTTATCCTGCCAGTGGTGTCATAATCCAGAAAGTCAAAAATCTACACCAGAATTAATTTTTCATCCTCACCGCTGCATTCAGTGCGGAACCTGCTTGCCAGCCTGTCCCAATAATGCCATTTCAAAGAAAAATAACTCTTATTTAACGAACCGAGATTTATGCAGGATTTGCGGGGCTTGTGTGGATGTGTGCTATCCCGATGCCCGGGAAATTGTAGGTAGAAAACTGACTCCGGCTGAAGTCGTAGAGGAAGTGTTGAAGGATCAAGTATTTTATGATCAATCAAATGGGGGAGTAACCTATTCTGGGGGAGAACCGCTTCATCAATTGGAATTTTTAAAAGAATGTCTGCGGAAGAGCAAGGAAAAAGATCTTCACACAGCACTGGATACCAGCGGGTATGCCCTTTGGGAAGATTTTTTAGAACTGCTGCCATATATAGACCTGGTGCTTTATGATGTTAAAATAATGGACAATCAACTGCATCAAAAATATACTGGTGTTGACATCCATCTTGTGAAGGAGAATTTAACCTGTCTGGTGGATTCTGGAAAAAAGGTTTTCGTTCGATATCCAGTCCTGCCAGGTGTGAATGATTCAAGGGAACAAATCCAGAATTTGGGCGCATATTTATCTGGACTGAAGGGAATTTCGCGAGTGGATTTACTTCCTTATCACGCCATGAGTGCTGAGAAATACAGTCGTTTAGGCCGCCAGTTCAATTTTGGAAGTAACCACGCACCGAGAATAGATGAACTCCAGAAAATCGAGAAACAATTAGGCAGGTTTGGTTTAGAGGTTTCAATTGGAGGATAATTAAAAGGATGGAGAAATCAACCAGGATCAGCGAACTTCAATCACGGAGCAGGGCAGCTCAGCCTACCTTGGATCCGGAGCGTGCTCAGCTACTAACACGGTTTTACATGGAAAATGCCCCCAGAGAATATTCTTCTCCAAAAATACGGGCGCTGACTTTTTCCTATTTACTGGAGAATAAAACCATATCTATAGCTGAGAACGAGCTGATTGTGGGAGAAAAAGGATCCCGACCAAAAGCTGCCCCAACCTACCCGGAACTTTGCTGCCACACACTAACTGATCTTCAAATTCTTGATCAAAGGGAGAAGATTCCCTTCCGGGTTGATGAACAGACAACGCAAATCTACCAGGATGAAATCATCCCTTTTTGGAAGGATAAATCTCTGCGGGAAATCATCTTTCGAGAGATGTCGAAGGAATGGATCGCTGCATATCAGGCAGGCGTTTTTACAGAATTTATGGAACAGCGTTCTCCCGGGCATACTGTCCTGGACGATAAAATTTACCACAAAGGCATGCTGGATTTCCGGAATGATATTCAAAGGTCTTTAGAAGATCTGGATTTTAACAACGATCAGGACGCTCCGGCCAAAAAAGAGCAGCTTGAAGCAATGGAAATTACCGCTCAGGCGCTTATCAATTTCTCAAAGCGCTACGTGGAGATGGCTCGGAAGCTAGCTCAGAAAGAGAAGGATCCGGATCGCAAGAAAGAGCTGGAGCAAATCGCCCGTATCTGTGATCGTGTTCCAGAGAACAAACCTCGGACATTTCACGAGGCGCTCCAATATTATTGGTTCGTCCATCTTGGAGTTACTGTGGAACTAAATCCCTGGGATGCTTTCTGCCCGGGACACCTGGATCAGCACCTGCAACCATTCTATGAATTGGAATTGGAACAGGGCACACTAACAGAAGCGCAGGCTGAGGAACTACTCCAGTGTTTGTGGATCAAATTTGAGAACCAGCCCGCGCCGCCAAAAGTGGGTGTGACAGCCCATGAGAGCAGCACCTATACTGACTTTGTCCAGCTGAATATCGGTGGAGTTAAGCATGATGGAACTGATGGTGTCAATCCCATCTCATACATGATGTTGGATGTGATAGAAACCATGCGCCAGGTCCAGCCCAACCCCTCTGTGCACATCAGTGAGGTCACACCGGATGAGTTTCTTGTCCGGGCAGCTCAAGTAATCCGGGAAGGAATGGGAAAACCCGATTTGTTTAACAGCGACATGGTCGTGGAAGAAATGGTGGGGATGGGAAAAACCCTGGAGGATGCTCGCCAGGGAGGAACAAGTGGCTGTGTGGAAACTGGAGCCTTTGGTAAAGAAGCCTATATACTGACCGGATATTTTAATTTACCCAAGGTCCTTGAAATAACATTAAGTAACGGCATAGATCCCCGTACCGGGAAACAGCTGGGTCCCAAAACAGGAAATCCGCGAGAGTTTAAAACTTTTATGGAACTGTTTGATGCTTATTGTCAGCAGCTTGCTTTTTTTATTAACATCAAGATCGAAGGCAACCATACAATAGAACGAATTTATGCAGAGCAAATGCCAGCGCCGTTTTTATCACTGCTTACCGATGATTGTGTCTCTCGGGGCAAGGACTATCATGGTGGGGGAGCTCGATATGATACCAGCTATATCCAGGGTGTTGGTTTAGGAACCATGACAGATGCTCTAACAGCTCTCAAAGTGCAGGTATATGAGGAAAAGAACCTCAGTATGGCGGAGTTATTAGATACCCTGGAGAACAATTTCCAACAGAAAGAGGAACTTCGGCAGATGCTGCTCAACCGGACACCCCGTTATGGGAACGATGATGATCGTGCTGATGATGTGATGGTTCTGGTCTTTAATGCCTACCTAGATGCAGTAGATGGACGTCCAAATACACGCGGCGGAACCTACCGGGTGAATATGCTGCCCACAACCTGTCATGTATACTTTGGTTCGATGGTGAATGCCACACCCGATGGAAGGCTAAGTGGCAAGCCGCTCTCCGAAGGAATATCTCCTGTTCAAGGCGCGGACCGCAAGGGACCTACAGCAGTATTAAAATCGGTTTCAAAAATGGATCAAAGGCGTACCGGGGGCACACTACTGAACCAAAAACTTAACCCCCGGGTTGTGGAAACACCCCAGGGGTTGAAAAAGTTTACTCAGTTAATTCGAGCTTATTTTAAACTGGGAGGACATCACATCCAGTTTAATATTGTTGACCGCGAGACACTCCTAGCAGCTCAGGCTGATCCAGATTCCTACCGGAACTTAATCGTCCGTGTGGCAGGCTACAGTGATTATTTCTGTGATCTGACCGAAGCGCTCCAAGAGGAGATCATCACCCGAACTGAGCACCAGGTTTTCTAATTATTGATTTGTGCAGTATCCAGGAGCAGCAGCTCCAGGAACCCACTTACATCGTGGTGGGCAGGTTGCCCGTGTTTTAAAATCCGAGCATGATTTTTTCGTGAGATCCTCTGCTTCTGGGGGGCAAGGTTCAGGTACAGGAAGAGCACTATCAGGAACAACAGGAAGGATATCGAGAGAGAGAGGATCTTTTAGTTTGCCGTTGACGAGAGAAGTGAAACACTCAATATCACCGATCAGCACCTGAACCCAGGTTCCGGCTTCATTACGGGCGATTACTGGGAGTATTTGTCCTTCTTCAAGGATCGCTAATCCACAATCATCAATTCTTGGCCACCGACGACAGAATGATTGTTGTTCTATCCGTAATTCAGGTTGGTTTGAGTCATCCCATCCAAAATCATGGACAATACTAGAAAAACCTTCACTAAATACAAGCGTATGTTCTGCGATTGAATCGTGAGTAAGAGGAAGGGTCCAGAGACCCTGATTGAGATTGAGAGGATCGGAAGTAAAACTATCGATTGCAGTTTGCTGTTTATTGATGGATAAACAATATTCTCCCGGAGTTTGAACGATAAACTCGTAGGTCCCCCAAAAGCCCGTAATTTGAGAATCCAATCCAGTCGACGGACATGCTCCAGATCCAAGGTTAATAGTGGCTTTGAGAGGCTCGTCCCAAGGATCACGAACACCATTGCCATGGATACCAAAACCACTGGTGGTTGTACAGCTGACGCTAAGGATTTGATTGAATGGCATTAACGATGAGGTTTGGGGGCACACGTCGTGAAAGACCTGACCGGTGATTTGGGCTGTATTGATTGATAAAAAGTGTGTCTGGGGACAATCATCAAAAAACCTGACCCAATGGAAATCAAATACTTCAGACCAGGGTCCAACCGTCGAGCCGTCTCTGGCAGCTACACGCCAGAAAACAGTCGAGCAGCTTGGAAAGGTTTCGAATAAGTACTGTTGGTAGAGTGGTGTGGTACCTGAGGTTAGGATATTTGTAAATCCTGGATCAGAAGCAAATTGGTAGGAATAGGATGTCGGCAGGCAGTCACCTGGATAAGTCCAGTTGAATTCCTGGAGGTTGTTGTGGTCGATCCAAGCAGAATTCCCGGGAACTTCCAATTCAGGAGCGACCAGGGTTGATCCAGAGCAGACTGGACCGGTATAGAATATCGAGGTATCAGTAAATGGGCCTGATCCAACCATGTTTACATTGGCTTGAATCATCCAAGTATATTCTTTCGCTGGTTGTAAAGGTGTTCCTGTTATAGTATGTGACGTGTCATCATCTGATGTATTGATGTTGATGCCCGGCAAATAAGGACCATTTTCCTTTATATAGAGATGATAATAGTCCGGGTCGCAGGATTCGTTATGGTGCCAGTTGAATGTTGGCAACAGTGAACTGACAAGATCACCATCTGCAGGACTATCTTTGAGTACTTCAAATACTGCTATCTCGCCGGCATCACAAACACAGCTTGATAAGAAGAGTAAAATAAGCAAACTGATAAGGAACTTGAGCAGCGCTTTTTTAGACATCGTTTCTCCTTGAATTGAATAATGATCATTCTTGATTTTCAACGAATAAGAGAAACCGATATTTGCGTAGTTCCAGTTTTCCGCTAATGAACACCCCTTTCACCTTATTATGGCAGAAAAAGACCGAATTTCAACTGTTTTTGTTAAAAATTGAGCTTTTGGATTTAGAGTGGTTAGATATTAAATGTCCCATTTTCCATCAGAATCTTCCCATCCACTGTGATTGTACAATCAGTTGGAATAACATCCAAGTGTACATCTGAGGTCCATTTCGCTCCGGTATGAAATCCTAACGGATTGCCAAACGCTACATGGATGCCCGGGATCTTTTCATCTTGAAGCAGGTTGCCGGTCAAACCAGTGATTGCCGTGTTGGTGCCGATTGCAAATTCACCGACGCGGCGGCCGTTTTCTGATGAGTTAAGGTAGTCCCAGATCTCATTGGCTAGGGCTTCGTCCTCACAGGATACTTTTTCCACCAGATTATCTTGGATCTCAAACGTTACCGGTGTAGCGAGCACTCCATATTTGGGGGAAAAATAGTCACCCAGCACGTCAACGATCAGGATCCCTTCAACGGAATCCGGGCAGGTGAACACTTCACCTTCAGGTAGGTTGCCCCAATCTCCCGGCTGGTGGTAAAGTCCATGACAGGGATTCCAGTTATAGTCCTGGTTAAAACGGGCAATAATGTCACTGCCTTTGGTAGAAGTCACCTGGATACTCTGGGCATCTTTGACAAGATCAAAAACATGCCTAGTTAAGCGGTTTACCTCAATGTAATCTGCGGTCATCCCTTGTTCTATTAGCTGGGGAGTGATACTTGGCATATGTCCGTGGCGGCGGCGGGGTAATCCCTTTTCTTCATAGGCAAGGCGGGTTTTGCGGCCAAAATCCATCCGCATTTTAACTTCTCCCTCTTGGCTGCTGGCTGCATAAAAGGTCACCGTAGGAGCGAAGTCAATTATATCCTCGACCAGTGCGTCGGGGGCAGAAGTCAGGGGACGAGAACCATAATCTTCCAAGGTCACTAATTTGACCTGAGCACCGGTATCCTCTGATTCCTGGGCGAGGGCTTTCCCAATTACTTGAGTTTCCTGATCAGTAGTGATAAATACACGATCTTCACCCTTAATATTCATGCAAATTAGGACTGCGTTTTTGATCCCCTGATTAAATTTAATTTTGTCCATTGAACTCTCCCTGAGAGTAGATTTCTCAAAACTTACACATTAAATCGAAAATATATCACATCCCCATCCTGAACAACATAATCCTTACCTTCGATCTGGAGTTTACCAGCTTCTTTTACAGCTGCAGTGCTGCCATAGGCGGCAAAGATAGCAAAGGGGATGACATCTGCCTTAATAAACCCCTTTTGAAAGTCAGTGTGGATATGACCGGCAGCTTCGGGTGCTTTGGCACCTTTTTGGACAGTCCAAGCCCGCGCTTCCTGGTCATTATACGTAAAGAAACTGATCAAATTCAGGGTCCGGTATCCGGTCTGGATGACCTGTTCCAGACCGCTAACTTCAATGCCTGATAATTCCATATAGTCTGATTTTTCATCATCTTCCAGCAGGTTCATATCCGACTCGAGCAGGGCGCTGATTTGAACTACTTCAGCACCCTCTTTCTTAGCGATTTCCCTGATTACTGCTAAGGCAGGGTGTTCGGAGGAGAGATAGTCTTCCCCAATATTGGCAGCGTAAATTACAGGTTTTGCTGATAGAAAACGAAGTTCCAGTTCGAGGGATTTATAAGCTTGATCACTGCTTTCTTTAAATGTTGAGAGAGGATTTCCGCTCTGTAAATGTTCCCGAATTTGTTCCGCCATCCCGAGGTAGGTGGAAAGGTTTTTGTCTCCTTTGACCTGCCGGGAAAGTTTTTCTATCTTCTTGGTTATTTGATCCAGATCTGCCAGGACTAGTTCAACTTGTACGATCTCAATGTCTTCTCTGGGATTTGGTTTATCGCTGATATGGACAACATTGGGATCTTCGAAACACCTCACAACATGCAGTAGGGCGTCTGTGTTGCGGATCGTACCCAGGAATTGATTTCCGAGTCCTTCTCCCCGGCTAGCACCTTTAACTAGACCAGCTATATCCCAAAATTCAATGGTGGTTTTAATGGATTTATCAACTCCCACCAGTTCAGCCAGTTTATTCAGGCGGTCATCTGATAAAGGGACTACAGCCTGGTTGGGAGCAATGGTGCAGAAGGGATAGTTGGCAACTTCGGCGTTTTGAGCTTGAGTCAGAACATTAAATAGAGTGCTTTTACCGACATTGGGTAAACCGATGATGCCGATTTGAAGCGGCATGGAGACCTCCCGCCTGGTCTTGATTTACTTGTTCAATCATACCAGAAACTATTGAAGGCAACTCGTATTGATTTGGATCACGGAAAGATGACCACTGTTATATAAATCATTGCTTCAGTTATTAAAATCGGATCTCAATTTTAGGTTCTCCGGTTATACTAGAAAAGATCATTATCCTATCCTAATGATACCTGAAGGAGATTTTGCCATGAAAATCGCAATTATTTCTGATACAGATACCAGTTTGCCCCAATTTATTTTAGATGAATTCGACATTCGTCAAGCGTCTATTACGATCCATTTTGGGGAAGAGATCCTAAAAGCCTGCTCGGATATTACAGATGAGCAGCTTATCGAGCGAGTTAATAGGGAGGGAATACTCCCCACAACCGCAGCTCCTTCTCCTGGTGATTTTGCTGAAGTTTATCAGGAAGCCTTTAATAGCGGCGCAAGTGAAATAATTTGCCTTACAGTGAGTGCAGATGTTAGCGCAACATACCAGGCGGCTTTGGCGGCAAAAGATCTCCTTCCCGGGAAACAGATTACTGTAGTTGATACCAAAAGCATCAGCATGGGACAAGGATTCATAGTTTTAAAGGCTGCAGAGTTGGCCCGAGAAGGAAAATCCAAGGAGGAAATCCTGGCTGCGGTTGAAGATATCCGCGATAGAACACACCTTTTTGCTGCATTGGAAACTCTCAAGTTCATGGCGATGAGTGGCCGGGTAGGTCATCTTACTGCTGAGATGGCGAATGTGTTTAACATTAAACCTATCTTGACTATTAAAGACGGAAAATTAGATCTGCTTGAAAAAGTTCGTACCAGGAAAAAATCCTGGAGAAGGGTGCTGGAACTGACAGCCAGCTCTTTAGGAACCGGTGAAATTGAAAAAATCTTTATCCTTCACGTAGCTGCCAAAGAAGCAGCAAATGATTTTGAGCAGCTGCTCCGAGAAGCCATACCAACCCCGGATGTAATACCCATGACAGAGTTAACTCCGGGCCTTTCAGTTCATACTGGTGCAGGATTAGTTGGTGTTGCGTTTGTCACCAAAGAATAAACATCCGTTTAACTAATTTGATATTTAGGACCGCAGCACTTCTATTTAGCGTAGGGGTGAATAAATTAGCTTGCTTTGGACCTGATAATTGGTACTTCCCACCTGTCTGAATTCTAAAATATATCTATTCCACCGGGCTGGATTGATTTATAATATGCGGCAGAATTTAATGGAAAATTTTGCCTGAGATTAATCTAGGAGAGCGAATGGAAGAATCAAAATATAACGCAACGGTAGTTGGAAAAATTCTACTGACACCTGATATTATGACTTTGAGGGTGGATACAGATGAGCCCCGGAATGAATTCAAAGCTGGTCAATATACAGTGCTTGGGTTATACGGAAATGAAGGGCGATCGCCAAACTCAACGCCAGAATCTGATCCGGTTGATCCTAAAAAACTGCTGCAGCGGCCATATTCAATTGCATCAGCGACCAGCCAACTGCAGCAATTTGAGTTTTATATTTCGCAAGTTAAATCAGGTCAAATGACCCCGCGATTATTTAATCTTGACCCTGGGGACCGTATCTTTGTCAGTAAACGGATTGTGGGCGTGTTTACACTGGCAGAAACGCCAGAAAATCAGGATATTGTAATGATTGCTACAGGGACCGGAATGGCGCCTTATATTAGCTTTTTACGGTCGTATCTAATGGCGAGACCGGAGTCTAAAATGGCTGTTATACAGGGCGCTGCGAAGCAGTGGGACCTGGGATATTACAGTGAACTCTCATTTCTTGGGGACACTTTTAATAATCTTTTTTATATCCCTACGTTAACCGAAGCTGATAAGACCTGGACTGGACACAAATTATGGATTGAGGAAATGCTAGAAAAGAATATCCTTAAGGATGTAGCCGGGATTGAAGTAGATCCCGGAAAAACCCATTTCTTTTTGTGCGGGAACCCCAAGATGGTTGAGAATGTCTCAGAATGGCTTATGGAAAGGGGGTACTCAAAACATACCCGGAGAGAGCCGGGAGCACTGCATATTGAAGAGTTTTGGTCCTGATAGGTAAAAAAACAATGGAAAAGACATGAAGTATAAATTTGACAGCTTCAGTTCTTTTGTTTTTTTCAGGTTAAGGGTAAATCCCGGGGGAGTTTAGAGTTTACAGGATGAAATTAATCTGAATATGACCAATCCAGAAATACACTCAAGATAGCCAGATTTTTCTCAAAATCCGACTCCTGGTGATTGGTAAGCTCTATATCAACTGCCGGGATTCCCTGGTCAGAAGCCCAATCCACCAGCTGACCGGTAAACGCACAGCCGGCGTCGATGGGCGGATAGGGATAATCGCTAACAGCCGCTAATGCTTCCGCCAAGGAAAGGGATCCGGAATCCGGTGGCTGTCCGCCGGGGAATATTCCTAGAGCTGCACTGTGGTAACTTATTAGAGCCTTGATGTCGTGGGAAATAATGAAGTCTATCAAAGCTTTTGTTTCTGGTTCAGAGACAGCAGAGGATCCCCCCGTGATAGGAATATAATCCCAGCATCCCGGACGGGGCCATTCCACTTGCCAGTTGGAAGGAAAATTACGGTTGATATCGACGTTATTTTCGTTTGCTCTCCCCCCGAAACCTCTTGAGCGGGCAAAGCCGTCAGGGTTTAACGCCCGTAGGATATATAGGGTATGATCCCGGGGTACGACTCCAGGATGGTTCCTTAGATACCCAATTAATTCATCAGCGAGCACGATTGTATTCCATTCATAGCCACCGTGGATACCGGCGACAATCATCTTCTCAATGGGTCCGTCTCCGAATTGATAGACTTCCAATGGGCGACCAGCTACGGAGGTACCGATCAGCTGAGGCTGCTCTGGTTCGGGAGTTGAACTGGCAGGCACGGCTGTTAGTGTTGAGGGAAGGGGGGTTTGAGTAGGTTTATAGGTAGAAGTGGATCTGGGTTGCGGTGTCGTAGATGGTGTAGAAGAGGGTGGAATATCACTGGTGGTTGGCCGGAACAGGGTTTCATTGAAAAATAATATGGCTATGCCCCCGATAATAAAAGCAGCACTGATCCAGAGCAGGATAACGATTCTGGAAAGATTATTGCGTGTAGGCATATCTGTGCGCGATGCTATTCATCTAATTGCGAGAGATCAATCCTAGTCAGTAGCTTTCAAAACAGAGACTGTTTCCACCAGCAATGTATTGCAACCGGTATCCATCCAGGTGCCTAAGAAGGTTTCATCCATCTCGTAGGCTTTTACAGTATAGATTTCTCTACCGGTAAGTTTAACGATATCCCAATTCGTGATTGACAACAGCTGCTGATAGATTCCTTTGTTGGCTGGAATGGCATGAATTAAATGGATGGTTCCGGTTGGTGATTGTGTGTCAGGAGATTTCCAGAAGAATTTATGATTGATAACACTAGTTTCCACAACGTCCGGGTTTGAAAAATCACCAGTTGTGACCAGTATATCGTGAGTTAGAATTTTAAATTCATTAATTCGGATTGGGGAAACATGACGCACAGTTCCAATATATTTGGATTGGCCTTGTCCTTCAAACTGAACTTCCCAATACAGTTCATCTGAAGCGATTTTTTCGTAAGCATTTGATATAACCAGTTTGTCAAAATCCGTTCCGACCAATCCGAAAAAGCTGGTATTTGCGCGGAAATAGAGGTATCCACCGAGGATAACAACTGTGAGCAGAAAAATGAAACCGCAGGATAAGGGCAAAGAAAATAGCCATTGTAGGGGGAGGAGAAGTAGGGCAATCAGTCGGGATGGTTTTTTAGATGAGTCCTCCACCTGGGCAGTCGATTCAGCAGGGGTTTCAAGAGAAGACTCAGCAGCTAACTTCTGCGCCTGGTCCAATTTTCTTATGTATCGTTGAGCGCCCTCATGATTTGGATCCAGGGATAAGATTCTTTTGAGAATGGTCCGTTTCTCTTTTTCATTGGCAGCTACCTCAAGTGCCCAGAGCCAGGGATCCAAGTCAGAGGGATTCTCCTTCACTTCTGCCAGGATTAATTTCCGGGCCTGTGCTCGATTCCCCTCTTGTAGTAAGTTGATGGCTGCTATAAGTCGATTGCTTTTCATTTTTATGCTATTAATAACAGTAGTGATCCGGATTTATCCAAGAATATTCTCAAATCTTACCACGAAACACTTTCCAGCTTATACACACGAGGGTATCTTATTCATACGCTTAAGCAAGATTATAAAAAAGTGTTCATTGATAATCAATGAAATGCTCTTTACAACCAGCTTACACTCAAGAAGGAAATGTTATTTTAATTATTTACACATTTTTAGCGATTGAGACAGGCAGTTTGAATTTCTTCTATAGGAGGAACAAACTTTATCTTGTGGATATAATTCATTTATTAGAGAGTCAGGATGCTTATCATATGGATAAATAAACGATGATACAGATTACTGGAATTAGGTTGCCGTTTGATCATTCAGATGCTGAACTTCAAGCGGCTGTGATTAAAAAACTTAACATCCCCCAACAGGACTTGCTGTCACTGAGCATAGCTAGAAAAAGCTTTGATGCCCGCAGAAAAGGAACCATTCGCTGCGACTATACTATTCACGCAGATGTGTCAGACGAGCAAGGTGTATTGAAGAAACTTGCAAACGACCAGCAGGTCCGTGTAGCACCAGATACAGATTATGTTAGGCTAACCAGGAAGCGGAAATCAATTCCCTATCGACCACTGGTTATTGGGACTGGACCAGCAGGTTTGTTTGCAGGTCTGATCCTGGCAGAAGCAGGTTACTCTCCGGTGTTGGTAGATAGAGGAAAACCTGTCCGTGAGAGAACCAAGGACGTCTACGATTTTTGGAAGGACTGCGTGTTGAATACCGAGTCCAATGTGCAGTTTGGAGAGGGAGGTGCAGGAACATTTTCTGATGGAAAACTTCAAACACGAGTGAAAGATAGGGCAAATAGGGATAAAAAAATACTGGAGGAACTTGTCTCTGCTGGCGCTCCGGAAGAGATTCTATATGATTACAAGCCCCATATTGGAACTGCAAAACTGGTGACGGTCATAGAAAATCTCCGAAAAAAGATCATAGGATTGGGTGGCGAATACAGATTTCAAAACCGGGTGGAGGAGTTAATCCTGGACAGGGATAGAATCAGAGGTGTAGTCCTTCACGGTGGAGAGGAGATCCGGAGTGACCATGTGATCCTCGCCATTGGACACAGCGCAAGAGATACCTTTGAAATGCTTTATCGACAGGGGGTGAGTCTGGAAGCTAAACCATTTTCGATTGGTTTGCGGATTGAACACCCGCAATCCTTGATTGATCAAAATCAATACGGTCAGGCAGCTGGTCATCCTAGATTGGGAGCTGCTAACTATCAACTTGCTCATCACAGTTCTTCTGGCAGGACTGTATATAGCTTTTGCATGTGTCCCGGAGGGTCAGTCATCGCAGCTGCATCTGAAAGGGGAACAGTAGTTACCAACGGCATGAGTCAGTATGCCAGGTTGGAAATAAATGCGAACAGCGCCATAGTTGCCGAAGTGTCCCCAGCAGACTTTGGCAGAAACCCTCTAGATGGGATTCGGTTCCAAAGATTATGGGAGAAGAAGGCATATGTGCAAGGGGGAGAGAACTATTATGCGCCCTGCCAGAGATTAGAAGATTTTCTGCGAGGTAAATCGACGAAATCGCTAGGAACAGTAATGCCTTCATACAAGCCCGGGATTACACTGACTAATCTCCAGGAATGTTTACCACCTTATGTGGTAGATACACTGTGTGAAGCTCTACCAGAATTTGAAAAGAAAATTGAGCGTTTTACTCTAGCAGATGCACTACTGACAGGCGTTGAAACACGAACTTCATCGCCTGTGCGCATCCTGCGGGGTAAGGATTTTCAAAGCCTATCAGTGCGGGGACTCTATCCAGCAGGAGAAGGCTCTGGATATGCCGGTGGTATTCTCTCATCAGCAATGGATGGAATCAAAGCTGCTGAAGCAATGATTTCCAGTATTCAGGAAGAATTCTGAATAAAATGTTTAATCTGGAACTGACTCCATAAAAAAATTCCCCCCGTGAATCTAGAAAACAGGATAAAATTGCAAGACATGACGATAAAAGCAATTCTATTGTCATAAACACCAACATTTAGTAGTTTACTTATACTCCCGCGAATTATCAGAACTGTTGTGTATATAAGATTTGCCCTGTACTATAATAAACGGCAAGCATTAAAGGCTTCCTTGTCCTTTATTGGTCGAGAGAAGCTCAGTTGGCATGTCACAAATTTGATCATCTTTATACAGAGTCCGATAGGGATTAAAAGCCCATGACCCGTAGCAGGGGAAATTATTTTAAATTATTTCTAATTCTGGGGTTTCTTCTCGGATCAATAGCCGCACCGGTACGCTCAGTCAAAGCAGCTGCTGACCTCTCCATTACGCCAATAACGTTGAATTTAATTGTCCTTTATTGTAATAATTTTACTGTTTGCCCAAACCATTTCCCGATAGGTGCACGTGTATGTAATGATGGGGATACACTGGCTGAGGATGTAAAATCATCTTTTTCATTTGCTGATTTACTCGATCCATATACCGGTGATCCCTACATCAATCTACGACCAGGAACCTCCCAGGCGTATACCAGCGATGGAATTGATCTGGCTCCGGGGGAGTGCACGGATTTCTATTATGAGGTTGAGGTCACTCGGGATGGAAACGCTTATGACAACACGCGTGGGTATTACATTACAGCCACAGCTGACGGCGGTCTCTCCGTTGATACAACTAGACCGCGTGAGTTGTATGTCGAATACCTGATCTCACAATCTCGCAATTCAGTTTCAGAAATCCGGGTAGATGGAACCCCTATTGTTGCCGGGGGGACAATGACTCTGGTGGTAGGCCAGACATATACAATCGAACTGGTTGGATTTACCGCCACGAATGGCTACGAACAAATCGAAAGTTTCATAAACTTCCCCAATACAATTTTTCAAGTTTTATCTGTGTCGACGGATTACAGTGCAGATTCTTCAGCTTATGTGAACGATCCTGAAGACAAGCTCTACGGAGATGGATGTTTGTGGGAAAACGATCCTGACAGCCCCAACTATCTATCTTGTTTGGACGTCGGAAAGGCGGGTGGCGATATCACCGTCACCTATCAGGTTAAGATTCTACAAGTCCCCACATCTCCTCTAAATAATCCCCAGGGACTCAGTACGTTGATCTACGATTTTTCCGGCAGCAGTTTTCACTACAACAGCGACTTTAGTGTATCTACGCGTTATGCCAATATCGTGAATGCTAGCATCACGAAAGCCTTTTCCCCGAAAACGATAAATCCAGATGGAACATCGACACTCACGTTTACGATTACCAATCCCGGTCCAAGCCAGATATCGAGTGTAAACTTCACAGATAACCTCCCTGCCGGCATAGAAATCGAAGGTACAACTGTGAATTACAGTGGGTGTGGCACTCCCTCGCCTGCATCTTTTACAGATGGGGATACGAACTTATCCTTCTCTAATATCACTGTGGCCGGCTTGAGCACCTGTCAGATTGATGTCAGTGTAACCGGCTCCTCTGATGGGACTTATAACAACACATCGAACAACTTGTATATTGGGACCGATGATACGGGAAGTTCTGCATTGGATACTTTGATTATCACCTCGAAGCCGCCGCCACCTTCCACGTGTGCATCGCCGGTTTCGCTTGCTACCTGGACCATCCCCTCAGGGAGTACTGAGCCACCAGCCTATACGACTATAGATACTGACGTTTCCTTCGCTACCACCGCGAGTGCTGGAGGAACCTTCGCCATCGATACTACTGAGGGCAACCCGGTCAATTCGTGGAGTGGCTATCCTTGGCCAATAGTGGGGACAAGCACACCTCCCAACCCGCCTACGATTTACTATGAATTCTCATTAGATACGAGCAACTACGGCGGGGTGTTTATCGCGTTTGAGTACTTAATGCCAAATGGCGAATGGGCCAAGCCTGGTGATAATTACTTATATATTTATTCCAGTGCTGACGGTGGGGCTTATGATGCCGGGACTGCATATGCTGGGATCAAAGGAAGCACTTTTGAACCTTTTCCAGGGCATACAGCATTGACTACAGGGAGTGGAACAACATCGTTTAGAATCAGCGCGGCTGGAGCAAAATCCACCCCATCAGACGGCATTTTATATCTTGACAATATCAACATCCAAGGCTGCCCACGCCCAGAACTACCCAGGCTTTCCAAGGCTTTTGCGCCGTCAACTATCACAGAGGGTAATACCAGCACACTGACATTCAGCGTCGATAATACCGATAATCCAGTCAGCGCCCTGAGCGGTGTCGGATTCACAGATAACCTCCCTAGCGGATTGGTAGTTGCGAATCCCAATAATTTATCTACTACCTGCACTGGCGGTACAGTGACAGCAACTCCCGGTTCTTCCACGATCAGTTGGAGTGGGGGAAGCCTGGCTGCAAGTGAAACCTGCACTATTTCTGTAGATATCCTCGGAGATACTGCGGGCGAATACGAAAATATCAGCGATTCTATAACATCCGCCGAAACCGGTCCCAACACTACTACCGACGGGTACGGTACCGATTCACTGACAGTGATTGCACCGCCTGTCATTGCCAAATCCTTTGGCGCCAGTTCCATCCTAACTGGGAATACTACTAGTTTAACATTCTCGATTGATAATCCCAACCTGGCTACAACCCTCACTGGTGTGAGTTTTACCGATATCCTACCAAGCGGGTTAGATGTATCTAATACGTCCTCTTCACAATGCGGAGGAACGCTAACAACCACTGATAATTCGCCCTTGGAT
>JAUWCZ010000100.1 GCA_030609055.1 Chloroflexota bacterium | reverse complement strand
ATCCCTTGAATTGCTTGGTTGGAGTACCAGGTTGGCTGCATCAGCCCTGGTCAGGATTTTCATCAACTCTGACTGGTCAATGGAACGGCCCCGGCCATCGCGAACATAGTAGTCCGCCCACTCACCAAAGATCAGGCAACTCTCCTCAGGCGCATCACAGCCGCCTCCCGTCATCCTTGCGTGGCGCCGGCAGATACAAGGGGCTACCGCAAACCGGTCATTGGCTTTAACGAGCTCATTAACCTGCTCGTACGGGAGCGCCTCCAGGTGAGGTTCGATGCTTTCGCCCACGGGAATGGTACGCATTTGGGGGATAGTCTGCGTTTGCGGTCTCTGCTTCCTTGTACTCCAGTAGTCAGCTAGATCCTGAAGTAAACCCTCACTCAGATTGTTGACCTGGAATTCATAGATCCCGACGACGAATGGCACAGCTTGGTAGAGTGTAGGGCCATCCTCGAGATTAATGGAAAAGATGAGCCCTTTGTTGGACATCTCGTTGAGTCGTTGCTCCACTTCAGCAAGAGGAAGATTGGCCCTTTTGGCAATTACCTGGGCTTTCTCTCGATCCAAAGTCAATTTTGTTGCCAATTCAGCCTCTTCTGTCGAGAACAGTCTTTGAAGTAAGCGTAGTTCAGCGCCGGTGTCGCTGGGGGCAAAACCGCCTGGGAGTTGATCTAGATGCTCAGCTAGTTTCCTATAACTTGTCTCTCTCATATTCATCCTCCATGTGACTTGCTGAAAAGATTAATTGGTAAACTTCTCTCACAAAAGGTAGGACCATACTGGATAAGTTCCTTCTTATGGAGTTCACTACTGTAAACCTAGCCTGCCATCTAACGGTTGAGCTTCGCGAAGCCCTTCGATAAACTCAGGACAGGCATCCTGTAAGGGCACCTGCACTTAGCGGAGCGAAACGGAGACGAAGTGTCAGGTGCAGCGGGGGTTAGCTGGTATTTAATTTTTGTATTCTTGTCTCTTAGGTAAAAGTATCCTCAATCAGTCGGACTGCGTTTTCAATACCATTCTCAGCTCTATCTAATCCCAGTATCAATATCAATATCAAGAATTGTATTACTAATATTTGTGATCTTTATTTCTATCGGCAGATTTGCTGCTGAGTCGATACCAATTCGATTAATATCAATAACATAGATACCTACAGGCAATTCTCCGCGATAAACTCCATTTGAGTCAATTTGGATGCGAGCAAATTCAGTTACTCCATCTTTTTTGTAAACCACAATTTCTCGAGCTGAATAGACCTCGGGTGCTGGAGTAGGAGGCATCTCTCCTTCCCGTAATACTGGAACCAACGGGCCAATCGTTACTTTCCCCTCTAAAACCCCGAACTCCTGTGGACCCTGATTACATGAGGTGAAAGAAACTACGAGAAGTAACATGGTACTCAGCCGGATTAAATGATTGGACATGATCTTCAAACCCAGGTAGTAGTCTCCGAATGTCCTCATTTCTTATCTTCTAATTCTTGTTTCTGCCTTCCCGAACAGAAATGAGGGTTAGGCGGACTTTGAATTACTGGAAAAAATATTTAAAACTGAATTTCTTAAATCAATCCTGTTTTTATGATCTGTTACTAAATCTCTTTTTGGATAAATTGCCAAAACAAATGCTAGCCCCAGCATAACCAGGTGATAGATCTCCATAAAAGGTCCGATAAATTTGTAATAATCTACGTTTTCTGGCGGAGTTATCCAGGTAAGAATTGCCAGGCACCAGGAAAAAATAATCACTATTGGAATCGCCTTTTTATTATCTACTCCGGTGAGAACTAACAATACGGGAATACCCGGCATTCCATATGGTGAGAGGATTCCGGAGAGGGCTGCACCCAATTGCCAATACTCCCATGGTCTGGAAAATGAAACTCCGAAGGCGATGATTATGGTTGTGATCCAGCCGTATTTCCCCAAAATGCTGAGATGCATATAATCTTGACCAATAGGGGGGTTTGTAACCAGAACTCGAAACCAATCCGGATAATAATTTATAAAGAAGATTCCATAAATTAAGAATGAAACTAAAACTCCTCGCCAATCTTTTCTAAGCAATACATAAAGAACTACAATAAATAATCCACCCTGTGGTTTGATCATCAGTAATCCATAGCCAAGGACACGAAGAAGTAATGTTAATTTATCCTCATCGATTTCATCACTAATGAACAATAACAAGATACCAGCCCCCATGATATACATATCAATATGACCTGCTGCTACGATCCATAAAAACAAATTTGTCCCAAACCATGAGAAAGCAACCCAGGATTTTTGGAAAAACAACACAGCAAATATCAAAGCTCCCCCAAAAACTAAAATAATTTTTGGGTTAACAAATACTATTGGCCATAAAAATAGCACAGAGTAAGGTGGATTGAAGAATTCAAACGAATTTGATTCAGCCGCCCAGGGGTTTATCCCAGAAAGAATGGCTTCAACACCGTTCTTGATATTTTCATAATCGAAGTCGTTTACTGTAAAGACGTTTGTGACTCCAATCATGATTATCAAACCCAATACAAAACCCAGAGCAGATCGCGTTAAATTTGTGAGTTCTTTTGATTTTTTTTCCTTAGAAAATAAAAACTTCATAGTTTCCTTAGGTTAAAGGTGGCTAATGTCACTGATGGATAAACTGAGAGATCCTCACATTCCAGCTGATATTTGGATGCATTTTCAGTATAGCATGTGATTTTATTCCTGATTGATTTGGGGGAGGGGTAAAGAGCAGCGGATGGTCAGGGTGCTTCGATCAACTTAACTTTCTTGATATACATCCGTGCTGATATATTTTAATCCTGAGTCTATCATCAGGGTCACAACTGTGGCATCTGGACCCAACTTTTCGGCAACTTTTAAGGCAGCCACGAGGTTGGCACCGGAGGACGTGCCGGCGAAAAGAGCTTCTTCCCGGGCCAGACGTCGTGCCATCGCTTTCGCCTCAACTGTGGATACTGGGATGATTTCATCAACCCTGCTCGCATCCCACAAGGGAGGATCATACCCAATTCCAGTGCCTTCAATATTATGTGATCCGGTCTCTCCGCCTGATAAAACTGCGGATTCGGCCGGTTCTACCGCAACAACATGCAGCGAGGGATTTCTCTCTCTTAAGATATCAGAAGTACCGAGCAGCGAGGCAGCGGTTCCCACACTCTGCACAAAAGCATCCACCTGGCCTTCGGTTTGTTCCCAGATCTCGTATCCTAAGGAATGGTAGCCGGCGATATGATCAAAATTGTTCAGTTGGTCTGTCCAGTAAGAGTTAGGTTCAGTGCTTATTTCACGCGCAACCTCAATCATCTCTCTGATAAGTTTCTTTGTTGTACGACCACCCTCACTCGGCACAAGCGTTAGTTCAGCACCCAGGGCTTTCATATGGGCGCGCTTCTCTTTACTGAAGGCATCAGAAGTTACAATCTTTAACTTGTACCCCTTTGCAGCACAGATAAGTCCCAGCGAAGTGCCTGTGCTACCTCCTGTGTATTCGACAACTGTTCCTCCAGGTTTTAGTCGCCCATCTTCCTCCGCACTTTTAATCATGGATTGCGCCATGCGATCTTTCATACTTCCTGTTGGATTTGCCCATTCTAGTTTGACAAGAATCTTGGCCGAATTAGCAGGAACTACTTTTCGTAGTTGAACAATGGGGGTGTTTCCAATTGCCTGAAGAATGTCTTTTGCTACATCCATTTGAATTCTCCAATTAGGTTTTATTTGGATTAAGTGTTACAGATAAGAAAACAATCTAGCGGATAGGATTCACTATGCCCTTCGATAAACTAAGGACAGCTGAGATAAAGTGGCTATCCCCAACAAGACAGTGTTTCAACGGTTCCTATTCGGTCATCAAAGTTGTTGGTTCCTTGAGTCTGGTGGCAAAGAACAAACTTAGAACCATGAGACCAATCAGCACAAGCAAGGAGGTGGTCATTGAACCTGTCTCGGGGGATTTCATGATGTCCATTCCAAGGATAAAAACAATACCCGAGATTTGACCCATCAGCAATAGCAAACCGTTTGAGGTGCCTTCCGGTGTTGGATGGGTAATTTCGGCGCCATACTGGAATCCGACCGGACCAGCGCTTAACAAGAAAAAACCAAACACAAACGCTGAGACCAGCAAGAGCCAGTAGCTTGAGGCAAAGGTAACCCCGACCAGACCCAGGACCGCACCGATCACAGCTAATAACAAATATGGTGTTCTTTTGCGATTACGGTCAGAGAGCATGGGGATGGCTACAGCACCGATAATTCCCCCCACGATCATCAGACCTCCTATGTTACCTGCCTGAATGATTGAGAAACCTCTTGGCCTGACGATATCCTCTATCCAGGTTGTTACCGCGTTGAATACGCCCAGACCTACAAAGAAGATCACCAGCAGAAAAACAAAATCCCTGATTCGCAGGGAATCCTTGAGACCGTCAAAAACAAGCGAGCGTTCTTCTTGATCAGGGCGGCAGGGTGGCGTTGGAGGGCGTTCTTTAACGAATACAAAAAAGATAATTATGCCGATCAGGGAAACGACCCCGTAGGTTAAGAGCATGCCGTTAATATCGCTTTGGATCGTAAGATAAGGCGTCAGCACCAGTGCTACAGCGATGCCCAGGTACATGGCCAGCGATCCAAGGCCAGCGGCGGTGGCTCGCTCCTGGATAGGAAACCAGCGAGCAGCTACAGTAGTCACGGCATTAAGGATGAATGGCTGCCCGATGGCGATGCCTATTTGCGCAATCAGCACTAATGTGTAGTTTTCTGCCAGGATACCCCTCATCAAACCGAAGACACCTGTCAGTACGGCGCCTATGCCCACGGCGACCCGGACTCCATAGGTGTCTATCGCCCAGGAGGCAGGGATCGAGACCACAATATATACGATCATGAAGCTCATAGACAGGAGACCGATGCTGAGATCCGAGACTTCATAATATGAGGCGGCATGGCCAGTGATGGGAGCAAAAGTTATCCATAAAAGTTGATTAATGGCGACAACAAACATGAATGCGAGTAGCACGATCCATCGATAACCATAGACTTTGAAATCAGTTTGTTCCATTAGAAAAAACCTCCTACTAAAAGTTGATTTGGGAAGGGATCAATGTTTTCGTGAATTAGTGAACCCTTGTATCAGCTACTTTTTTTATTCTTCGCTGAAACGCAAGCTTTCCTTGCTCTTTAAAAATAAAGAATTTCGCTTCTTTCTCTTAGCACATTTGGTGAGCCAGCTAACATCAATTAAGTTTCAACTGAGAGCTAATCGCATTCCTGACGATATTTGGATATATTTCAGTATAGCATGGGATTTTGTGACAGGGGAACAAGGAGAGAGGGGACTTTGAGACTGTGTAGCTTGGATATGGGGAGAGATTTACACTGTCATAGTGAGGGCATTATGGCAATCTCCTGAAAATAATAAGGGCGACCCACCGGGTCGCCCTTACTGTTTACTGATTACTATCTACTGTCTCTACTCCCCATACACCCACTCATTAAACACATCATCCAGCTCACAAGCGCAGGCTTCCTCCAGGGCTGCCAGTAAATCCTCCGGCTGGGCGACTCCCCATAAGGAGTCCTGGTAGTAATTCTGGATAGCAACCATCAAGGTGTCTAAACCCAATTCCCGCTCTAACTCCAGGAAAAAGATCGGACCCCGACCGTAAACGATAGGACTGTAAGCCGATCCCCCGGTCTCTTCATCATAGTATTCACCTACTGGCAGGCCGATGGGGATCTCTTCGTTTTCCACCTGCGACCAGCGTCCGTACAAGGATTCAATGTAGCCTTGCCCATTACCGTAGTGGTCCAGGTAGTAAATATAAGTTAGGTACTGGGTCAGAGCTTCATCCAGCCAGGGATCGTTTTGCTGATCGTTGCCAACCGCATTGTAGAACCACATGTGAACCACCTCGTGTGCTATGGTGGATTCAAGGTAGATCTCTGTCGGTGCATACTTTTCCCCGCCAGCCACGAATAGCTCTTCTACAATGTGGGTGATCCCGGGATATTCAATCCCAAGAGCTCTCATTGGCCCGCTGATGATCTCAAACTCAGTGTAGGGATAATCCCCCACCCGCTCGTTGAGGATTTCAATAGCGTCTAATCCAAAATCCAGAGCGAGCTGCTGGTGGGCGTCAAATTCCTCCCGGGTTAAGATCCGGACCGTTAAATCCCCCACCGTCTCCTCAAGTTCAACATACTCCCGGCTGCCAGCCAGGTAGAAGTCACGAGCAGGACCGGCGGCAAAGGTCACCGTCTGGGTGCCTTCATCAACCTGTCGATCAACCTCTACTCCAGAGGAGGCCAGTAAGATGTCATCCGGCGCAGTGACCTGGACCATGTAAAAGCTGGCATCCTGATAGGTATGGTCCCCGTTCGGCTGCGGGAACTGACTGTACCAGCCATTTTCATCATCGAAAGCTGGAATCACGGGATAAAAAGTGTTCAACAGCAGCACATCCTCGAAGTAACCATACAGACCATAATTTCCGCCCATCTCGATCGGGATCCCCAGTGTGAAATCCATTTCGATCACAACCGATTTGCCCGGAGACAGCACCTGAGGTAGATCCACCCGGAAAGTTGTATTTTCGCTTTCTAGAGAGGATGTGACCTCTTCCCCGTCAAGCAGCACGTTGGAGACAATCAGGGAGCCACCCTGGGAGTTGGGGAAGAGCCGGAAGTAGACTTCCTCCAGCGGCTCGTCCTCTGCGTTGAAGTAGCGCACCATCTGGTGCCCTGTGATGTCTTCCGACAACACCTGGCCAATCTCCAGGGTGATGTAATAGGTGCTGGCCTGGGGCAGTTCGTTTAATACAGCCTGGGCTTCGTCGGTCAATCCACTCCTGAAGATCTCCCGGTCATCCCAATTGACTTCCTCAGCTGTAGAGGGAAACCCAACTTCAACTTGATCCACGGGATTCTCAGGAACCTCTGGAGCTGCGGGTTCT
>JAUWCZ010000081.1 GCA_030609055.1 Chloroflexota bacterium | reverse complement strand
GCTCGGAAGAGCTGATTGTTCAAAATCCTGAATATATATTGCTTGCGGATGGATTGTATGGAATCACCCCTGAAAGTGTCGCTGAAAGGGCTGGCTGGGATGAAATCTCTGCGGTTGTGGAAGGTAATCTGCTAACCTTTGATCCTTTTATTCTTAGTGTCCCTGGTCCACGCCTTGTAGATGGTTTTGAGGCGGTCGCAAAAATGATACACCCTGAGTTATTTGGGAACTAGTGGATGTTAAAACGATCGTACCTGGTTGTAACGGGGTTGCTTCTTTTTGCTTTTATCCTGAGCATTGCCCTGGGGGCTGTTTATATATCCCCGGGGAATGCTCTCCGGATCCTGCTTGGGAAGATGCCCTGGTTAGAATTTGCTCAGACCTGGCCTGATTATTTTGAAACAATCCTGTGGGAAATCCGGCTGCCGCATACAATCCTGGTTGCGCTAACCGGAGCTGCTCTGGCGGGAAGCGGAGCTGCATTTCAAGGATTGTTCAGGAATCCTCTGGCTGATCCGTATTTAATTGGGGTTGCATCAGGAGCAGGTTTGGGAGCGATTGCAATTATGTCATTCCCACATGCTGGAAGATATTTGATCCCAGCAGGCGCGTTTCTTGGTGCTCTGGGGACAATCTTTTCTGTATACGCTTTGGCTAAGGTTGGGCGAATTGTGCCGCTAACGACGCTGATTCTAGCCGGTGTAGCCATAGGGTCTTTTACGTCAGCAATGACATCTTTTTTAATGCTGATGTCAGATCAAATGGTATTACAAGCGATGGGTTTTTTATTAGGTGGTTCAACTGTTGCAGGATGGGAACCCCTAAAAATCGCCCTACCGTATTTTTCTTTGGGCATAACCCTGTTGATTTTCAGTGGGCATTCCCTAAACGTTCTCCAATTTGGTGAAGAGCAAGCCCAACAATTAGGAGTGGATGTTGAAAAGATCAAGCTTTTTGTAATTGTATCGGCGTCTCTAACTACAGCAGCTGCTGTTTCATTTTCAGGCGTGATTGGATTTATTGGTTTGGTGGTTCCACATGTTATCCGGTTGATCTGGGGAGGGGATTATAAAAAATTACTTCCCTTGTCGATCATAGGGGGAGGATCTACTTTGTTAGTATCTGATCTTATGGCACGAATAACATTGGCTCCCCGGACTTTACCGGTTGGCATTGTTACTGCATTAATCGGTGCACCTTTTTTCCTCTGGATTCTTCGGCGAGCGAAGCGGGAGGTGTTCTGGTGAGCCCAGGAAATCTGAATGGTGAAATTTTAGAAATCCGCTCCCTCTCTGCAGCTTATGAGAATGTCCTTGCGCTTAATAATGTCACTCTGTCATTGAGACGGGGAGAGATTTTAGGGTTGATAGGACCTAATGGCTCAGGAAAGACTACCTTAATCCGTGTTCTGAGCGGAATATTGAAACCCAAGGAAGGGAAAGTCCTTATAAACAACCTGGATATCACTTCCTATTCACCACCACAGCGGGCTCGAGTTCTTGCTGTTGTTCCGCAAGCGCGTCACTTAGGTGGTGCGTTTTCGGTTGAACAAACTGTGCTATTGGGTAGGACAGCTTATTTGGGCTTTCTTGGAAGACCAAGTAAAAAGGATCTCGAAAAAACAGCTTGGGCTATGGAACAAACATCAGTGGATCACCTGGCTAAAAGAAAACTAGCAGAAATAAGCGGTGGTGAACAGCAGCGGGTGCTGCTGGCAAGGGCGCTGGCGCAGGATACGCCGGTTCTGCTGTTGGATGAACCGACCAATCACCTGGATCTTAGATACCAGGTCAGTTTACTATCATTGCTTAAGTCTCTGGTAAAACAGCAAAATCTGACGGTATTAATGGCTTTGCATGATTTAAACCAGGTAGCTGGAAATGCTGATCGGGTTGCCTTGCTTGTGGAAGGCCGCCTGCATTCTGTTGGCTTCCCAGAAGAGGTACTCATTCCAGAGTTTATTCAGGAAGCCTATCAAACCCAGGTTGAAATTATTCTTCATCCCCGAACCGGGGTTCAATATATTCTCCCCAGGACTTGATACAGGTACTTTTGATTATAAGAGATTGCGCCAGAATAATAGACTCTGGCGCATTCAAGTTATGATACTTCGGGTTGACTTTACCCTCAGTTTCTTTTGGAAAAGATCAGGAAGTACTGTTGAGGGGGTTGGGACCTAGTTCCCTAATCCGCTCCGTCATTTCTATTGCGGCATCGGCAAATGATTTTCCCTGACCTCCGGAGAGGAAGTACATATTCAACCGTTCCCCACCCAAACCGATTGAATCGAGTATTCTTTTTGTATGCTCAACACGCAGCTCTCCCCGTTCATTTCCCCGGACATGATGGCAGTTCCCCTTTGGGCAAGCGACCACATAAACGCCATCAGCTCCATCTTCAAATGCTTTTAAGATATACCTGGGATCTGTTTTTCCTGTACAGGGCAGTTTGACGAGCTTAACATTGACGGGGTATTCAATTCTAAGCGCGCTTGCTGTATCTGCTGCCATATAACCGCAATAGTTGCACATAAAAGCTGTAATTTCTGGTTCGAAGGATTTTGAACTCATAATTTTATCCAGCTTCCCAGGACCGGAAACTCTGGCACCATGATTTGATCATCCGTGTAGTTCGGCAGCTGAATAGCATTGGCAGGGCATTCAGCTGTGCAGGTACCACATCCGTGGCAAAGCGTTGGTTCTATATACGCTGCTCCTCCTAAATCCCCAACTCCAGTTAATTGATCATCTATCCGAGGAATTTCAAAAGGACATGTCCGGGTGCAGGTTAAGCAGCCAATACATTTTTCCGGATCAACAACTGCCACTGTTCCGCCATAGTGGAAGGGTTTTTTGCTGAGAATAGTTGTTGCTCTACCTGCAGCGGCCAGGGCTTGGCTAATGCTTTCTTCGATGAATTTTGGATAATGAGCGATGCCGCAGATAAAGATCCCTTCCTCCATGAAATCCATAGGTCGCATTTTGATATGCGCTTCCAGGAAAAATCCTTCGTTGGAAATGGGCACATTCAGTAAATTGGCAAGTTCTTTTGTGCCTTTTGACGGTTGTATAGAAGTACTGAGCACTAGCAGATCCGGGTGAAGGTTTAGCTCCCGGTTGATCATTTGCTCCTGCATTCTGACCACTATTCCGCCATTTACTTGTTCCACTTGGAGTGGGTGGTTTTCATCATAGCGGGCAAATAAGACGCCGCGTTCCCTGGCTTCAGTGTAGTATTGCTCCCTAAAGCCGTAGGTGATGATATCTTTGTAAAGGACTATTACCTGGCAGTCAGGATTAATTACCTTCAGCCTAATGGCATTCTTAATTGTGCTGATGCAACAAATCCGAGAACAATACTCATAGGTTTCATCAACCGGTTTTACGCATTGAATCATCACTATCTCTTTCAAGTTGGAGATTTCATCTGTCCGGTGAGCTATAGTATCTTCAAGCTCAAGCTGGGTGATAACCGCTGGGTGTTCTCCCATCAAATAGTGATTTACCCTTGTTTCTTCACCACCTGTGGCAACAATTGTCACACCATGTGAGATCTCACTTTGAGAGCCATCCTCATGGCGAAGTACAGCATGGTAAGCGCCTACGTGTCCACTATGTTCAAGGAGTTCAGTTTTTGTCATCACCTCAATATGTTCATGGGCGATAATCCGGTTGACTAGATCACGGAGTAATAGTTGTGGATTTTCTCCTTCCACAAGGTACTGAATTTTCTGGAGATTCCCTCCTAAGTACTCATCCCTTTCAATCAGAACAACATCAAATCCCGAATCTGCAATCGATACGGCTGTTGTCATACCAGAGACGCCACCCCCGATTACTAATGCCCGTTTATGGGGAGGGATCGCTGCTTTGTATATCGGTTCAAGGACGCCAGCTCTGCCAACACCCAAGCGGATTAACTCCATCGCCTTTCTAGTTGCAGCCTCCGGTTGATGCGGATGGACCCTGGCACAAAAACCTCGCAAATTGACCATTTCCATCAAATATGAATTCAATCCAGTTTCCTTAACGGTTTTTTGGAAAAGAGATTCGTGAGTTCTGTGGCTGCAGGCAGCTACTACAACCCGGTTTAGTTTATGTTGATTGATTGAGTTCCTGATTTTTTCCAATCCCTCGGGGAAACAGCCGTAACCAATCTCCTCCGTATGAATCACGTGAGGAAAGCCAGCCGCTTTGATAAGCACGCTGTCAATGTCGATCACACCTTCCATAGTGGGATAACATCGACAGCTGAAAACTCCGATACGGGCTTCCTGATCCTGAATATCCAGTTCCGGGGGGAATTCAGTATCGCTCAAGAAAGGAAATTCTCTAGTTGAAAATGAACAACCCAGCTGGTTCTGGAAGAGTCGCATTACATCACCTGCAGCCCCAGCGGAGTCGATGATCGTTTCAGCGATTTCCTTCGGGGAAGAAAAAGCTCCGCAGACATAAATACCAGGTTGGCTGGTTTCCAGGGGATTAAATTTATCTGTTTGGCAGAAACCATATTGATTAAGATCAAAACCCAGCTGGCTGGAAACCATCTCAGCGCCTTTTGGTGGCTGTACACCAACAGACAAAACAACCATATCGAACCGATCTTCCCTGATGTGACCCTCGTTTTCTGGATCTGGATATTGCAGGAATAAATCTTTTGTTTTGGGATCTTCCCGTAAATCTGAGATACGACAGCGAGTATACTGGACACCGTACTGTTCTGTTGAGCGATAAAAATAGGCATTGTATTCTTTATTAAACGCCCGTTCATCCATGATAAAGATCTGGCAGTGAACATCATCAAGTCGTTCTTTTGCCAGGACTGCTTCTTTAGTAGCATACATACAGCAGATAGAGGAACAGTAAGGATGTTTCTGATCTCTTGAACCGATACACTGCAGCCAGGCAATTCGTTTTGGAGGAGTATTATCTGATGGTCTAAGTAGTAAACCTTCCGTTGGACCAGACCGGCTGACATACCTTTCATATTGCATGCTGTGAACTACATTAAGATAGCGACCAAATCCATATTCAGCCAGCTCAAAAGCATCAGTGAGTGAATAACCCATGGCAAGAATAATCGCTCCCACGTTGATAGTTTCCTTCCAGGGCTCTTCATCTAAATTGATTGCATCTGTCGGGCAAACATCCATACAGCGGTGACAGCCTTCACAGTATTCACCTTTATCGATGAAATAGGAGTCCGGGAGGGATCTGGGAGCGCTTTTATGAACTGCCATCCGTGTAACCAGGGATTCCTGGTATTCACTTGGTAAGCGTTCCGGGCAGGCAATTGCGCACAACCCGCAGTTAGTGCAGCGAGCAGGATTAACATAATGTGGTTCGTGAAGCAGGGAAATTCTAAAATCACCAGCCTGGCCCACAGCCTGAGTGATTTGAGTTCTAGTCATTAGCTCTATATTCGGATGGCGGTTATGGTCCATAAAAGCTGGAGAGATAGCCGGTCGTGTGCATCCATAACCGTGATCTGAAGTACCCCGACATAAGACGCAGTCATGAGTAGGAAACATAAAGCCCAATTGGGCGACCCGGCCACCCAATCCGGCATCACGCTCGATCAAATATACTTTTAATCCGGCTTCAGCGAGATCTAAGGCTGCCCGCATACCTCCAATTCCGCCGCCAACCACTAAAACTGATTCGGCAGGATGATGATGCTCACTAATCATGGTTGTGCTCCTGAACCTGACGAATATTTAGAATCTTTGCGTCCTCGAGGTTGTTTATAATTTCAGCCAATCTTTCTTCTTCAATATTCTGCACTTTGCAAACCGATATCCAATGATCGGGAATATTTGGTGGGTAATATCCCACACACACGGAAAGGTACCCTCCTTCATTTGCTATTGCAGTGGTTAATCGTGCGATTGCTCCAGTTTGATCCGGTTGTAGGACCGTTAATCTTATGCCAGGAATCCTGGCACCTAACAGGGAAACCATGACATTAAAAAGGTCATTATCCGTGATAATACCAACTAATTTCCCGTTCTCTAGTACTGGGAGACAACCGATGCGTTCATCCGCCATAATCCGGGCTGCGATTTCAATGGGAGTATCAGGCTCAATAGTGATGATATTTTTAACCATTACTGTGTGAACTTTAATTTTTGAGAGTGTATAACTGATCTCAAAACGGCTGAAGTTAGATACATCTGAAGGTAGAGCGGTAAGCAGGGACCTGAATGTTATTAATCCCACCAGATTATTAGATTCATCAAGAATAGGGAGGTGGCGGAAACCATTCGCTTTCATTATTTCCTGGGCTTCGGTGACGGACATCTCAGGGTGGCCACAAATCGGGTCCGGGGTCATGCGGTGCTTCACGAGCATTTAGGTCCTCCTGGAAAACTGCTGGACAGGATCTACTTCTGACTGTTCTGGGATTGTGATCACACGGTATTAGCGAGTCCAAAAATGATTTTTAAGGCGGTATTTGGTACCGTATATTTATACCAGAATGTTTCCCAAAGATAGTGGGAAAAAGAGATTTTGTGATGAATATCACATTTAAATAAGCGGGTTATAAAGGAGTTATTATTGGGTTTATGTCTCCAAGTTGGATCGCAACTCAATAAGAATGAATATCCGGTCTTGGGAAATAAGGGAAGAGTATCAAGTAGCTTGGTGATTTAGGTCAGGTCTGTTTATTAGAATCTAGATATTTGTTGTATAAGTGAGATAACACTTTCTTAAGGCGTTCTGTTAATACTGCACCCCCGAGGGTGGTAACATCATCCTCATTCTCGAATACAGCATAAGGAACCAAAACATTCTGAATTTGAAGGAAGTCCGGCTCTCCGGAAATTAAATCGTCCCAATCTACATGTCTATACAGTTTTTCCATTTTATCATCAGGCAACCCGTGTTCCAGGATGCTGTCCGGACGGTCTGGATTGAAGCGGGCGCGATTTTTTCTAAGCGATTCTTCCCAGGATACATTTATATACAGAATGGCAAGGCGTTCAATAATTTCCTTGCTTAGGTGTTCAAATGCACGGGAAAAACCGCCGTGGGAAGTACCCCGGGCAAACTCAATGATGGTTGTTTTCCGGGTGTGATAGTCAGGTTCGTCTCGATTTTTTTTGCTGTATTCCAGGTTAATGCGTTCGATCAGCACATCCCAGAGATAAGGGTACAAAAAATTATCATCGTCATCGGTATGCAGCCGCGCATGGCCTAACTTGTCCAGGATCGAATCTTCTTCAAACCAGGTCCAGAGCATGGGGAAATCATCAATTTCCTCAAATTCTCCAATGTGGAAAGAGCTGATCCTCTCCGGTATCGGAGTTTCTTTTATGTGGGCGATGATTTCACTCTTTCCGGCAGCAGGACGGGCGATGAGGAGCAAGATATCAAAGGTTTTCTTATTTGTTGTATTCATAAAATATCAATCCTCCCCTAAGATGGGATCCAACCCGGGCAAATAGGATCCAAGGCCATCAACTAATAATCTGCCAAGTGGCAGTATATTCTGTCAGGCTATCTGATTGTGGGATGTTAGGATTTTCCTGGATCCAATTTCCGGATATATTCCTTTCGAGGGCGGAAAGTTCAAAATGAGACATAGCGATCCCGAGATCTACCCGTTGGAGATCAGCTATATTGATTAAAAAATCGAATACAGGATTAGGGTAGTTCGCTGTCCGTCGGAGGAAAAAATACCAGGCTTTTCCCTTTTTTACTATTCTCCAAGGTTGTTTATTGGAAGCAGATGGTGCAAGTCGAACCATCTCTAATGGTTCTTGAAACTTGCCGGCTTCGGCAGGCTTAAGGGGTATTCCATAAGCCTGGTAGAAAAACAAGTCTTCCCAATCAAGACGGTGATCTGCACGGGCCCGACTTCGAATTGTTTTTTCCAACCAGAAGGGCTCATCAGCTGGGTAGCCAATAGAAACTACTGCAGGGATGAATTCACCCTCTTGGAGTTCCATTTCGCGGGAAAAGCGGATCTTTGTGAAAGTACCTCCTAACCAGCAGCTGCCGAGCCCCAGATCTGTTGCCCGGAGGAGAATGGCTTCCATTAAATAACCAAAGTCCTCCAGAGCTCCTGGATTATCGCGGCAAGCCCCAATAATGAAACCGGTAGGGTTTTTAATAAATCCGTAGGTGCCCAGACCTTTCAACGACTGGTTGTCTCCTTCCTTGGCAGCAACTATCTTAAACCGGCTTTGGGTTCCAAGAGGACCAATACGGCAGGTACTGATGAATTCCTCCAGGCTGGAGAGGTCGGCATTACTGATTGGGCGGGTTTGATAAGTCCGACAGGAATACCGTGCTTTTATAAGCTGGGAAATGGATTGATTAAACTTCAGCTGATCCATGAAAAAACCCTCACTTAAGTGTCTGGATTATAGCAGGGTTTGGATTCAGATGTAGATTGAAACTTAGTAAATTATGGTCATTCCATGTCCGATATTCCTGCAAACGCAGATATAATAAAAACCCTTCGGGTGCTCAACTCGAAATAACTACTTTTTGTTGGTTTTGAATTGATCTAATACTGCATGGTAATCTAACCCCACTGAAGTCCTTAAAATATTTTAGTACTCCCATAAACAAACGTGACGGTTTCTCGAAAGAGAACCGTCACATGTTGGCGCACCCGGAGGGACTCGAACCCCCAACCTGCTGATTCGAAGTCAGACGCTCTATCCATTGAGCTACGGGTGCTAAAATTGGGTCACTGACTAGTAAATACGAGAATCAGCTACAGATGTTTTACACCTTTTTTAGAAAGACACAAGACAAATAAGTCGCTCTTTTTAAGGTAGATATATTATACCACAGAGGGGTTATAAGAGAGAGAGGAAGTAACCGCATTTTCTTGGTTTTCTCCCTCTATTTTTGATAGAGATTTCAGAAATAGTGCATTGATAAAATGAAAAAGCTGTTGCCTGTTC
>JAUWCZ010000045.1 GCA_030609055.1 Chloroflexota bacterium | reverse complement strand
ACGGCAGGTTGGACCAGCCGGAAATTCATCATTGGCACCAGGCTCTGCCCGCCTGCCAGTATTTTTGCATCATAACCATGTTCGTTTAAGAGGGATAGTACTTCAGGGACTGTTTCAGGAGCGTAGTACTTAAATGGCGCTGGTTTCATATCAATTTCTCCAAGTAGTACTTTTTCCAGTATTTTTCATTATATATGAAGTTTTCCATTCTCTAGAATTGATCTGCCGCAAAAATATCAGTCCGGATGAAATCCGCCAGGGATGTTGGTGACCTGCCCAGCAGCCAGCCCAGCGTGTTGGTATTTCCAGGAAATCCATATTCCTGATAATGGTTAAACATTTTAATTAAAGTAGAGATTTGATACTTTCCTAGACCTTCCTTCTCAGCCTGATATTTCCAATCCTCAATAGAGATCTGCACTGCTGGGACGGTATACCCTAGCTGATTACTTATTTCAGAAGCCACCTCTATTTGGGAGATTATTTCCGTGCCTACCAGTTCATAGACCGCGCCTTTATGCTCTGGATTGGTGAGCACAATCCCAGCAACCTGGGCGACATCCAATAAATCCACCAGGCAGAGCCGGGTTTCGATTGAATAAGGGACCTGATATATCAATTCGTTATCGATGTTCTTCAATTGAGCTATGACATTATGCATATACGCTGTGGGCTGCAGGATCGTGAAATCTAATCCAGATTCAATCAGAAGTTCCTCCACTCTCATTTTTAACCAATGATGCGGCATGGCTTCCAGCTGAGGGTGTAAAACCGAATGATAAACAAAATGCTCTACACCAACCTGCTGGGAGGCGCGGATGAGGATCTCGCCAATTTCCACTTCTTGCGGATGAACATTGGGACAGATATGATAGACAGCGTTTACTCCCTTGAGTGCAGCCTTGATTTGATCAGGAGCCAGGAGATCACCTTGGATGATTTCTTGTGTGCCCGAGGCGCTGACAATTTCCCGGTGAGCTTCCTTATGAATCAGCGCCCGGACAGCTTCACCCCGGGATGCAAGTTCACCAATGACTGCCAGGCCAGTTTTTCCCGCCGAACCTGTTACTAGGATCATAAGAATCGACAAGTGATATCCTAAATCTGTTTTTATCCGGGCTCTTTAAAAGCCACAAATCGTGCCCAGCAGGAAGCCAGTTCCATGCCTTTTTGAACAAAACACCCGATGTAATACCGTCCGCTTTCCATATCAGCCAGATCAGTTCCCAGGTTTTCTGCGTGGATGATGCCCTTGGGAAACAGGTTTAAATGCATATCCTGGTAATACTTATCCAGCGGGTAAATCTCATTCCAGCCTGCCCCATATTGTTCAATCAATTTCTGATTGGCTTCCTCAAAGGTTTTGGGGTGCCAGATGCGCTGGATGGTATTCATGGGATGTTCCATGGCGACGCAGTCCACTGCCAGCCACTTGATCTCCTTTTTTAAACACCAGTCCGCAAAATCCGGAGAGGGTCCCGGGTGTCTGATCATATAGCGGAATTCATCTGAATCTGGGCTGTTCCAGCCGTATTTGTGGTAGCCGGTTTTGATGACCAGGATATCCCCTTTCTTCACCTTAGCTACCTTTTCCACCATTTCCGGGGTGTAAACACTGGTATCACTTACAAACTCAGAGATATCTGCCACCACGCCAGGACCAAACCACTTTTCAAAGGGTGTTTCTCCAATTGTTGATCCGGCGGCATGAAAGTGTTTCTCTCCATCCATATGTGTTGCTAGATGGAAACTGGCCCGGCAGTGGGCGTTATTCCTCCCCAGTCCAAAATACTGACCGCCTACTCGTTTGGTGTAATTGACACTTAATGGAACATAGTTAGCCCACTGGGGCGTCTGGACGCTGAATGGCAGAGTCATATCCAGCATCTCTACCTGGCGCATCAGATTATAAAATTCCTGTTCGTTCATACCATCAGGTGCTTGCAGCGCAACCCCCCGGCTCCAGGAGGACTCGACCTCCATATAGGGAATCGGAAAAATCATTATCCAGGCCCGCTGATTATTCAGCTGATCAAGTTCACCCCCCAGGGATTCAGCCAGTAGCAGCCCCTCTTTTGGCATGGTGATATGAGTAAGCTTGTGATACGACTCCGGCGGGAACAACTCATCCCAGGTTTTACCGTGGGTATTCGTGAGTTTAGCCTCAGCTTTTTCGAATTCCCGGGGGTGCATGTAGCGCAGATTTGTATTCATGGGGTGCTCAGTACACCCGCAGTCCACACCAATCAGTTTTAGTTTCAAGTCCAGCGCCCATTGGAAAAACTCCGGTGCGGGACCGGGATGGCGCAGGTAGTAACCAAATTCCTTATTCTCAATCCCGCCCTGCGCTTCAGGGTTGGGAATATCGGGTTGATCCCAACCGTATTTGTGGTAGCCAGTATTGATGATCAGGATATCTCCTTCTTTCACATCCACCTTTTCCATGATCATCTCCGGAGTGTAGAGGCTGTAATCGGAAACCTGGTCAGAAATATCCACTACCACACCCTCACCGCACAGGTCTGTTAACGGTATTTCCGCAATTGATCGCTCCCCGGAATGGAAAGCCCGGGGACCAACCAGGTGAGTGCCGGAATTGTTGCTCCATTCAATCAGCTGACCATTTGCACCCTGACCTCCGCCGAAGGATCCTGTCAAACGTTTAAAAAAGTGAACCTGGAGAGGCATCTCCCCGGGAAACGGAGGTGTGAAGACACTCAAGGCTTGTGTCAGATCGTACATCCTGGAGCTGTTCAACAAGTTTATAACCTTCTCTCTATCCATTCGTTTCCTCCCAATCTGACCCGGGTGATTATAAAAAAATAAACTCGTGATATTCCTGATTTAACCAATCTTATAATGCTCCGCAAAAGCAACCAAAGCTTCCTGGAACAATGAGATCGGGGGGCGGACCAGACCTGCACCAACCTGACCGATGCCAGCTTCCTTGTGGGCAATTCCGGTATTAATGCGGGGGGTAATGCCTTTTTCCACAATTTTCCGCAGATCCATTCCAGTAGGAGTGCCGCGGAAATCCAGAGGTGGAATCGAGAAGTACTTATGTTCCGTATAGGTGATCTCGTACATTTCCAGGGTAGTATTCAGAGCATCTTTTGGCGATCCGCTGACAAAGTTAACAATCGCCGGTGCTGTTGCCATGGCAAAACCACCAATCCCGACCGATTCTGTGATTGTGCTGTCCCCGATATCACCGCTTGAATCCTCTTCTGTGAATCCAGGGAAGTACAGTCCTTTGGGAGTGGGCACTGGCGTTGTGAACCAGCGCTCTCCGAGACCACTGATCCGGATGCCAAAATCAGTTCCGTTGCGGGCCATCACGCTGACGATTGTGCTGCCTTCAATCCCATGACTGGCATCCGACATCGCTTTACAGGCAGCCATGACCGGATTGAGCACACTTAAGGCATTTTCTCCCAAGAAAGTTAGCACTTCGGATGCTGCAGCTGTATCTTTGGTGATCTTTGTAATTAATGGCGCGAGTTTAGCTGTAAACAAGATTGAACCGGCCTTGTTGCGGTTATGTCCTTCATCGCCCATATGTAGGGACTCCGCCAATAAAGCCCGGATATCAATCCCCTCACTGGATTCAATCGCTTCTTTGAGCAGCGGCGCCATCACATCTTCCATCCAGCGCAGTTTACCAATCACTTCTTCACTGTAAGCGCCATAACGCAATACCTTACCGTAACCTTCATTCAAATTGGAATAGGAATAATTCTGATGGGTTTTATTTTCCAGGATATAGACAGACATTGACGGGCAGGTGACACCCGCCATGGGACCCACTGACTGGTGGTGATGGCAGGGATCTAACTCGATCTCTCCGGACTCAACCAATTTTTGGGCTTCTTTCATGTTTTTTACTTTTCCCTCAAAAATTAATGCCCCGGTAATTGCACCGCGCATGGGACCAGAGGCACGCTTCCAGGTGATCGGCGGTCCTGCATGGAGCAGTAGATTTTCCTTCATCCCCGGAATAACATCGATGGCTTTTCCCAACCCAACCAGGACGGGCCGGGCTTCCATCATCCGCTCCACAGCTTCTTGATTTGCTTTCTCAATATCCATTCCGTTCTCCTTTTCCTCTCCCAGGCAGATTATTCATTTCAGGATCCCTTGCGGGGATAGCGTTTTCCCGGTTCAAACTTAGAACGGGCCTCCTTTAATATCTCTTTGTACAGCGCCAGGTTACGGTCTTCCAGGTGGTCAAAAGGCTGAATGCTTTTACTCCCCCAGGTGATGTAACGCAGTGGATCCGGATCCAGCTTGGCAGCGATGATTTCTTCTGTTCCCCTTGCCTGCGCCAACCGCCAAGCGATGGGATTTACAATCATACTGTGTCCGAAATAATAATTCCCGGCTGCATCAGGACCAACCATATTTGTGCTGACCATATAGACGTGGTTATCATATGCCCGGGCGCAGTTGGTGATGTACCAGATGTCAAAACTACGCAGTAAAGCGGATGGCCGGACGATTATTTCCGCACCTTTGACTGCCAGCAGCCGGGACAATTCAGGAAAATCGCCGTCATAGCATATGATCATACCAATATTACCTAACTCGGTTTCATAAACATTAGCTTGAGTCCCAATTTCGGTCCATCCCCCTGAATCCCGTCGTTCTCCAGGAAAAGGATGAGTCTTATCATAGATGCCGATGATCCTCCCATCCGGTCCTATTAAAATGGATGAATTAAAGACCATTCCCCTCTCAGCGTCTCTCCGGTAGGTGGGCCAGACTACGTGAACACCCAGTTTCTTAGCGCCAGATTGGATCTCTTCTGTTAAGGATCCTGGAACTTCGTCCACCAGGTCCCATAATTCTTCTGGCGTTAAAGTTGTGTCAAATCCGGTGGTGACCGTTTCTGGAAATACAATTAACTCTGCTTGATAGTCTTCAACAGCTTTTTTCAGCCACTCTAGGCTTTTGGTTATATTGGCATGGGGATCATTGGGTGTGATGGCTATTTGTACACAGGCCGCAGTAAATTCTTTCATAAGATATCCTCTCTTTTATCCTTTCATCTTTTCCAGTAGCGCCATCAAGTCGGCATCTCCCCCGGCGGCAGGTTTCCAATCCACCTGGACTGCACCCACTTCCTGGGAAATCAGACTCTCTGTAAAGGACTCCAGCCCGACATTAATGGCAGCGAAATCACCGGTTAATGTACCCAGGTCAACCGTCGTGAATGACCCCGCGGATACCTGGATTTTATCCCCTTCCAGGTCCCGGACCAATCGCCCGGCATAACGGACGCCCTCGTCGCTGCTGTGGAATACTTTCGCTCCCGCTTCAAGTAAGCGCTCCTCCTGGGAAGCCATCCCTTGCGGATCAGCATCTGTGCCGGATAGGATCGTCACCACCTCAAGGTACCGACCCTCTTTTTTTGCTTTATCACGGGCAGCTTTGATTGCCGGAGCTAATTCTTGAGCTGGATCCGGGTGGGATCCATGTCCCAAAACAATATCCATAAGTATTAAAGCCGTCTCGGGATCCGCCGCATCCACTTCAAGGCGCTTGATTCTCAGCTCATGATCCATCATGGGATGCAGTCGTCCAACAGTAAACTCATCTTCACCCAGGTCAACAATAGTGTGTTTTTCACTGACCAGGGAATTTTCTAAACGGTTTTCTTTGTTAATAGGCACATTGGATAAAACACAGGGCAGGTAAAATTCCAGGATTAATAAGGCTTCATAAGCCAAGGTTCCACCGGAGAATAATCCCCTCAGGTACTTTTGCCCGGGTTTGAACTGATCAAGGGCAAAATCCTGCTTTTGTGAATACAAGACACCTTCTGTCGCCAACCGAATTGCGGTAGCCGCGGTATCTTCAAAAGTTGTCCTGAAGTAAATATTGTCAATCCACTGCAAGGGTACCGCATGCCCGATAAAGTTAACTACAACCGGTTTTTTCAGTCCTCTGGCATAAGTGAGCAGGTTGATGGCAGTTTCCTTATCCGGAGGTTTAGAAACCAGGACAATCACTTTAGTATCCGGATCCCGGTCCAGCAGGTCCAACCCCATTCGGGCTGTGATTCCTCCCACCTGGGAAGAAAGATCCCGACCTCCAGTACCGAGAGCATGTGTGAGTCCGCTCCCCAGCTGATGGATCCGGACGGATACCTGCTGTAAGCCAGTCCCAGAAGCGGCCACCATTCCGATTGGACCTCGTCGGACCTGGTTAGCAAAGCCCAGTCCTATCCCGTTAATGATCGCTGTTCCGCAATCCGGGCCCATCACCAGCAAGCCTTTTTCAGCCCCCTTTCCTTTGAGATCTATTTCCTCCTCCAGGCTGACATTGTCGCTGTAAAGAAAGACATGTTTCCCCAGCCGCAGGGCTTCCCGGGAGACACCAGCCGCATAACGGCCCGGAACGGATACCAATACCCAGTGAGCCTCCGGCAACATCTTAACAGCGGATTCCAGTGATTTTGGTAAAAAATCCTGATCTCCCGTATCCCGACTCCTTCTGGCAGCAATCAATTCATCTACCTGTCCAAGAGCTTTCTGGGCTGCTTTTTCGTTTTCAGCTTTGACAACAATTACCAGGTCATCTGCTTTGGCTCCTTTAATCTCGTTAACCAGTAATCCGGTTTGATCCAGCAGATTTTTGTTGGCTTTTGTGCCCATCACGACACCAGCATCAATAACCTGAGGAAGATCAGCCAGGGAACGCTGCAGCTGCATTAAAACCACAGAATCATAATAAGCGCCGGAACGAATTTCGGTTTTTATTGAGGGCATAACACCATCCTGGATGAATCCCCTTCGTTGGGAAAGTTCATGATACCTGCCTTTATCAAATCAAAAAGCCCTACCCGATAAATAATTGTCCCCTCAAACGTTATTAAATCACTCCATCTTCCTGGAACTTGGCTGCCTCTTGTGGGCTGTACTCCAGTAAGCCCACCAGGATTTCCAAATTGTGCTCTCCAAGAATTGGAGGAGGGTGTTGAAGTTCTGTTGGTGTTCGGGAGAGTTTATATGGAAAACCTGTTAACTGAATCGAACCAGCAGATGGATGTTCAGAATCAAGGATTAAATCGCGTGCCTGCACCTGGGGATGGTCAAATACTTCCGGAATTGTATTAATCGGTCCGCAGGGTAATCCAGCAGTCCGGAACAGGTCCAACCACTCCTGTGCCTTTTTTTCAGAGAAACATTGATCAAGAAGCTCAACCAGATCCGCCCGGTTCTTAACCCGGTCCTGGTTGGTTTTAAACCGTGGATCGGATTTTAAGTCCGGTTTATCAATCACATCACAGAGGTGTTCCCACTGTCGCTGGTTGGCTGCCCCAACCACAAATCCCTTATCCTGGGCTTGGAAAGCTTCATAAGGAGTAATATTGGGATGGGCGTTTCCCAATCTCTTTGCCGGAAATTTGCCGATCAGGTAGTTAGATGCAACATTGGCCAGTAAGGCGACCTGAGAATCCAGTAGAGAAACGTCGATATGCTGTCCCTGTCCTGATTCAATACGTTCAAGCAGGGCAGCCATGATCGCAGAAGCAGCAAACATTCCAGCGGTGATGTCAATGATCGGGATCCCCACCCGGGAAGGTGGTCCTTCGACCGGTCCGGTAATCCCCATCATACCTCCCTCGGCCTGGATAATCGCATCATATCCAGGAAGCTCTTTATTAGGGCCGGTCCTGCCGTAACCGCTAATTGAGCAGTAGATCAATTGAGGGTTCTCCGCTATCAGATCATCAACACCCAAACCCATTTTATCCAGCACTCCGGTCCGGAAATTTTCAATGAACACATCAGATTTCCGCACCAAACGCCTGATGATTTCCTGCCCCTGTGAGTCTTTCAGGTTGACTGTTAGACTGCGTTTATTGCGGTTGGCGGAAAGAAAATAGGCTGATTCGCCCGGATAGGGACCATACGTCTCGCCCACAAAAGGTGGCCCCCAGCCGCGGCTTTCATCTCCTGATCCGGGGCGTTCCACCTTGATTACATCGGCGCCAAAATCCCCCAGCATCATGGTGCAGTATGGTCCTGCCATGGCCCTGGTACAATCCACAATCCGGATATTTTTTAGGGCAGACACAATATTCTCCTCCATCAGTTGATTGAGTTCAGCACCTGCGTCCAGAGCTAGGAACCGATTCAAACAAGCGATAATCAAATCTGGAATCTGGAAAGAAAAGTACGGTAACTAAAATTAGTATACCGTATTTGAGAGGTTGTTTTCTATCTTTTCCTGGTGGACAACAGCGATCCGGAAGGGTTGACAAATCCCCCTTCCCCATATAGACTACAGGGTAAGATTAAGTACCTGATAAAGGCGGTCATTTTCGTGAGTTTATTAACCCTGGTTTTGATGGTGAGTGTGATGAGTATGGTTATGCAAATGGGCATGTCCAGCCCATCCTTGATTCGGGCAGCCATTCAACCGGGGAAATCTCACTGATTAAACTTCGGGAAAAAGACACCAGGCTGTCCGTAATGGACAGCTTTTTTTGTTGTTAGTGACCAGATCAGGAGAAAAAAAATGAAGAGAAATATCCTTGTAGCTGTCGCCTGGCCGTACGCCAGCGCTGACATCCATGTAGGAAATATTACCGGGTCCTACCTGCCAGCAGATATCTACGCCCGTTTCCATCGCTTACAGGGTAACGAGGTCTTAATGGTTTCTGGATCCGATTCACACGGTACACCTATCACCGTCCGGGCAGATGAAGAAAGCAGTACACCGGAAGAAGTCTACCAAAAATATCATCAAAGATTCCTGGATCTTTTCCAGAAAATCGGGTTGTGTTATGACCTCTTCACCAGCACTCACACCCAAAACCATTTCCGGGTTTCTCAAACTATGTTCAGTGCCTTGAAGGAAAAAGGGTATCTCTATACGGAGACCCAAAAGCAATGGTATTCCAGCTCACAGGAACGATTCCTTCCTGACAGGTATGTGGAAGGGACCTGCTATATCTGCGGATATGAAAGCGCCCGGGGAGATCAGTGTGATCAATGCGGAAAACTGCTGGAAGCAAATGGGTTGATAAATCCCCGCTCCAAGATGGATGGTTCAACACCAGAGCTGCGAGATACGGAACATTTTTATCTGGATCTGGGAGCACTACAGCCCCAGATTGTAGAATTCCTGAAAGAGCGGGAAGATTACTGGCGTCCAAATGTCGTCCGGCAATCCCTGGGGCAGATCCTGGCGGAAGATTTACACGGACGGGCGATCACCCGGGACTTGAAATGGGGTGTCCCAGTCCCAGTGGGGGGCTGGGAGGAGAAGCGCCTCTACGTCTGGTTTGAAGCAGTGATTGGATACCTATCAGCTGCTATCGAATGGGCTGAGCTCACGGGGGATCCAGAGCGCTGGAAGGAGTGGTGGTACAACCCGGACAGTCGGGCTTATTATTTCATCGGCAAGGACAATATCCCCTTTCACGCCGTAATCTGGCCGGCAGAACTTGCCGGGGTGGGGAATACATTCGGCGCCCTGTTTGACGAAGATGACCAACATAGCCTGGTTCTGCCGTATGATGTGCCTGCCAACGAATTCTTAAATTTAGAGGGAAAGAAAATCTCCGGCAGCCGGAATTGGGTGGTAGACGGGTTGGATTTTCTAACCCGTTATGATCCTGATCCACTGCGCTACTACTTGACTGCCAACATGCCTGAAACCAGGGACGCCGATTGGGAGTGGGAGGAGTTCGTCACTCGTAATAACAATGAATTGGTCGCCACCTGGGGCAACCTGGTCAACCGGGTATTGTCATTTGCGCACAATCAGTGGGAAGGAAAAATTCCTGATCCAGGCGAACTGCGTCCTGAGGATCAGAATATTCTGGAAGTCTTACAGGAAGGATTTGAGAAGGTAGGCGACCTTTACGACAGGGTAAAACTTCGTGTCGCGTTGACGGAAACCATGCGCTTGGCTGGGGAGGTCAATAAATACCTGGATGAAAAGGCGCCCTGGTTTGAAATCAAAGAAGATAAAGATGCGGCAGGGAAATCCATCTTTACCGCGATCAGGGCAATTGATTCGCTAAAGATCCTCTTGGCGCCGGTTCTACCCTTCACTTGTGAACAGCTTCATAGAACTTTGGGATACGATAAACCACTCTTTGGAGAACAGTATACGGATTCCGTGGAAGATAATCTTGGTACTCATGAAGTGCTGCGTTATCGTCAAGGAGATGTTTGCTGTGAGTGGCAGCCCAGCGTGCTCGCTGCCGGTAGCCCGTTCCATAAACCTCAGCCGCTCTTCCAGAAACTGGATCCTGAAGTTGCAGAAGAAGAGTATAACCGGCTTGGTTAACCTGAGATTAAAACAGGAAACGGCATCCTTTGAGGATACCGTTTCCTTCCTTTAAATTACGGACTCACTACGCGCCCGATAAAAAGGATTGTATTTGTCTCATGCTCCCGGATCAAGAACAGGAACGGCCGATCCACAGTTAATTCAAGGGGAGATTCGGGCATGGATGTCACTTGCATCAGCACTGCAGTCGCTGCCGCGGCTTCTGTACCTTCCTCATCCACGCTGACAAAGGCCTTGTGGAATACATCCGAAATAAACAAATCTTTTGAGCCCGTCATACCAGAAAAATCCGCCCCATCACTGAACGCGGTTGGCATACCCATGTCGGAGAGGGTTCTTGCCAAGCTGAGTCCAGATTCAAATTCAAACTTGGGGAATTTCAGATCGATGGGTGAGTAGGTCAATCCATCAAGGCCCCGGGATAGTGTCTCAGCGCATAATTGAGCTTCAAAATCCGCAAAGCTCCCCCGGTCCGGCACCAGCACCAGCATAGAAACTTGATTGCCGATATAAGGCAGTTCCACCGCCTGGAAACCTTCACCTTTGAAGTACAGGAAACTTGGACTGGAACTATGCCCCATCATTGGAACCGGGATCTCTTCTCCATCCAATCCGAAGAATGTACCTTCTTCCGTTAGCGCCTCCTCAAAGGACTCCAACCAGGTGGCTTTAAAATAAATCGCGTTGCTTAAGACCAGGCGGGTATCGCTGGTAATAGCTCCCTGCGGGATCAAATTCTGAATTTTTTCCTTCGTTTCATCACTAACCCACTGATTGATCGTCTGACGGGATTCTTCCGGTTGGGATATATAATCCAGAAGCCTTAAACCTGCACCGTAATTTTCCGCCAGAATATCCAGAAAATCACTCTCAAAATGGAATCCTTCCTGACCCCAGAGGGAATTGGCGATATTCAACTGGAATGGATCTCCCTCTCCTTCCGGGATCTCAATCTCCGCCAGGGAAGTTAACATGTGATCCAGACCGTTAAACGCAGAATGAAGAGATTCCTGAGGGAGCAGGAAATGCATCGCGGCAGCCATCTCCTCGGCTGTTTTCCCTTCAGATCCCGCATAGGTCATTGCCAGGGCAGAAGAAATGCTGTAGGGAGAATAAAATAGATTTCCAGGCGTTGATTTAATCTGCTGATAGAGATCCAGCGTGAAAGCAGTGTTCCCTTCTGCCAATTTAATCAAATCACTCCCGGAGATATCACTAACTTCCGCCCGCGGAAGTTTCGATTCCAATACCTGGGCGCTTGATGACCCAGGTGAATCGGGGATATTAAAATCACATCCAGACAGAACCAGAATTACCACACTGACCAGAAAGATTAGGATTGTTTTAGGGAGGGTTTTATTTATATCCATAAGTAACTCCATCAATAATAAAGAATAATTTCCTTATTTATGACGTAATAAGATTGAATTAAGTTCCCGGAAATATTGGATTATTCGTGAAAACTCACCACGGAAACACCATCTCCCCCTTCACTTCCTTTTCCGGCTTCAAAAGCAGCAACCTGGGGGTGGTTTTTCAACACCTTCCTGACTGCGCTGCGCAACCGTCCTGTGCCCATCCCATGAATGATCCTGACCCAGGGCAATCCCGCCAAAAACGCTTTATCAAGATAATACTCCAGGTTTTCAAGCGCTTCATCTACCTGCTGTCCACGCAGGTCCAGTTCGGTGCCGGGTGATGCGGTGTCTTTTGGTGTCCGCACCATCGATGGGGTATCCAATTCAGATGGATCTTGATCATGAGTATGCTCCAGATCAGCCTTCTGCGCCCGGACCCGGATGTTTCCAACCTGGACCTCCACATCCTCCCCATCCACCGAGAGCACAATTCCCTTTTTCCCGAGGGATCGGAGGTAGACTCGATCTCCATCCTCAATCGGACCCATCGGGTGCGGGAGAGTTATCTCCAATCTCCGGCTGGGGTCTGGCCGGGAAACTTCTTCCTCGACCTGGTCAGTTTTTTCTTGCAACTCCTCTAGTTTTTCCCCTGGATCCTCTTCTCTTTTGATCTGTGATCGAATATTCTTTAAGTCCTCTTGCAGGTCCTTTACGGTTTTTTTTGCATCCCGGCGAATTTTTTCAAGTATCTCCTGACGTTCATCTTCAACCTCGATCAGGCGATCTGCCAGTTGGGTACGCAGTCCTTCCGCTTCCTCCCGGGCTCTTTCCGCTGCCTGCCGGGTTTCCACCGCCAGTTTACGCTGCCGGTGGATATCATCCAGTAAATCATCCGCTTTTAAATCCGCGGGGTCCAATGTCCCCCGGGCGGTATTGACTATTTCTTCTGGCAAACCTAAACGACTGGCGATCGCCAGGGCATTAGAGCGACCGGGTAATCCAACGGTCAGGTGATAAGTAGGTCGCAGGCTTTTAAGATCAAATTCTACCGATGCGTTAATCACCCCGGGAGTTGTATGAGCATAAGCTTTTAAGTCCGGATGATGCGTGGTGACCAGGGTTGTGACTCCCTTTTCCAGCAAATAGGACATCAAGGAGCGGGCTAAAGCAGCACCTTCTTGGGGATCTGTTCCCGCACCCAATTCATCCAGAATGACCAAGGATTTCCGGTCAACTTTATCCAGAATTCCGATGATGTTATTAATGTGCCCGGAAAAAGTGGATAGGGACTGCTCAATAGATTGCTCATCGCCGATATCAGCAAACACCTGAGAAAAAAGGCTCAAATCTGAGGCTGCTGCTGCCGGGATATGCAGACCTGTTTGAGCCATACAAACCACCAGGCCAACTGTTTTTAAAGTGACCGTCTTGCCCCCTGTATTTGGACCGGTGATGATTAACCCATAGGTTTTATCATCCAGGGCGACATCAATCGGCACTACATCCGTGGGATTCAAGAGAGGATGCCTGGCACCAAATAAGCGCAGCACTACCCCTGGGTGTCCTTTTTCCATTTTTTTGGGAAAGGGATGGATCGTGGGTTGAACTGCCCCAATCGCAGCTGCGTATCGTCCTCTTGCAAAAGCCAGATCGAGTGCTGTTAGGGTGTTTACCATCTCATGTAATATTTCCGCCTGTTCGGCAACCTTCAAGGTTAGGTCCAAAAGTATCCTGCGCACTTCATCCCGCTCATCAAGTTCCAATTTCCGGAAGCGATTGTTAGCTTCCACCATTGCCTGCGGTTCAATATATAATGTTGCACCGGAAGTGGATTGATCATGCACAATTCCGGACAGTTGTGTCCTGGCGTCAGCTTTGACTGCTAAGACATAGCGACCATTACGCTGCGTAATGATGGATTCCTGAAGATACTTTGCTACCTCCGGTTTTTTCAGCAACTGATTCATGCGGTTTTTCAGACGATTGTGCTGGGCCTTTAAATCCCGGCGGATCTGACTCAATTTTTGCGAAGCGGTATCCAGAACCTCTTCCTGGTCGGAAATCACCTTGGATATTAGACTCACCAACCCTAATGAATCTGGCAGCTGATTTGAGATACTTTCCAGCTTGGGATATTCTCCTGGTTCTTTGTTCAAGAAACGCTTCAGGTTCCTACCGGCAACCAGCGAGTATTTGACATGCAGCAAACGCGCTGGCTCCAGCACGATCCCCCTTAAAGCATCTTCAACAATAGGCCGCAGGTCTCTCGCCCCGCCGATCGTGGTCCCTGGATGCTGGGTCAGCAACGCCAGCGCTTCAGCAGTTTCATCCTGTAACTCCCGGACCGTGTCGAGGTCAGTCAGCGGCTGCAGTTGAACCGCTCTCTCGCGGGCAGGATTAAAATGACACTGATCCGCCAACGCTGCCAGGATCCTGGGATATTCCAAAGTGATCAAAGTTTTCTGGTCCATCGGTGTCAGTTTACCATATTCGCGAAATAGCTGAAGCTGTTTATGAGTAAGTAGTAAGTTGTGAGCAGGATAGGATTCTTTGATCAATATTGACCACTGGCTATTTACTTCTTACTGAGATCTGGCAATGGGCGAGTTCCCTCGGGTATAATCTTTCCATATTTCATTACTCTAACTCCAAAGTTGACTGAAAAATGTCCCGTCCAATTTGGGTTGCAAGTTTTCTAAAATGGATCTACCCCAGCCGCCGGATTCTGGCGAAGATGACCCATATCCCGCTGGTGGGTGAAGTTGTCGACCAGATCTTTTTCCGCGGGGATGAGACCTTTTTATTGCCGCTGGATCAAACTATCCAGGTTAACGTCCCTCTCGTTTCGCCAGATAGTATGGTCATTCCCTCTCAAGTAGTGGAATATTACATTAACCAAGCCAGCCACCACTGGATGATAGACTTTTGCATCTGCCGGGAGGGAGACAATTGCCAGGAGTACACCCACAAGCTGGGGTGTATTTTCCTGGGAGAACCGGTATTGCAAATCAACTCCAAACTCGGAAGGCTGGTCAGCAAAGAGGAAGCACTTGATCATGCCCGGCGCTGCCGGGAAGCCGGATTAGTCCACTCAATCGGGCGCAATCGCCTGGATTCAATTTGGCTCGGTGCTACTCCGTGTGAAAATTTAATGACAATCTGTAATTGCTGCCCTTGTTGCTGTTTATGGGGTTTAGTGTCTGATTTTAATCCAAAAATCAGTCAAAAAATTACCAGGATGCCTGGTCTCCAGGTAGAAGTGACAGAGAATTGCACGGGATGCCGTGAGTGCGCGGATGGTACCTGTTTTGCAGACGCGATTTTCATCGAAAACGGTAGGGCTGAGATCACTTTAGAATGCCGCGGTTGCGGTCGCTGCGTGGAGGTCTGTCCGGAAGATGCCATTCTGCTGACCATTGAGGGGAAAAGGAATTTCCAGGAGGTCATCAGTAGACTTGATAAAGTGGTGGATATAATTTAAATTCACAAGCTCCCGGAGATTTGAAATCTCCGGGAGCTTTAATATTTAACCACTCACCTCAAACGAATCTTCTGGAACCCAGGCTGGGGCACAGATAGCCAGGAATTTCAAATCAGTCTTCCCCGGGTTGAAAATTTGATGGACTTCACCGGGTTCAATTAAACAAGCCTGGCCCGGTTGAAGGGAAAATTCCTGCTGATCGATTCTCATCCAGCCTTCCCCTTGGAGGAGATAGTAGGTTTCCTCGGAAATCTTATGATAATGCAGTGCAGAAGATTTGCCTGGTGGAATGGTGACTTGGGCCAGACTGTGTTTTGATGTCCCTCCTGATAGCTCCGCTTTCCCAATCAGCTCCAAGATTATCTCCCCCTGTGGTGTAACCAGTTCATCCTTTATCTGATCTTTATTTACAACCCTCATGATTACGTCATCTCCCTTGACCCGGAGTTGAAATCTTTCTTGTACAACTCCTCGGTTCTGGCTGCCATAATAAAATCATTTTCATGCAGCCCATTAACCACGTGAGTCCACCAGCTGACCGCAGCTCTACCCCAGCTGACCAGAATAGCAGGATGATGATCTGCTTCCTCAGCCATTTCCCCTACCCGGTTTGTGAAATCAAGCGCTCCTTGGAAATCCCCAAAAGGAAAACTCCTTTCTAACCTCGGTATTCCTTCCCTTTCGACGATCCCCCAGGCAGGCAGCAGGGATAGGTATTCATTGATCTGCTCCTGTGCCATTGGTGGTCCATCTTTCCGGTAGGGGAGGATGGATTTGAATGCCAGCTCTTTCATTATGGTAATCTCCCTTCAATTAGCCAATTGTAACTAATGGTTACTATCGCTCGCTTGTTTCCCCCTGAACAGGTTTTTCCAGTTGGATAAATTCCAACTCAACCAGCGTCCTGGTAAACAACCCCTTATCGTTAAAACCTAACGTCCGGAAAGTCCTTAAGGACCGTTGATTAAACGCCGCCACAGTCACTCTGAAAACTTTAGGATTGTATACTCGGGAGCCATACTCTAGAATTGCACCAACAAACCCTTTACCATACGATTGACCGGTGAGATCTGGGCGTAAACCCACTCCCAGGTCCAGAACAACCGGTTCTCCCTGATCGTAGTCTCCACCCGGAACCCGGGCATCATCTCCAAAACAACAGTACCCTACCAGTTCCCCCTCCTCATCCAATACTACGTGGTAGCGGTAGTCTGGTTTTAATAATCCGGACAGATCACCACTAGTCAAATTATATAAGTCGTAAGGTGGATCATACGCCCAGGTTAATATCTGTTGAGCATACTTCGGGGTTATAGAAATAATTGAATAAGCCATCGCTACTGATGTCCAGCATCAATTTCCGTTAATAATTATGAAAAATAATTTACAGGGTGATTCTTCAGTCTGCCATTAATATGTGAGTGATGATCGTCGCGCCGCTCCCGCCGATATTTTGCGCCATGCCGATCCTGGCCCCATCAATTTGGGCTGGTCCAGCCGCTCCCCTTAATTGGAGAACAGATTCTACAATTTGATACATGCCGGTTGCACCAACGGGATGTCCCCTGGCTTTTAACCCCCCCATGGTGGTGACTGGTATTCTTCCCTCGGGAGTGATATCTCCATCCAACGCTAGACGGGGTCCTTGCCCTCGTTCAGCAAAACCGCTGGCTTCCAAGGACAGGGCTGACATAATTGAAAACGCATCATGGACTTCAAAGAAATCAATCTCATCCGGTTCCACTCCAGCTTGAGAATAGGCTTCCCTGGATGATTTTTCCGCTGCTTTCAGCCATAAGGGATCCTGCCGGTCGTGGACTGCCAAACTGTCGGTGGCTACAGCAGATCCGGCAATCTTGATGAGTGGTTTACCTTTCTGC
>JAUWCZ010000077.1 GCA_030609055.1 Chloroflexota bacterium | reverse complement strand
GCGGATAGATCCGCGATGGTTTCATTGATTGTTGTCAGTTCAGGACTGGTGTAATAATTGGCACCCAACGGTCGAATAGTGAGGTAATTATGGGTCCATTCATGCCCGATGACATGAATCATCCAATCCAGGTTACCTGTTTCTATGATCATGGCAGGATAGAGGCCTACACCTCCTATACCTACTACCAACGCCGATAAATCCAATTCAGTTTCAATCACTTCTTCTAAGCGCATGATCTCATCCAGGGAGAGGTCACGGATCAGCATCAGATTGGCTGCTTGCCGGATTTCGTTCCGCGGTGACACGATTAACGCTAAAGAATCCGGCTCTGACCGGTAAAGAACTGGAGGAACCATCTGCCCGCCGAGTGACATGTCCAAAACAGCCAGCGCGGTGTTCATCTGCCCCTGGATGATCTGCTCAACAAATGGAGCAAGGGCTTCCCGCCGGGCACGTTGATCATTCAGTACTCCCCTGATCTCGGCGACAGCCAGATCCCTGTTCTCTGCGTCCGGATCGGATAAAGTATTAATCAATTTCTCCTGGGTTTGATTAATTTGGTTTCTTAAATCCAGGTAATCGATAATTAACTTCCGCTCATCATATTTTGGAATGTATCGATTTGCGTTCAGGCTTGCCTGGGATAATTTTCGCCCTAGTGCAGCAACCGTCCAGGACACATAATCAAACTCATACCGTCTCGAAAAAACCCGAATCTGCTCCAGTTGTTGGGCAGGATCCACAGTAGTGCCGCGGAGGGGTATAACTCCTGCCAAGAGCAATATTAAACTTAGGATATATTTTCCGATCCGGTTTTTATAATTCATAGGAAAAAAATCGCGGGGGATATTAAATAAAATAGTGAGTTCATCGTGATGAAAATAATGGGCTCACAAAGTATGTAGGCTGACTTTCATGAACACACATGATCATATCCTGCGGCGCTGTCAGGATAGGTTCGATTTTACCATGCCTCATTCAGACCTCTCTGTAAACTAGTGAGCGGTGGGAATACAAAAATTGCGCCCCAGATGACAAATCAGTACTCAATTGAAAGAGAGGAGAAAATGATCAATCACAAGTCAGGAGCAGGAGCCTTTTTGGGCTGAATGAACATGGCTTGATCAACTTGATCTGAAAGGATCATTTCGCCTAATTGGTCACCATAGGATGTCAGTTCAGGGATTTTTCCCGGTTCATCCATCGGATAAGGTTCTTTTAAATCCACTTGAAAACGCCGGAAATCCAGATCCTCAAAGAAAGTTTCCACCAGGTGCACCTGCTGGTCATCAGAGGATTGCAGAAATGCCCCTAACACGGGGCTAATCCAGTGCCAGGGCCAAAAGAGTTTAATATCCTCAGTTTCCAGGGAATGGGGTTCCCGTCCAGTGCCGAGACTGATCAGGGTGGTTTCAGCCGGATTCCAACCCAGTACAAATTTGGCTTCATAGGCTGCAATGTAACAGGGATTATGGTAGGACCCCACACCTCCATCAACATATCGGTTTTCCACTGGTGGGAAATAGGAGGGAACCGAAGAGGAAGCCAAGACCGCTTTTACGACCGTCCACTGATCATAGCCGTTTTCCCGCTTGAATGGTTTTATGAAGAGTGTTTTGTTTTTAACCAGATCGAAGACGGTGATTACTAGATCGATCGGCTGCTCAGAGCACCAGAAATCTCCCATAGTTTTATCACCTAGATATTCTTCCAATGTTTCCCGCAGAGGATCCAGGGGATATCGGTAGCGGGTCAACGGCCAGAGAGTAGATCGCCATGTTTTCCGGAATATTTTTGGACCAAACTCACAGTACAACTGGTGCAGTTCTTCGCCAAACAATCCTATTCCAATACCGGCAGAGATTATGGCACCGGTGGAGGTACCGACCAACAGTCTGAATGTGTTGTAGGCGGGCTGTTTAAGGTAATCTTCCAGGATGGCAATCGCCCGGGAGACAACCACACCTTTTATACCTCCTCCGTCTACCGCCAGTGCTACATTTTTTCGAAAGGGTTTCATGGATCCTCCTACAAAACCAGCCTGAGAGATCTGTGATTGCGAGGGTGCCCTTCGTCAAGCTCAGGATTAAATCAGGACGCCTGGATTGCCGATGTAACAATACCATTTACTATTTACTACTTACTGGTTACTGAATACTGATCACTGATTACTGACTACCTGTCCCCAAGAGAATATCCAATAGTTGAAAACTTGCGGATTCGGACTGCTCCGCACCCTTCATCTCAGGGTTCCAGGAGGATAGTGATATCGCTTGGATAAAACCAGTGCCTGCCAGTCGGCGGAAAATCCGTTCCATTTCCTCCACACTAGGTCCACCGGCTGCGGGATAGTTTTGGGCTGGTGATTCCTCTGGATTCACAATATCCGTATCAAAATGAATCCAGATAGCTTGATCCCCCAAAGGGAAATGCAGCAGTTCCAGCGGATCCGGAATGTGCCTGATGGATGAAGCGGCAACTAGCTCCTCTTCCCCGGGATCCAGGTCCCGACCATCGGTGAGGATGATCCTTTCCTGTGGGAGTGGTTTAACATCAATTCCTTCCAGCAGGGTTTGGTCACCCAATCCCGCCAGCATAGCCAGCGGCATACCGCCCAGAAAACCACTGGGGGTGGTTTCCCAGGTGTTAAAATCCCCATGGGCATCAAACCAGATTAATAATGGATCAACCCCTGCCCGGCGAAGTCCAGCCAGGACACCCACTGCTGTGCAACAGTCTCCGGCCAGAGAGACTGGCAGAAGCTCCTCTCTGACAGCTTCTTCCACTTCTCCGGCTAAGGCAGCATGAAGTATGGAGATCCGGGTTTGCTGGGTCCCTTCCGGCAAAGGTTGGCGGTTAATGATCCAATCGGGCTGAGCTAGTTCTTCCAGTCCAGGCAGGTGTTGATCCAGAAAGTAGGGGGTTAAGATGATTTTCGATTTCATTTTTTCAATCTTGATTGAATAATCTGGATGACTTCTTGAGGATGCCTGGTTGTGAAAACCAGTTCCTGGACAAGCCCCTGTTTGTGGTGGAAAGTTATCAAAACCCGGGGATGTTCCAGGAAATTATAAAAAGCTCGATAGCGCCGGTTTACAAATGCAAAGTGTACCCCCGCGCCACCATATTTTATCCACGCAGGGGAATCGTCCAAATTAATGGCCTGAATGTTTGCCAGGAGGGTTTTCCATCTCACAAAACCAAATTTCAGCAGCACAACGTCTTCAGAAATGATAATCCTTAATACTCGATAATTAATTAGATAGAAAAGAAAGAATAAGGCAAAAAACAAACATACAACTGGGTACACTCGAAACCCGAGCGCAGAAAATCGCCAAGCAAACAAGGCAAAAAAGATTAACATCAGGACCAGAAACAACCAGCTGGTTATCCGGGATTGGACTCTTTCCCGATAGAGATATTCCATCAATGATCCTCCTTCAATTAGATTGCTCTTAGTTGTAGACCGGTACCAGTGCCCACATCGAGGATCCGCTCCGCTTCGTCCAGGGGTAGACGTTCCGCGATTTCTCTGTAAAGACCGGCATCTTCTCTCCGGAATGAGACAATTTGCTGCAGACCTGCCGCAAATTTGGTCTGTGAGAATTTTGGCATCCCTTTTCTCCGGGAAATTGTAGTATCTATTTACTTGGTTCAAACTGGTTGACAGGAACCTGTATATATGATACTATCTCCCGCGTAAGATGAAGTAGGTAATGGTAGCAATCTAGAAAACTGCCCAAACTTGCGGAAACTGGGCAGTTTTTTTGTTCTAACTGTACTGCTTCAATTCTATCAAAAGTAACAAAGTAACAAGGAGTATCAAAAGTGGCAGAAAAAGAAACAGGAACCGTAAAATGGTTCAATGATGCAAAAGGATATGGATTTATCTCTCGTGAAGCGGGTGAGGATGTTTTTGTCCATCACACTGCGATCATGATGGAAGGGTTCAAGTCCTTGAGAGAGGAACAGCAGGTTGAGTTCTCTGTTGAGCAAGGCGATAAGGGTTTGCAGGCAGTTGACGTTCAACCCATTTAATGATCCTTTTTTCCATCCGAACTGCATCAACTTTTTGAAGCAGTAAGGTAAACAAGGCCCGCCTGGTTCTTCCGCAAACCAGGCGGTTTTATTTTTAATCGTACTTGTGTTCGGTTGGGTTTCTTCCTTCCCAAAACATCGAGAGCTCAATGTAAAAGATTTACCAACGATGTCTTTCCAAGAAGACAAACTATAATCATCCGACTCAGTGGCAGGAATCAGTCTGGGACTATCCCAGTCATAAAACTTTGTTAATCCACAATTTCAGGTGTTGGTTCACCATTCTCTATCGGCGTGATGGCCCGCAGAAAACCGATGAACAGCAGGATAGCTCCCAGCAGTTCACTGATATAAAGCGCGCCGCCAACTCCCCTCCGGCTGAAAAATCCACCAAAGGCAGGAAGAATCGCCCCTGCTGCAATGAATATATTACCAATCGTCCGGTGCAATAGCACCCGTTTCTTCCAGAATATCCAGGCTGAGTAGGCTGCACCACCAACGAGAGCTACAGTGCCATATAAATTAAAAAATGGCGTCAAGGTACGCACACCATCCGTAACTATTGCACTACCGCTCATCTCACTTCCCGTATGCAGACTGGTTGTCATCTGAGTTGGGTCAAGTTCTGCTCCAAAAACACGAAACAGACCATAAACGGAACTCAAGGCCAGTATTACCATAAAAACATGAGCCCATTTCCGCTTCGCCAGTAAGTAGACTGTTCCCTGTCCCAGCCAGGCAGCTACTAATATAGCTCCAAACAGATACCATAATCGGAATATCACAGGGTTCCATCCAAAGGCTCCATAGTATCCCTCACAGAAGCCCCCGATGCCGTAGAAGATCATCCCGACACCCCAAAGCAATAGATGCAATCCCCGCCGAACGAAGTAACGTTTCAAGAGCAAAAAAGCTAAAACAAAACTGATAACACTTGAAGTAAACGGTAAAAAGGTGTTAATTATATTCATGTTATCTCTCCAATAAAATAAGCTAATATACTTGACAAATTATATCCAAATAATCGCCCTACAGATTCACTGAGTCTGGGAATAATCCTAAAGCAACAGCAAAGATGATAATTATGAGAATAATAATAATCGTTACAATAATACCAATCGCGATTGGAATAAATTTTTCCCAAAAAGGGGGATACTGACGTTTATTTTTAGATTGGTTGTCATTTATCTTCATTATTAAAACTTCCACGACTACCACACAACAGAGTTATCAACTCCTGCAATCAGAATTTCATGAGATACAAAGGTATATTTTATCACAGGGGAAAATTAATATTTCGAAAGTAAAATTAGGGGTTTCAATCATCCAACAACCAGGACTCAGCCTCTGATTCATCTCTGCAGAAATGAATCTCCTGGCCCCGATTACACTCTGCGATCCATTCCTGAAACCTTTCACTTGGAATCTTTCCAGCATCAACTATAAAGGCGGTTTTTACTCTGTAAGTGGAAAGTTTCAGGGTTATTTCGCCGGCTGTGCCTGTGCTCAAATCAAAGAAATCCGGATGCAGAAATCCCTTGAGATCAAAACTCGATTAGAGCCGGCTTCTCCGCACAATCCGATTAAATCCAGAATATCCCCCTGGGTCTGAATGGTATCCACCGCGGGCTCACTCTTTACATAATTTCCCCGAATAGTTTTTACAATCTGGCTCATTTTCAGAGAAGGATTATTCTTTCATTCGAAAGACGTTAGTAATTTCGTCCAATCGGGCAGTGTCCTGATTGGATAAGCTCAGCTGCATAGCTCCAATACTCTCTTGCACATGCTCCACCCGGGATGCTCCCGGAATGGCAACCACAATTTAACCTTGCTTGTTGATTAACCAGCTTAAAGCTACCATCGCCGGCTCTGTATCGTATTTGACCGCAATTTCGTCCAACACCTGGATGACTGGTTGACTGCTTTCCAGCTGACGCTCTAATCTCCTCCTTCGGAAAGCGGGGGTATGGGCTAAAACTTCCGGGGATTTATGGAACTTTCCGGTCAGTAAACCCGATGCCAGAGGCGAGTAGGCAATTATGGTGACTCCCAATTCCCTGGCGGTTTCAAGCACCCCATTAGTTTCAATTTCCCTGTTTCAGCGAAAAATCTCTTCTTCTTTGAGCCATCCAGAAAATATGCCAAAGGAAATTAAAGCCAGCATAGCACTGAAAATACCGATAAGGTTTTTCTTGTTCAGAAACGCCCAGCCACTGAATAAACCCAGCATCCCTGCAAGGGGACCATTCACCTTTTGTACAACCTGATCCGCTTCTTCTAATGCATAGCCCTGATCCACAAGACTCCACTTTAATATCGGTCCGCCGTCTATACCCGGAATTGGAAGCAAAGACACAGTTGTGAGGAAAACGTTAGTCTGAAGGGCAATTCGGGTGGTTTCTCTAGCGATAGAATCCCGCTTGGTCAGCATGCGGGCTAAAAACGTGACGGGAATCATCAGCAGATTAATCACCGGTCCACCCAGAGAGCGGATGATATGCTGCCTGGGGGACACATTTTTATCGTTCAGTTGTTCATAACGACAGCGCGGCATTCCCCATTGGATCTGAAGTTCATCCATTGGCTTTCCTATCAAATCCGCAGTATACGCATGGGCGAGATTATGGCACCATTCTGAACCAAGCAGGACTGTTGTGGTCAGGGCGCCTTCTGAGATATGCTTAACAACACCTGCTTCGGGTTTTCTTCTTGAAGCTCGTCTGGTCATGATCCCCCACAGGATAATTTGGGTCAACGGCAGCCAGGTTGAACCTTGTACGGTCACTGGCGTGTTGAAGATCCTACCAATTAAGTTTCTATTCTTCTTGTTCTTCACCTCTTGATCCGGCATAAGGGCACCACCCTTCCTAGTTGATATTCTGGTATTTTTTTATCTATTCTTAGTACAGCTACCTCCGCCTTCAAAAGATCCTTCCAGAGAATAAAATTAGTAAGATATGTTATTGTTCCAGTTCTATCAGAACAGCGAATTAAATGAATAATAAAAAGCCGGCCACAATTAAAAATAAGTAAATCAGCCGCTGATAGGTATCTTGGGGAACATTTTTTGTGAGTCTCCTTCCGCTAAATACTCCCAAGATCGACGCCGGTGTGGAGAGAGCAAACAGCTGCCAAATCTCCGGTGACCACAATCCCGCCAAGCCATGACCAATGACTATGATCAGCGAAGAAATCAAAAAATAACCCTGGAGAGTTGCCCGGAATTTTTCCTTGCTCCATCCCCGCATTACACCATAAATCACAACCGGAGGACCATTGGTATTATAGGCACCTCCCAGTATGCCAGCTAAAAAACCAGCCGGGAAGACCAGCGCATTCGTCCGGATTCTGGGAAGTTTTGGTCCTAACAGGTTGTAGAAAGAAAACCCAATTAGGATTAATCCCAGAATAATCCGGACGATTTGTTCTGGAGCAGATGATAAAAAGAATAACCCCAGCGGAATGCCAGCCAGGGTTGACAGGATCAAGTAAATAGCATCCTTGAAATCCAATTCCCGCCACTCCCAGAGCAGCATCACCAGGGCAATCACTATTCCAATCATTGCCACCAGCGGTGTAGCTGTTTTTATTCCAAGAATCAATACCAGCAGCGGCATGGCAATCAAAGCATTGCCAAAACCAAAGGCGGACCTGATCAGCGTGGAGATAAATATTATTACAAAAACAAGAATAGAAATCAGAGTGAAGTTCATATTTTTGTATTAATTCAGAGTACTCTTTAAGAAATCAATCTATTAGTAAGTCTAACTCTTTGGACAAGGATTACACCCACAATCATGATCACCATGCCAAGAATTTGAATAGGTCCTAGTCTTTCTCCCAGCATAAACCAGCTTAATAACGCAGTAAAAAGGGGTGAGAGATTCATGATCATATTGATCTCCAGCGCCGTCAACTCCCGGAGGGAATGGTTATACAGCATATATCCCAAGGCTGTATTTACTACAGCCAGCCAGAGCACAATTAGCCAGGATCTTCCACTGAACTGGGGAATTCCTTCCACAAAAAGAGCAATCAGAGTACTGAGTAAACCGCCAATTGCTAATGGTAAAGTTGTTAAGGTTAATGTATCCAGTATTTTCTCCCGGGCAAGACTCCTGCCCAGCAAAGTGAAAGATAAAATTCCAACTAAACCAATCCCTACAAAAAGCAAACCTTTAGGTTCCCCAGCTTGTAAACCGGTTGAAAAAAACAGACCACCGCCAAGCAGGGATAAAATCACGCCGAATATTTGCCACCCGGTAGGGATCTCTTTCAACAACAGTGCTCCCCCAGCAAGTACTAGCAATGGGATCAAGCTTAATAAGAAAGATCCAGTTGTGGCAGGTAAATACTTCAAACCCCAAAATAAAGCTCCATTCCCAAGTGTATAAGCGCTAACTCCAATAAGAATTAGACGCCACCAAATCTTTCTTGGTAAAGAAATCTTTAATGACCTTCTTTTAATGAGAAATGGCAGCAGTACAATTGCCCCCAGTAGGTATCTTAATCCCGCAATAGTAAGTGGTCCCAAGGTTTCAAGTCCAATCTTAACGACCACAAATGTTGAGGACCAGATCAGAGTTACAAGAAAACTTTCAGCAAGGGCGATTAATCTTTTATTGTCAGTCATTGGCTTGGATCCATCTTGATCTCTCATAGGGTACTTCTGCTACAAATCAGGAGAAAAAACCGGCTTGCGAGACACTACAATTCCCGTTGATATATTCGGTAGCGGCGTAAGGGTTTGGCGAGTAATTTATGGATAGCATTATTCATGGGATAGTTATCTTCTAGAACATAATTAATTTCCACATAGATCTCCGGGCTGTAGACCTCTTCATAAAGCGCCCGGTAGATTAAACTATCAATCCCCAAGCCATGATACTCTGGGATCACTCCCAATGCAAACATGCGATAGCTTCTTAAGCGGGGAATGCCCCAAAGCAGTTTGAGCCAGCCAAATGGCAGCAGACGACCATTCAGTCCCTTCAACAGGGTATTAATATCCGGGAGGGCGATGGCGAATCCAATGGGTCTGCCATCCGAATCTTCCGCGAAAACTACCCCCTTTGGCTGGATCACCAGTTTCAAATCCTTGGCCATTTTTTCCGCTTCCGCTTCTGTCACCGGGGAATAACCCCAATTATCAATGATGCTGAGATTGGATAATTCAAGGAATACCTGGACTTCTTCATCATACCTCTTCATATCCACAGACCGAATAGTGACCCCATACCTCTCGGCAACCCGATCCGTTAGGGATAAAATTCGGTCCGGTATTTTGTATCCCTCCTGACCTGAGATATAGTAACATAACAAATCCTTCACTTTTTCAAGACCAAAAGCAACCAAATGATCAGCATAATAGGACGGGTTGTAAGGTGACATAATAACAGGCGGTGGAGTAAAGCCCTCCACCACCAATCCCCATTCCTGTGAAACAAAAGTCCAAGGACCCCGCATAGAATCCATTCCATGCTCCCGCAACCAGTCCGCTGCCGCATCCAGTAGCATCCTGGAAGCTGACTCGTTTGGGATACACTCATAATAACCAAATAACCCAATTTTTTCGCCCCAGAAATCCACCGCCAGATGATCAATAAAGGCAGCGATCCGCCCAATTACATTATTATCCTGAAGTAAAAGAAACAAGCGATAGTCACA
>JAUWCZ010000069.1 GCA_030609055.1 Chloroflexota bacterium | reverse complement strand
TGGGATTCTGTGGCATTTTCAAGCATTTTCCACGCTTCGAGTTTTTTCTGCTTCCAAGCAGAATCCACGCCCGCCCACTTGCGGGTAACGCAAACCGTTAGTAGTCAAATATAAAAAATGTAGCCGAGTTGGATTTATACCGTTATCCGCCAGGCCGCAGGTTCGCCCCTCCTCCCTTAACGTCGGGATTCAAGGCGAAAAGGGATCATATCCCGCCATCGCCTGATCCATGTGCAGGAGCATATGGGATAGCGATGGGTGACCGGAATTCACCCTCGCTCTTAAATCCTACCGGGCCCATCAAAAACACAAAAAATAGGCTTATTTCATACCTGAAAGGGCCTATTTCTTGTTTAATTCAATCCCCACTTCTCAAACTGAATATGTGTTATTGAATTATCTAAGTATTAAGTTTTAGATTATGATAAAAGTTCTTATCAAAACCAACGCAGAATAATTATTTATCCTGTTTTCCTTCATTAGAAACTAAATTAACGTTAGTCTTTTCATATAATCTCTTTCACTTATCCAAATACAAGGATCATAACTGTGGATGAATTCGAAAAAGAATGGGTTAGAAAAGTTGGTAAAATATTCCGATCTAAACCAAGAATTGGTAGTAAACAAGGTATGGTTTGGTTAAATCGTGCAAAGATAGAGAACGACTCCTGCACTACGTCACGATCCTGCGAGCACAGCGATGGCGGTTTCGAGGAGAACGTCAACATCTCCAAAGTTGACCATGTTGAAGACCTCTTCTGTGAAGGGGACACGCACGTGTGGCAAAACGCCACGACCCTCAATGTGGATGTTGCCTTCAGCATCCAAAGCGCGGCCGATGGTGAAGCGGATGGAGATATTCTCGGGCATAAGAAAGTCCTCAACGCTGCCGCCCATTCCCGCTGAGGGGTAATGTCCGATGATTGTCGCTCGGTTTTGGATGGTCAAGTCGTAAGCAAAAAACTCGCAAGCGCTGGCGCATGCAGGACCGACAATGACAGCGATGTCACTGTGGTAGCGTAGCTCTTCGCGGGGAGGGATGAAGTGGTCTTCGTCCCCGGGATCGGCGTAGAAATCGTCAATGCTATCGTCATAATATTCTGTGTTGCCCAGTAAAAGCTCTTCGTCGAAGAAGTACGCCGCCATTTGGTTGGCAAGGTAGCCGTTGCCTCCCCCGTTCTGCCGAAGATCGATGATCAGTCCGGGGACATCAAACTCGTTCAAATCCTCTATCATACGCTCCCAGATCTGGATGGTCAGCAACTCATTGTCGGAGAAATCTGTGATTTGTACATAACCATAACCGCTTTCGAGCAATTCAAACTCGACAGGCAGTTCAAGCCCTGTGAGCTCGGCAAACGGTGCGTTGGCAAAGAAGCTATCGACCTCGAATTCGGTGATGAACGTGGTAGTTGTAGGAGCAGCATCCGGATTGGCATACCGAATGGTGACCTCCGTCTCGAGTGGAAATCGTAGGGCGTAGATGAGTTGATCCATTCTTCTGGTGTGCTCAGTGCTGAACGGAGAGGACCAGGGCAAAGTTCCGCTGACCACATCACGGATGGGTTTGCCATTGATCTCGAAAACCTCGGCAGCGAGTAGAACCCCGGAGCGATCCGCGGGTCCATCCTCGGTGATGAAATTGACGAGAATTCGCCCGTCTTCGAGTTCCTGAACCGCCATGCCTAAACCACCCAGGATCTCGCTTTGGATCTGTGACATGAGTAACTCGAAGTCCATGCCGATGTGTCCGTCTGGAATAGACCAGAGGAAATCGCGCAGCGCCAGGTAATATTGAAGTTCGATTCCTCGCTTCTCGGCTGATTCGAAGCGTGGACGAAACTGCTGATCCAACTCATCCCAACTAATGCCTTTGTGCTCGGTGAATGCGTATTCAGAACGTAATTTTTCCAGCATAGCGTCGAACGCCTCGGTGTAGCTAAGTTCGGACAAATCCGTCAGGGCGGTGGATTCCGGTTCAAGCAGGTCAATCTGCTCCTCGCGCGCTCTGCTGAAGACGAAGGGTTCGTTGTTCATATCGACGACGGTCCAGTCTGGTGGAAGTTGAACAATGGGGTCGTCATCTGTAAACAGCAATTCGTCTGCGCCGAAGGAGGAGGGGAAACCTTGTTCTCCGTCAGGCGTGTAAACGACGTATTTACCGCCATAAACTTCGAGATAGTTGTCTCGGTCATCACTGATGCGGGTGGAGGCATACGCAGAGGACCAACCGCCTCCATATTGATCGCGCCTCTCTAAGTACGCATCTCCCCAGATATTGGTCCAATACGCCACGGCGAAGACCATCACACCAGAATCCGTTTCGCCGTCGTTGTCAACGTCGCGAAGACCTCCACGCGGGACTAAAGGCAAGGTGAGGCTGTAGGTGAAAGGGGAGGAGTAAAAGTCGGATGTGATTTGCCCCAAGGTCTGGGATTCGATCGGGAAGATATAGTCGCGATCCCGATCGATAAAGCCTGTTTGGTCTTCAAGGATGACAATTGGTTCAGCGATGCCCACGGTGAAGAAGGGATTGGTGTATTCGACCTCGCCGGTAATAACCACGGGTCCGCCTTCTTCGTTTATGATTTCCGCAAGTGGGAATTGTAAATCAGGTGGCGGTGAGACAGCTGGTTCCGAGACGATCGTCTTATACTCGTCTGGGCTTAGTGGTGTATCTGAGATTTCCGGAGTGCAGCCAAGAATCATGATGCATAGGATTCCCAGTAAGACGAGGTACCTCACATAATTGTGGTTCATGGTATTGCTCCTTTTCCAAGGTTGGATGTACTCACTATTATCCCGGGACGTCGCAATACGGAACGCCAACAGGCTTGTTCCATGCGTTCTACTGTAGTGTTGCGTTGTGATCACAACCAATTGGTTGCGGCATTAAATTCATCCTTCTTATGCCGTATTGTACCAATTCCTGAGACGAGCCAACATGGAAAGTTTTTATTAGGTTTTTGGTAGAAATCTGAGTGGCACTGAGTTGGTCATCCTGAAAATCAAAATATAGGTTGGGTCGGATCTTCGTTCTGTGCCCACGCGTAGACGTTGCTGGGCAAGTTCTTTATCATCGACGGTACCGCGACACGAAGCGCGTTTTCGGAAATGAACTGTTCGTCGTAACCACCGATATGATTTAAACCGCCAGGTCGCAGGTTCGCCCCTCCTCCCTTAACGTCGGGATTCAAGGCGAAAAGGGATCATATCCCGCCATCGCCTGATCCATGTGCAGGAGCATATGGGATAGCGATGGTTGATAGGAAGTCACCCTCGCTCTTAAATCCTGCCGGGCCCATATACACGGGAAGAGGGTACTTGAGTTTAATCGCAGGTATCCTTTTTTGTTTAAGGGAAGAGGAAAAGAAGAAAGTAATCAGTAAGTAGTATGCAGATTGGGGGACAGACGCATTGAAACTGATTACTATTTACTATTTACTGATCATCTAGGATATTCTGTATCAGAATATATGCAGATTTGGTGAGCTCCAAATCCAAATGACGGATTCTGGTTACAATCTTGTTATTAACCGTATGGAAATTCACTCTCGACCTTTTGTTTCTGTTAGGTTGTGAAAAAACCCTCATGCTCGAGATTGAGAAAGATTATAATATCCAAGCGGTTTATCTTGAAGGCAGAATATACGGAACTATTATCTGCTGCGCTGGCAGCATCTGGAATTAAAATCTACTCCCTCCTCTGCCTCTCAGGATAAATAAAGACCGTGTTAGAATAACCTTAACACACGGGATAACCTTCAGGTTGGCTAGTCAGGAAAACCATTGAGCCAATCCCTACCTAAACGGGGATAATTTTCCTGTTAGTCATAACCACCTGCTGGTGGATGTTAGCCACCAATAAGGAGTATTACCTGGTGAGCCAGTATTCAATTCTTATCGCTGATAATGATCCAAATGATACCGAGCTGCTTTCCGAGGAGTTAAAGGAAAATGGTTTCGAGGTTACTGTGGTCTCATCGGGCGGCGATGCCCTCGAATTCTATCAGAAAGAGTCGCCTGATGTGGTGTTGACAGACCTGGCATTACCGGATATGGATGGCATGCAGCTGCTAGCGGTATTAAAACAATTTGATCCCCAATCGAAAGTAGTTATCACCACTGCCCATGGAGATAAAGACGCGGTTGCCCGGGCTTTCCGGATGGGTGCAATAGAATTCCTGGATAAACCGCTTGATCCCGTGTTTTTAGTCTCCAAAATCCGTGATCTGCTTGCGAGAGAGGATCGCGCCCTGGAAGGGGATCTGCAGCTAATGAGTCTGGCGAGCATTATCCAGATCAATTGTGAGGAACGAAACCAGGCACAGCTTTTACTCAATCTCCAGGGAGAGGAAGGAATTATATATTTTAATGAGGGGGAGATTATTCACGCAGAAGCGGGAGATTTGTCGGGGGATGAGGCGGTTTACACCTTATTGAACTGGGAGAGTGGTTCTTTTAGATTAAAAATGGAAACAGAACCTCCAGAGCGGACTATTAATAAAGGTTGGTCCGCTTTATTGTTAGAGGGAATGCGGCGTATTGATGAAACCACTGCTGGGTGGAGCCCTGAATGGGAAGAGGAAGATGACCAGCCTGACACGGTTCCAGAGGATCGCTTACAGGAGAGAAAAGTTAAAGCTTTGAGCAATATCCGGGATGTCCAAAGTGCTGTGATATTAGGTCCTGACGGCATAGTAATTGCTCAGGATAAAAGCAAAGATCCGGAAGTAGAAGGGTCCCTGGGAGAGTTTATCCAGGATAAAGCTGAGCTGATAAATGGTTTTCTGGATGGCGGTGGTTTGGAAAGAGCTGTTCTATCTGGTTCTGACAAGCGGATATTCCTGCAGCCTATGGGTAACAAACTAATCCTGTTAACCCTGACCATCCGTTCATCCACTGAAACTGTATGGGATTCGGTTCAAACGATCAATCGGAGGTATCGATCGGTCTGATCGAGGAGGGTGATGATGATATTCCCTAAAAGAGATGCGGTCTATCAAAATCTGAACACATCTTTTACCAACTTTGGTGAAATGCTGGTGGACCTGAAAGAAAACAGTTTCACAGGGCTTGTGCAGGTCAGTTTTTGGGAATATGAAGGAGTGCTGCTGCTTGATAATGGAAATATCGTCAACGCCACGGAAGAAATCAACGGGAAGCTGATCTCAGGCCAGAGTGCTGTCAAACGGGTGATTTCAAAAGCCAAAGAAAAGGACGGTACGATCAGCGTCTATGCCCTAAAAGGGGAAATGATTACCATGCTGGCCAGTGTGGTAAAAAGTGAAATAGTCTTTGAAAACCTCAGCACAGAATTTACCAGCTTAGAGGCTTTAATCGCTAAACTCCAAACTGAAGATCATACCGGATATATTCAGGTAGACTTTCAGGGAGATCAACAGGCTGGTTATATCTTTCTCCTGGCAGGTAGGGTCATCGAAAGTCTTTTATCCACGAGGGGGGAAGAAATTTCCGGCACCGCGGTTTTGCCAAGGATCATTGAATTTGCGTCCACCACAGGCGCGACTTTCAGTGTTTACAAAGCAGCAGTTGAAGAAGCTCATTCAGAAAGCGAGGAAATCATGGTCAGCTTTGATTTACCTCAACTTCTGGAAGTTTGGGGAGCAGTTATCGGCGCGGTGGAATCGGTTTCAGATGACCTCTTAAACGAAGGTATTTTTCTGAATACGTTTAAGGATACGTTAATTTCGTTGGCAAATGATTATCCATTTCTGGATCCCTTTGCAGCAAAATTTTCATATCAGGATGGGAAGGTTAGCTTTAGTGGTGATGTAAAGAAGAATTTCAGCCAGGGTGTCGGAGATGGATTATGGGGAACCGTGGAAATCCTGGCCGAACATGCTGCGTTGGAAGGTAAGGATTTATTTGGACCTCTCCGGAAATCCATGGATGAGGTGAATACAAATTATCAGGATCAGATCGATCGATTCAATTTCAGTTCAATAATACCGAATCTTTTTTAGTGATCCAGGAAGACTATGAAACAGGGTTTAGCAGAAATCAATGAGCTGGTAGGTGTGTGGGGCAGTTTACTCTGCAATAACCAAGGTGGATTGATTGACAGTGCACCACCGCCAGAATTCAACCAAGCTGCTCTGGAAAATATTGCCCGGCATAGTGTTGAGTTGTTATCAACCGGAGGTGAATCCGTCCAGGGATTAAAAGAAGTGGTGATGCATTTTCAGGAAAAGAGATTGTTTATTCTTGATATGCAGCAGGCTGTCCTGGTCGTGTTGTGTAATCCCAGCATTGATATCTCCTTGCTACGTTTAACAATTAATATCATTACCTCTCGCTGGGAGGAGGACTCGAAAGTTCAGAAGCTATTGAGTAAAAACTACCTTGAGCGGCTATAGACGCTGGATGTGTGCATTAGATCGATTTTAGATTTTATCAATAGCATTTTTTTTGAGGAGAAGTACCATGGTTGAAATTTTGAAAGGAAATCTTGCCCAACTTTCATTAATAGATATATTAAGGATGCTCAGCTTCGGAAACCGTACTGGGCGATTGGATATTCATCAGGGAGCTAAATCGGGGGAAATCTATCTTCAGCGCGGCGGCCTGGTTCATGCAGTAACAGGTGCCAAAATCGGGGAGACAGCTGTCTACACACTGATGGGCTGGTTAGAGGGCGATTTCAGTTTTACGCCGAACATTGATGCCCCGGAAGAGTCAATCCACATAACCACTGAACAAATACTGCTGGAAGCCTCCCGCCAGGCAGAGCAGTGGGAGGATATAAAAGAAGTCATCTCATCAACGGATGCTGTGTTTAATATATCACCTTCAGGTTCCACAAATACAGTAAGCCTGAAGCCAATAGAATGGCAAGTGCTGGCACAAGTTAATGGTCAGCGATCAGTGATTGAAATTGCTGAGATCCTTGATTTACACGAATTTGAAGTGGCTAAAATTGTTTTCAGTCTAACAACTGCGGGATTACTGCATGAAGTGGTAGATGCGATCATGATGAACCGGGAAATGGTAGACGAGGCATTTTTTGAACAGTTGACCTCAATGTTTATTGAAGTGATGGGTCCCTTAGGTTCGATGATAATAGAGGATGAAATCAGGTTAATAGGGGAAGAAAAAGGAACCTTCCCACAAAATAAAGCCGCTGAATTGGTAGAACGGATAAGCCTGGAAATTCGCGATAGTGCTAAAAGAGCTCAATTTCAAAAACAGATGGTAGCGATTTTGAGGGGGTAAAAAAACACCCAAAGTATGCCTAAAATCGGGCTTGATACTCCAGTTGTGAAACTCGAGTTCAAAGCAGCTTACTGTTTTGTATGTGTATTTACCATTATCGTATGTGACACTGAGGGTTAACCGGAAAGGTTTCAATTCGCGTAATTCTAGCTATGTTTACGGGAATTTTACCTAATTCCATTTCCTTGGTGGACGGGATCAAGCAAGGGATAGAGGAATCACACTATGACACAAGGACTGCAAGTACCAGAAGAACTTCTTGATGAGATTGATTACATTTTGAACCATTTGGCTGAAAAAGCACGCACTGACACCATCATGCTGGCAGATATCAGCGGGCAGCTGATCTCAATTCAGGGCATTATGGAAGAAGGGACTCCGGCAATTATCGCTGCCCTTGCCGCGGGAGATGTAGCGGCTATGGCAGAGCTTTCCACCCGCATCGGGGAGAAAGATCCTCACGGATCGTTTTTCCATGAGGGGGAAACCAAAAGTATCTATTTACATAATATTGTGGGAAGTTTTATCCTGATCGTGATTTTCAGGACCAAAACCCCCATTGGTCTGGTGCGATTATTTGCAAAACGGGCAGTTGAACAACTGATGCCGATCACCAAAAAATTTGAAGAAATCATGGGTCCGCCCAAAGCATATAATCCGGATGAATTCAGTAAAGGCATCACTCAGGAACTTGAAGACACATTCCCTGATGAGTAAGAGAAATTGGTTAACGTATGTTTATAAATTGGAAATTAAGAGAAATTAACCTAAAAATCGTCTACTATGGTCCGTCACTGAGCGGGAAAACAACCTCGCTGCAATACATTCATTCCCGGACTAATCCTGAGCGGCGGGGTGAGCTGATCTCGTTAAAAACCAGAGAAGACCGTACATTGTATTTTGATTATATGCAGTTTCAAATGGGAAAGATTAGCGGCTTAATGCCCCGGTTTAATATCTATACTGTCCCGGGACAGGTGTATTACCGGGGAACCAGAAAGTTGGTATTAAAAGGAGTAGATGGGATTGTTTTTGTGGCGGACTCCCAGGTCCGCAGATTGGATGAAAATGTTGAAGCTATCCAGGATCTGTATGAGGACCTGGAAGGACTGGGATTCGTCGCCAGTGAGGTACCGATGATTCTGCAGTGCAATAAGAGAGATTTACCGGAAATTGTCCCGGTTCCGACGATAAAAGAGCAATTAGGCATGAATGGAATCCAAACCTTTGAGAGCATTGCGGTGGATGGAGTAGGTGTGCTGGACAGTTTAAAGTGCATTGTCAACAGCGTTGTAATCAAAGCCAGGGGAAATATTTCTTCAAATCCTTGATAGGAGAACAAACGTGATCGAAAAAAAGCACCAGGCAGGGGGAGATGCTCCACTTTCGTTTGTTGAGATCTTACTGGAGATGAATCGAGAAGGCGGGTTTACCCGATCTGTTCTAGCGACTGCTGAAGGACTACCGATTGCCTCAGCTCCGGTTAATTCCGATAGTGAATTAGCTTCCGCTATGGTTACCATGCTGCAGCAGGTTGCTGCGGAAACGAGAAACCAACTGGGTTTACCACCCATAGATGAGATAACTATCCGTACTGAGAAAAAACATCACCTGATTTGCCGCCCCATCAAATTTGACAATGAATTGATGATTCTGGGTGTGATCGTACCACCTGACCATGTTTATCGCCGGGTAACAAATAAAGCGATCAAGCGCATCAGGTGGGAGTTGTGAAGAAGCTCCTCGGCGAGGATTTATAATCAGCAGCAAATAGATTGGAATTATCCAGGTTCGATAGTTAGGTCATTCTCGAGGGGTAATTAAAAGAGGGATTTGGCAGGCAGCAGTGTTATTGAAAATCTGGGAAGTTTACGGGATTTGTTGGAGCGAATCTGATTAATCCGGGATGATTTAGGACAGAATAAATAACCTCATTGGGGCGGATTAGACAGATTTTGGATAAGGAGATCCACCATGAAACTTACAATCGCACGAAAGCTATCTATAGGCTTTGGGATTTTGGTCTTATTATTGATCATCACGGCTGTTTTAAGTGTATATAGTTTGAACCGAACGCAGAATCTGACCTCACAAGTGATTGACTCCCAAGAAGTTGTTAAGGCAACCAACCAATGTAAGGAAGCTATCTATAAAACCAGAGTCGGTGTTGTTCAGTCTTACCTCACAGGGACCAGGTCGGGTTTGAGCAGAACGGCAACAGCTCGATCAGATTATGACGCTGCTTGGGAAATAGTTAAACAGTACCGTGGAGTCGAAAAAGCAGATTTGCTCCTTGAAATTGCGGGAATCCGAGTGGAATATGATCGCCGGTTGGATCAGGCTATTACTTCGCTCTCCGCCAACCCCGACGCTCTTGATGAAGGGGATCCCGATGTGCTGGATATCATCAACCGCAACCTGGACTTCGCTGATAGTTATTCCTCCAGCACCATGCTGCCTGCCCTGGACCGACTTCATGAGCCAGAACTTAAAGCATTAGAGGCTCTGGCTGCCAACGCTCAGCGTTGGGCAACAAGAATGACCACACTGACCTTGATACTCGGTCTCATCAGTGTTATTGTGGCAGTTGTGGCAGCATACTTCATCAGCCGCGGTATCACACGCTCCACTTCGACGCTCAGCAAAGCTGCTGATGCCATCAGCCGCGGCGACCTGGATATTCCTATTGAGATTAATACCGGTGATGAAATGGAAATCCTGGCGGATTCAATTGAAAGAATGCGGAACTCACTTGCAGCCGCCATTGAACGGCTAAGACGATAGTGAGAGAACCATCAGGAAGGGTAGAGTTACCACTCCCTTTAGTGGTGTAAATCCAGACTTGCGGTAGAAAGTCATTGAGGGGAAATAAAACTCCCAAGTGCCAATCTTTTTCAACAGATTGGCACTTTTTGTTTTCAAGATACTTTAGCCTAAGATTATTGGAGAGGGAAATTTACTGGAAGTATTTTTAAGTACGTCAAATCAGGTTACAAAGCAACCTGCTAATCTGGCGGAGTTAGCATAAAAAACGGTGATTTGAAGGTTACCAAATCACCGTTTTTTGTTATTGCCAGGGCAAACAACTACGGCAAGGGATTGATCACATCGAAGGTAGCCCAGATCTGTTCCAGGGCATCAAAATCCTCCTCGGATACCAGGGCAACTTCTATCAGCGCCAAAAAGGCAGTGGGATCGGCTATGGGACGGACAGCCAGGAGCACAACATCGACATACTCACAGATCCAGTAATCATATTTTCCTTCATAAACTTCGTCCAAATAATCATCCCGGAAATCTCTTTCACAGTCGTCAATGTACCAGTGCTCGGTCCCATCCAGGAGCTGGATATATCCTCCGATGTCTCCCCAGTTTTTGGAGGCCGCAAAATCCACACCCGGACCGGTCAAATCAAAGAAGTCATCCAGGGATGGAGCTGCAGCCAGCTCGGCGGCAATAAAATCGATCGTCTTTCCACCCCCCAATTCCCAGGTATTTTCCCAATCATAACTCTCCACTTCATTCCAGGTTTTGGGCACAAACATTACCAGGGGGTGTGTGTAACCAGGGACTTCCATATAGTCGTCTCCCAGATCCGGAAGCGTTTCTCCGCCATCATCTGGTGGGGGAGGATCATTTACGACCGGACTGGATCCAACCACAATCAATGCCCGTCCGTTTAGCTGCCCTTCCAGAAGTTCCTGGGTCGGGTAGCGCAGCACTTCCATGGCCAGGGTGTTTTCATCACCCTGGGTACGGATGATGTCGCAGTAGGAGGACATGCTGCCATCTGCCGCCAGCGGCAATTTCTCCAGGGAGGTTATCAGATCGCCGGCTTCCAGGCCTGCTTCATCTGCGGGTGATCCAGATTTCACAGAAGAGACCCAGATGCCAGAAAGTGTCTCATCATCTGAGACAACTGCAATGCCATTAATGCCTACAGTATCGACATTCTCGCCGGATTTGAACTGGTCAATGATCGGCAGGGTTGTATCGCGGCCAATTGCAAAATACTGGCTGGCCGCAGCATAGGAAGCGTAATTAACCCCAACTACCTGCCCGTCTGTACTGACCAGTGGTCCTCCGGAGTTACCAGGATTAATTGTAGCGTCATGTTCTATTACCTGATTAACCGAAGCCCAGCTGGACTCTCCACTTGCTTTTTCCTTGGAAACAATGCCTTTTGTAAGGGTGTATTCCGGATCGCCGAGAGGGAATCCAGCAGCGTAAACTTCCAAGCCCACCTGAATAGGATCGGGATACCATCCCAGGTATGCGAATCCATCCCCTTCAATGTCAATCAGGGCCAGATCGGAACATTCGGAAACCGCCATGATCTGGGCATTATAGGATTTGGAGGTGTCGCCCCCGACCCAGACCTTAAGCAGAGCTGCACCGGTAACAACATGGTTGTTGGTGAGTGCCAAACCGGAGGAATCGATGATAAACCCACTGCCCCTACCGGCTCCGCTGTATTCACCAAACTCGGGATCTACAAAGGACCCCTGGGATTCAATCTGGATCACAGCGCTTTTTACATCCGCCAGGGAAGTCACCAGTGTTGAGGTATCTGACTCGGTCACCATCTCCTCATCAGGCTCATCTGCCACAACATCAGGAGCTGTCTCTGAAGCCCCGGGGAGCGAGCAGGATAGGATAACCAGCGTTGTAAGGATTATAAAAATGATACGATGGATCTTTTGGGGTGATTTTGACACTTTTCCCTCCGATGTCCAGCCAGGAAACTACCATTCAGATTCCATATTCAAGACCGGTGCGCCTTGATAACTAAGAATAAAGGTAAGAAATAATGGGTGATGATACTTCCTAAACTATATCCTAGTTGAGATATCCATTCAAGGTTTAATACAAAATATTTTCTTATCAGATTTGTAATAATGCTTCTGTACAAAACGTCACAATTCCAACCAGGTAATAAATCAATTTATCCCAATGAAAAGTTGTTTCTTATAATCCTTACAGAAGAGTAGATGTGATATAAATAGTTAGGACAAATCTCACCAAGCTCATTTACCGGGGTGAGATACACTGGATAAAAATAGCGCCCTTAAAGAAGTAACTGATTCCCATTTGTGAGCTCATTATCCAGAATAAAACCTGGACACCA
>JAUWCZ010000082.1 GCA_030609055.1 Chloroflexota bacterium | reverse complement strand
CAATTCAACCTCAATAATTGCTAGATGTGTGATATCAAGTTCTTGTTGAATTAGTTCTCCTTAAGAGGATGGAGGTAAACAAGATTATGGTGAACATTAAACCCATCAAACCCACACTGAGTTTCGAGGTCCTATCACCCAGTCAGGTTGGTGAGATCCGGGCTGCGACCCTTTATATATTGGAAACAATTGGTGTGCATTTCCCTTCTGAACGGGCATTAAAGGTATTTTCCAAGCATGGTGCGCAAGTGGACTTAGACAGTCAGATCGTGCATATCCCTCCCGATCTCGTCCTTGAGGCAATGGACCACGCTCCGCGGGTTTACACCCTCTCTGGGAGAGCTGAGGGAACGGATCTTATTCTTGACGGTTCTGTTAGCTATTTCGCGACGGATGGATGTGGTACAGAAACTATCGATTTTACATCGGGTGAGCAGCGCCAATCAACCAAAGCTGATGTGGCAATGATGGCTCACGTTTCGGACTATCTCTCATCGATTTCATTTTATTGGCCAATCGTTAGCGCTCAAGATTATGGATCGATCGCTCCTTTACATGAGTTGGATGCCAGTTTTAACAACACTGTGAAGCATATCCAGAGCGAAACGATCATGGGTAAGGATACAGCCCATTATGCTTTGCTTATGGCAGAGGTAATTGCAGGAAGTAAGGAAAACCTTCGGACACGACCACCCCTCTCGAGCCTGGTTTGCACAATAGCCCCACTCGGACAGGATAGAGAAGGAATTGAAGGAGCGATGCTATTTGCGGAAGCAGGGGTTCCGGTGGGATTTATGGCAATGCCCAGTCTCGGCTCAACATCTCCCGCAACAATGGCCGGTGCTTTGGCTGTTGGCAACAGTGAAGTTATTAGTGCGATGGTACTCATGCAGTTAGTGGCACCCGGGGCGCCAGTCTTCCACTCATTGTGCGCTTCGGTTATGGATCCGAGGTCGGGGAGTTATCTGACTGGTATCTCCGAGAAATATTTATGTAATGCAGCTGCAGTTCAATTAGCCCATGATTGGAATGTTCCCTCCCTGGGAGGTGCATTTAGTGTTGATTGTCCTACACCAGATTCGTGGCAATTGGGTCGGGATAGTGTATATACTTCATTGTTTACATCTCTAGCCGGGTCAGAGATGGTGGAGGGTCTCGGGTTGCTTCGGGCTGCAACGCTATTAATACCAGAGCAAATAATATATGATGATGAGATTTATCACACCCACCGGATTCTTGCAAATGGAATTGATACCAATGCAGATGACATGGCTTTAGATGTGATTAAAACCGTTGGACCGAGAGGTCATTTCCTGGGGCAGGAACACACCCGACGTAGGATAAGAGATATCTGGCTCCCCCAACTAACTCACCCGGCTCCAATGATGAATGGACAACACTTGCCTGATATTCGCCAGCGAGCCAGAGCAACATTAAGTAGAATTTTGGAAGAACATCACCCTGAACCACTTTCGGAAGATCTCAAACTTGAATTATCATCTATTCTGAAAACAGCCGAAAAAGAGAAACCACAGAGCTAAACTTGAAAAGATAACCTTCTGAGGCTCAGGGGTGGAAATCAGATTCCCCATCTAGGAGAATATTTATTGGCGAAAGAATTTCGTGATTTAGGTAAAGTCAAATTAGTACAGGTACAACCTTCAGGTTTAATCATCGAGACACCCTCAGGATATTTTTACGATGCATCTCGGCGAGTGGAAGTTGATCGATTGCTGATATCGTCGAAAGGCATCGAGGCAACCACTCCGCAAGGTGAACATGTGCTTGATATCCATCATATCGATCACCCTGATAAGGCATACGATAATGATGATCTGGTCAGTATCGGTTTTACTTCCCACTATAAAGCGATGCGCGCCCGATTTGGGGAACACATGGTAGACGGTGTCGCCGGGGAAAATATCATCATTGAATTTGGAGAAGAAGTCTGGGTTGATGATATAGGAGGACAATTAGCTATCGAGAACACTGAAACGGGTCACAAAACGCTGCTTGATCTGGTTTGTTTTGCTGCACCCTGTGATGAGTTCAGCCATTTTGCTTCCCAGAGTCAGGGTGAACGACTTCCGGCAGATGAGCTGAAAGCGGCCCTTAATTATCTAAATGATGGCCGGCGAGGATTCTTATTAGTGTTGAGTGAAGATCAAAAGAGTGCAATGATTCAACCAGGAGACAAGGTGTTTGGGGTCAAGTCGTAATATCAAATTGACATTATGCCCTCGTAGCTCAATGGATAGAGCACCGGACTTCTAATCCGACGGCTACAGGTTCGATTCCTGCCGGGGGCGCCTATTAAATTGGAAAAATTCCCTCAAGAATCAATCTGAGACTATTCCTCCTCGACTTCCGCTGGAGGTTGTCGCTGTCCAAGCTCGCGGTCCAGCATCAACATGGCGTGGCTGACACCACTTACTCGTTTGACATTGTCCACTACTCCCCCGACATGCTCCTCTTCTTCAACTTGTTCATCAATAAACCACTGTAAGAAAGATAAGCTGGGATAGTCATTTTCTTCCGTTGCTAGGGCATACAGCCGGTGAATATCGCCGGTGATTTTTTGCTCATGTTCAAGTGCGGCTTCAAAGGCAGCCAGCGGAGATTCATACTCTGCCGGAGGCTGTCCAATTGGTAGAAGCGTGACCCTTTCTCCGCGGCTGTGAATATAATCGTAGAATCGGAAAGCGTGAGCCATTTCCTCTTCGAATTGAATCCGCATCCATTGCGCGAATCCCGGGTAATTTTCTGATTCAAAGTAGGCAGACATTGATAAGTATATATAAGCAGAATAAAGTTCATGTTGAATTTGATCGTTCATTGCCTGGTGCATTTTTTTAGAAAACATCTTCTCTCCTCTTCAATCTTTTTATTATAAATGACTCTACCGTACGCATGATTACTGGTATCAAAAATTATACCGCCTGAGTGTTAATCTCTTATATGAATGTGTTCCCTTCACCGGGAAGAAGGATCAGTGTGCTAAAATTACCTTTGGAGTACTTCCTCTAGTTGGAAATAAGGTGGATTATTATGACGGAAGTGATTATTCGAGTCAAACCGCTCAAAGCCAATTCATATACATTCCATCACCTACGAGGTGGAAGATCTTTTTGGCAGGTTGTTGCAGGATCTCACAGCTGGTGCCCTCCCACCGATGTTTATGAAACCGCAGATCAGATCAGTGTCAAGGTAGAGGCGGCAGGAATGAAAAAAGGGGAGTTTACAATCACAGTGGATAAACAGTTGTTGTTAATTGAAGGAAGTAGACCCAGTTTAAGTGAAAACTGCGCTTATCATCAGATGGAAATCGGTTTTGGAGAATTCCGAATAGGCATTGAGCTGTCATCTCCAGTAGTTTCTGATCAGATAAAAGCAGATTATGAAGATGGATTTCTGAATTTGACCTTGCCAAAACAAAAACCTCATCGAATTAATATCAAGGAATAAGGAAAGATGCCGGTTTCACGTTGGAGTGAGGATTTGTTGGAATTATTAGAGTGGGCGAATCGGGAGGATCTATCCCTGGAAGATATCTTCCTGGGATCTGTTGTCTCAAATCTCTCCGAACTAGAAACTGAAGAGAGGGCAGAGCTCAAACAGGAAGATCTGATAGGAAGGATTCCCTCCCAAATTCCCATTCTTCCTCTGCGGGGGTTAGTAGTATACCCGGAGACTGCTGTTCCGCTTTCCATTGGTCAGCCCAGATCCATTCGTTTAGTCGACGATGTGCTTTCCGCCGATGACAGATTAATCGGATTGGTTACCTCCAAAGATCCGCAAGATGAACTGCCCGGTCCGGATGACCTGTACCGAGTGGGGACTGTTGCATCAGTCCACAGGTTGTTCAGGGCACCAGATGGAACAATCCGATTGCTTGTTCAGGGCATTACCCGGTTTGAAATCAAGAAATTTGTGCAGGAAGAACCCTACCTCAAAGCAGAGATAAAACTAACCCCAATAAAAATTGACCGGGACCTAGAAATTGATGCCCTCACACGTCAAGCCCGGGATCAATTTGGTGAAATTACAAATCTAGTGCCATCCGTCCCCCAGGAATTGGTGGATGCGGTGATGACCCTGGATGACCCCCTTCAGGTAGTCTATACAATCGCCAACTTCCAGCGCCTGGAATTAATCGACGCCCAGGAACTGCTAGAGCTTAATTCTGTCTCAGAAAAACTGCATAAACTCATAAATTTTCTGACCCGGGAACTGGAAATGTTGGAAATCGGGCAGCGCATTCAGAACCAGGCTCGATCCGAGATTGAAAAAGTCCAACGAGAGTATTTTCTACGGGAACAAATGAAAGCCATCCGCACAGAACTGGGTGAAGAGGATGACCAAACAGTAGAAGTCGAAGAATTCCAGCACCAAATCGAAAAAGCCGCCATGTCGGAAGAGGGGGAAAAACAAGCTAAAAGAGAACTGGACCGGTTGTCCCATCTACCTTCCGCAGCGGCTGAATATGGTGTTATCCGGACCTACCTGGACTGGATGGTCTCAATGCCCTGGTCTGATATGACGGATGACAATCTGGATATTACCCGTGCCAGAAAGGTGTTGGATGAAGACCATTATGGTTTGGAGGATGTCAAGGAGAGGATCCTGGAATTTCTTGCCGTGCGGAAACTTCGTAAGGAGCGGGAAGATGAGATTGAAGAGGATTATGAAGATGATATCCGCAGGATCAGGGAAGGTGTAATTCTGTGTTTTGTAGGTCCACCCGGGGTAGGGAAAACATCGCTCGGACGGTCGATTGCCAGGTCATTGGATCGGAAATTCATTCGCATCTCGCTGGGTGGCGTCCGGGATGAAGCGGAAATTCGCGGTCATCGACGGACTTACATCGGTGCCTTACCGGGGCGGATTTTGCAAGCCCTCAGGCGAGTAGGAAAGAATAATCCGGTTTTTATGATGGATGAAATTGACAAATTAGGCCGGGATTACCGCGGAGATCCGACCTCTGCTTTGTTGGAAGTGCTGGATCCGGAACAGAACAGTGAATTTAGAGATCACTATTTGGAGGTGGCTTATGATCTTTCGAAGGTGATGTTTATCACCACGGCAAATTTATTGGAACCAATTCCATCCCCACTGCGGGACCGGATGGAGATCATAAAGTTATCTGGCTACACGGATAAGGAAAAGAAAGCCATCGCCAAGGGCTACTTGATTCCCCGTCAGATCAAGGAAAATGGGCTGCGTACCGAGGAGATCTCCTTTACTGATCCAGCGCTGCAAAAGATCATCCGATCCTACACCAGAGAATCCGGCGTCCGAAATCTGGAGCGGGAAATCGGTTCTATGTGCAGAAAAGTAGTGACCTTAATCGCAGAGGGTAAAGTCGAGCAGGTCAAAATCGGTGTAAAGGAAGTAGCGGAATATCTGGGCCGACCAAAATATTATGGAGATGAGGAGATTGCGAATAGAACCTCAGTTCCCGGAGTAGCTACAGGATTGGCATGGACCTCTACAGGAGGAGAAGTGTTGTTTGTTGAAGCTTCTACAATGCCTGGGAAAAATAACTTCCAGCTCACTGGATCTCTTGGTGAAGTGATGAAAGAATCTGCTCAAGCAGCGCTTTCTTATGTTCGGTCTAAAGCTAAAGAACTGGGTTTGGACCTGGATTTTTATCAGGATCGGGATATCCACTTACATGTCCCTGCTGGTGCCCAGCCAAAGGATGGTCCATCTGCTGGAGTCACAATGGCAACTGCCCTGGTATCATTGATTTCGGGTCGCTCTGTCAAAGGTAATGTCAGTATGACCGGTGAGATAACTCTCCGAGGTCAGGTGCTGCCGGTAGGTGGTATAAAAGAAAAGGTTCTGGCAGCCTACCGGGCTGGCTCAACATCAGTGATCCTTCCAAAGAAGAATCAGGCTGATCTTGAAGAAGATATTCCAGAAGAAGTCCTGGAGAAGATTAAATTCATCTTTGTTGAGAATATTGAAGAAGTCCTGGATGCTGCATTAACCAAAAAGAGAGCTGCTCCGAAGAAAAGCAAATCACAGGCGTAAACGCAAATTTGTGTGTTAATCACACCAGGAAGAGCCAACTGGATAGGTAGGTAACCCTAATTGCCGGGTGATAATTGAAGAATTGATAATTTTTACGATGAGGAACATTTATATATTTCTACGAAGGATAGATTGAGAACCGGGATACATTATATATTTGATACCATTCCAACCAAACTGGGTGTAGGTTATTTTCATGGAGTGAGTTCTACCTTATCCTGGATGAAGTACCCTTCTTATGTTCCCCTCGTAATCCAATATAGATAAAAGACAGCAAGGAGCTGGGTGTTTAATGGAATTGAACCCTACTGAGGACTCAATCCAAACACCAGGTTCTCGATTAATAAATTTCCTTGCTGCCAAAAATGAGAGGATATCGTGTCTGAAAAAAAGAAAAGTACCGGATTAACCTGGTACACCATGGATTTACATTTACATACTCCGGCGTCGGAAGAGTATTTACAACCGGATAAAGGCTATTTAGATATCTTAAAACAGGCTGCGAGTAAGGGCTTGGATATCATTGCCTTCACTGATCACAACACGGTTGCAGGGTACCGCAGGATGCAGGAGGAGATTGACCAATTAAAACTTCTCCAGCAGCTCAACCGATTACTTCCCGAGGAGGAAGGACGTCTGGCGGAATATCAGCGATTGTTAAAACGAGTTCTGGTATTACCTGGATTTGAATTTACAGCTACATTTGGATTTCATATCCTGGCCATTTTCCCGGAAGACAAGCCAGTTAGAGACATCGAACACTTATTGCTGGAATTAAACATTCCATCTGAAAAGTTGGATCAAGGCTCGATTACTGTGGGTGCGAGTGTGGATGTGTTAACCGCCTACAAGAGCATTCATGAAGCGGGTGGTATAGCAATTGCCGCGCATGCGAACTCCAATAATGGGGTTGCGATGCGCAGGTTTCCATTTGGAGGGCAGACAAAAATTGCCTATACCCAGGATCCCCATCTGTACGCCCTGGAAGTGACAGATTTAGAGAAAAAGGGCCGGCATTCCACGGCATTTTTCTTCAGCGGTAATAAACCGGAATATCCAAGGCGGATGCATTGCATCCAGGGTTCGGATGCCCATTTATTGACCAAGAAGTCTGCTTTTCAAAACAAGTTGGGTGTTGGAGATCGGACAACTGATGTCCGCTTACAGGAGAGGAGTTTTAAAGCGATCCAAGAGCTCTTTGAAAGCAATAATTTCTCCCGAACCCGCCCGCACCAGCTCAGCTCCCAGCCGGCGTATGATTTTATCCGTGATGCTCGGCAAGAAGGGGCGACCTTCGTTCAGGATTTTCATGAAAAGATCACTGTGCGGGGCGGTCATTTGTATTCCATTATCGCGGATGTATGTGCTTTTGCGAACTCCAATGGAGGAACACTTTACCTGGGTTTATCATCCGATCCAGGAGCACCCTTTGAAGGTATCCCCAGACCTAATCCAGGCATTGACAAGATAAAATCAGAGATCAGCAAACGGATCAGTCCGGAACTGGAATGTAAATATGAAGTTCAGGAAACTGAAGGGAAAAAGGTCATTCAGGTGATGGTGCCCAGGGGAGAAGACCCACCTTATGCAGTGGATGATAATATAATTTATCTGCGGACAGAAACCGAAACTGGAAAGGCAGTAAGGGATGAGATTGTTGATATGGTTCTCCAAGGTGAGAAGAAAAGAACTGCCAGCACCGGGACTGTTCGGGCGGAACCGCTGCCAATTCCAGGATCCAAAGATGTCTCCAAGGTGATTCCTGATGCTGAACCGCAGCTGGAAGCCCAGGACCCTCCCCGCACAGGCGTGGAAATTGTCTCAGTAACCAAAAGAGGTGGAGAGAATTATTTCACTGTGCGGGATCTACGAAACAATAGTGTTGTAAAAAATGTCACTTTCAAATCCTCGCGGAGATTGTGGCATTATGCAATTTCCCAATACTCTAAACTTCCCAAAAACCCGGATACCCTGGAAGTCACTTGGAAAGGAGATCTGGGATTGGTTTCCCGTAAAAAGCGGGGAAACTATACCAGTTATGATATGATTCAGCGCACCCAGGAAGGGTACCGTTACTATTACGGGGTTACAGATGACGGCATTCACGGTAATTGGGAAGGACTCATTTAAGGGGATGTATCGGTGCGGATAAAATTTGCCATTCTTACCATCTCCGACCGTTCTTCCCAGGGTATCCGGGAGGACCGTTCAGGTCCAGTACTGCAGCAGGCTGTCACAGACTCAGGGTGGGAAGTCTGCCAGACAGGGCTTATTCCGGATGAATACTCTGAAATCACAGGCAGGTTAAGTGACTGGGCAGATACTGGAAAGTACAATGTGATCCTAACCACCGGGGGGACGGGATTTTCCCCCCGTGATGTCACCCCGGAAGCAACCAAAGAAGTCCTAGACCGGAATGCACCAGGGCTGGCAGAAGCTATGCGACAGGGGAGTCTTATGATCACACCCCATGCAATGCTTTCCCGGGCAGAGGCAGGCATCCGTAAAAAAACCCTGATTATCAATTTACCCGGAAGCCCTAAAGGGGCTCTGGAAAATTTCCGGATTATAGCACCAGTGTTGCCTCATGCAATTCAATTGTTGGAAGATGATAGCAACGCAGAGAAAAATCATCAGCGTCCACTGGCAGCGTAATTTGGACCATCCAGATAAACCTTTAGAGAAGATGGGTTTTCAATTAATATCCACAGATGGGTAATGGGATCTAGGGAGAGGTCAAATCCCTGAATAATCAGATTAGATTAACGGATTTTCAGATAAAAAAAGCCGCCTTATTTTACAGGGCGGCTTTTATCTTGAATATAGTTTGAGACTCACT
>JAUWCZ010000021.1 GCA_030609055.1 Chloroflexota bacterium | reverse complement strand
TCATTGATCCTGGCGATCAAGATTGCCAGAGTGTTTGGTAAAACGGTAGACGATGTCTTTCAACTGCCGGATGCTGGGAATGTGGAGTAAGAACGTAAGCAGACTATCGCAGAGCGAATTGTCGCCGGGCAAGTTCTGGCTTACTGAAAACTGAAAATTTTCCGTCACCGCCTGTACATCCTCAGAGCATTTGGGATAGATTCGGAGTTGAACTAAGCGAGAATTTACCCTTGCAGATCGAGGCTCACTGATGACGAAACTTGAGTTCGAAGGCTCGTTGGGTACCTGTGGTTGCTGCTTCCCTGCGATGATGGTTGTGGCCAGTCGCCATCAACCTCTTCCATGTAAGGGAAGCACTCGAATAATCGCATATACGGTGGGAAGAGAGAATGAAAGTCGCCAAAAAACAAATCTTGAAAAAAACCTCCTGGGGAATGACGGCTAAGCTCACCAGCACTGAGCGTAGCGTAGACGAAGTGTCCGGTGGAGCGCCTTGTTATACGTCTTCTCTTCTCCCAAGAATACGTTTCCGAATAGCCAAATAATGATTTCCAGCAATTGATTTTGCGACCTTTTTTGTATTCCAAAGCAAATATTGTTTCACTTGATGGAATGAAATGTCATCTGAGGCTAGTGCTCCAGAAACACCAGGAGACATTCCTCTTAATAGTGTATAACGACCTAATACTAAACATTTGTCTACATAATAAACTTCTTTAATAGGCTCAGATGTAAATAGGGCACGTATCCCGCAGGCAGAAGCAGCCTTAGCTACATTGTTTGAAAAGTATCCTCCTGGTACGGACGCAATACTAACCTGCTCTCCTATAATATCGCTTAGCTTTATAATGCTTTTCCTCCATTCTTTTTCAAGTTCATTCCAAGAACACTTAGACATACGATCAGGATGCGACCAAGAGTGACTTCCCACTACATGCCCCTTTTTCTTTAATTCCTGAATTTGCTTGGAATTGACAAATGTTTGTGTATCGATATAGCTTGCTGTAATAAAAAAATGACCACTCCATCCAAATCCTTCTAATAGTTTAGAGATATATGTAGCAGCACTTACCCCCCCATCATCAAAAGTTAAAAATAAAGGGATGTGGGTTTGGTTTGGATTACTAAGAAAATCATAGATGGTTGATGGTTTGTTATTATTTGAAGCTGCGATTGCTTCAAAATGATTTTCCATATCGTAAACATCTAATTTGTAAATGTTAGCTCCCTGATCAGGAAAGCCACTTTCATCAAAATTATTATCTTTGACAGCGTCATGGTATAACAATGTAACAGCTTTCACTTATGTCTCCTTCTTGCATTGAACTTCAATTTTATATAGGCAGTTAACCAGGGTTGACCCCATGTATGTGATTTTCTTCCAGTAGTTTCTAATGGAATTGCATCACCGTTGTATATACTAATTAGTTTCTTTTTCAATTCTTGGAGATTTTCCAGAACTACTCTATGTTGGATTACAATGTGTGATTCATTAATTTCATCAAAATCGTATGTGTAGTAACCATATACTGGACCAGTATCTACACCTTGATCGATTTTTAGCAACGTCATTCCAACATTTGTAAGATCATTATTTGCCAAAGCCCAGAAGCATCCGTGTGCATTTCTATATTCCGGAGATATGCCTGGATGCATAACGAATGTCCCTTTTGAGGGAAGCGAAAATATGCTTTTTTTTAGTAGCGTCTTACAACGTGCTATCATAATATCAGGATTCACTTCCTTAATGAAAGCTTCTGAATCTTTGGAATTTGGACTATGAGTTTTCAATATAGGAATGTCATCATGTATTTTGGGATATGTAAAGTTTAATTCTTGAAGTTTCTCCTGTTCCCAAATACGGTCCTTCTTTGAAAGAAAGAATTTGTAGTAAATACGAAAAGTAACGACATCAATAAACCTGGTTATTCCAACACGCCCTATTTCACGTCTAATTCGTTTGTAAACGCGATGTTTTCTTTCCTTTAACACAATTATTCCAACAAGATTTGAAAATGAAGCAAGCCATCGTGACAAACCATATTGAGATAAATGTGCTCCGTCATGACAAATCAGTAATGTTCTCATCAAGGTTCAGTTCTCCTTTAATAGAATATTGACGCATAACGTTAATTATGTTTCACATGCGCGATAATCTTCTGGGTGTTATTTTCTAAATGGAAAATAATATCAAGGATGGTATCCTTCTCTTGAGCAGGTTGAGGGTACACCACGTGCCCTTTTGGCACGGTTGGTTCTTTATTTGAAGTGTAACATAACCCGCACAAGAGCATTTCCAATTGTCGTCCATAAACACAAAGAACCACTCCCATCGGAGTGGTTCCTTTTATTTGGCGGGGACGACCGGATTCGAACCGGCGATCTCGGCCTTGACAGGGCCGCATGTTAACCGCTACACCACGCCCCCCTGAGAAAAACATTTTAACACATCCTCTTACCCAGTCAAGAGTTTTTACCCTTTGTAAAGTGAATCTAAAACTCACCCACCTCACCCAACCGGAAATGCTCCATTAGCAACATGCCGCCCAGGGTAACTACCATAAGGATCGTGCTAAGCGCCATAGCTTGTCCATAATTTAAGGCACCTGGACGGGAAAGCAATCTGAAAATCACAATTGGCACAGTGGGATATTCCGGCCGGACGATCAGTGCACTGGCACCAAATTCACCTATGGAAATCATGAAGGCAAATGAAGCTGCCACCAGCAGTGCCCGACCAATTAGCGGCAGATCGATATAACGAAAAACCTGACCAGGGGAGGCGCCCAACACTGCAGCCGCCTGACGTAGATTTGGCTGGATGCTGCTCAGCGCCGGGGTTAAGCTGCGTACTACAAATGGAAAAGCTACCAGGGTATGAGCAATCGGAACCAGCAAGGGCGATGCCCGTAGATCCAGCGGGGGCTGATCCAATGCCACCAGGAACCCTAACCCCAGGGTGACGGCGGACGTCCCCAGCGGCAGCATTAATACCGGATCCAGAACTCGATCCAGGAGCGTCAGATTCTTTTTCGCCAGCGCCCAGGCTGCAGGGACTCCCAGGGTCAATGCCAAGAACACTGTAATTAACCCATAACCCAATGACACACCCAGCGCGGTGGTAGGCGGCACATAAAAGAGGGATTCCCGGGGATTTTGTGATAAGGCCCGGAAATAAGCCAGGGTGAATAATGGTCCCCCTTCAGTACCTTTCCCGGCCAGGGGTGTGATTGAACGTCCAGCCAGGGCTGCCAGGGGAGAAATCAGAAAGATGAGTAGTAATAGGATAATAAATCCCGCCATAATCCGGCTTCTCCGGTTGTGGAGCGGATGCTGGGTTCTTTCCCTGGAGGATAAACTTATCGGTCGGTTAAGACTGGCAGATATCCGTGTATAAACTACTGTAAGTACCAGTGTAAAACATACCTGGAGCACGGATAATGTTGCCGCCAATGGCAAATTAAATAAACTGATGGTCTGGTAGTAGATTTCCACTTCCAGAGTGGCAAACTGCGGACCGCCGAGTATCAGGACAACACCGAAGGAGGTGAAGTCAAAAATAAATACCAACAAAGCAGCAGCCGCTACAGCAGGTAGAAGCAGGGGAAAAGAAATTTCTTTTAACGTTTGCCAGCGGTTTGCGCCCAGCACCCGGGCAGCGCCTTCCAGTTGGGGATCAAGCCGGCTCCAGAAATCTCCCACAATACGGAGAACGATGGTGGTATTGTAAAAGACATGCGCGGTGAGAATGGCGGCAAATGTATTTACGAACTGGACCGGCGGAGTATCAAGCCGAAGGGATTTCATTAATCCAAGATTAATCCATCCAGTGGGTCCCAGCAGGGCGTAAAAACCAGCCGCAACCACCAGTGTGGGCATCACAAATGGAACCCCGGTCAGTGCCCGGAGGATCTTTTTTCCTTTGAACCTGTGCCTGCCAAATATATATGCGCCGGGTAAACCCACCAGCAGGGTTAGAATGGTGGAGAAGAGAGCCTGTCTAAATGTAAATCCGAGAACATTCCGAACTGTAGGTGAGGTGACTGAATCCCAGAGTCCAGTCAGGATTTCACCCTCTGTGCGGGAAAAACTTAGCTTCAGGATGCTTCCAAGGGGGTAGAAGTAGAAGATACCCAGGAAAGCCAGCGGGAGAAACCAGAGCAGGAGACTGGGGGACTTGGAGAGGGGTATGTGGGGAGATCTGTTGGTTGAGGGTTTCATGGTGATGACAAAGGAAACTATTTCCTTCGTTTCCTATCTAAGTATGGTTTCAGTCCAGGCATTGATCCATTTTTCACGGTTTGCGGCAATCGCGGAGGGACTTACATCCGCAGTGATTTCCGGAATCTCGAGATATTTTTGGAAGGTCTCATTAAGCACGGCTTTGCTATTTACTGGGAAAACATACATATTAAGCGGTATGTCCTCCTGAAATTCCGGAGAAAGCATGAAGGAAACCCACTTTTCTGCCAGGTCCCGATTCTGCGTACCTTTTAAGATCCCGACAAACTCAATTTGGCGGAAGCAGGTGCCGGGAGAGGTTACAGCCGCTGTTGGGGCATCCTCAAGTGGTTCTTCTGCGAAAAGTACCTCAAAAGGAGGGCTTGATCCATAGGACACTACAATTGGATCTGGTCCGCCTGCCTGGCTGAACTCCGCGTAATAGGCAGTTTCCCAGTCGTTAACGATGTTGACTTGATTTTCAACCAGTGCCTGCCAGAAATCCAGATACCCATCCTCTCCATAATAGCCAATAGTAGCCAGCAGAAATGCCAAGCCGGGAGAGGAGGTGGCAGGATTCTCCACGGTCAGCAGATCCCGGTAAAGGGGATCAACCAGGTCTTCGAATGAATCCGGTGGAGCCAGGTCATTTTCCTCAAAATAGGCTTTCTGATAGTTTAAGCAGACATCACCAAAATCAACAGGCAGTGCCCGATGCTTGCTATCCAGTTGAAATTTGGGATCAATATCATCCAGTGCTGGGGATTTATAAGATTCAAAGATATCTTCCTCCAAGGCCCGGCTGAGAAAGGTGTTATCCACACCATAAAACACGTCCGCTAGGGGATTGTCTTTGGACAGAACCGCCTTGTTGACTGCAGTTCCTGTGTCACCAATCTCCAGGAACTGTACCTGGACTCCGTATTTTTCCTCAAAGGAAGTCACCACGGATTCGGAGACTGCAAAGGAATCGTGTGTCATCACGGTCAGGATCCTGACTTCATCCGTGATTGGCTTTGAACCACAGGCCCCTGTGAAGAGTACGACTAAAACAAGAACCAGAAAACTTAACTTCTTCATTCTATACCTCCTCTAAAAGATTATTCCGGGTATGGATTACAACCAGCAGACCACTCACAAGGTGGATTGAAGCCCGATTAGTGGTCATCCGGTTGCTAATACCCCGCGTAAGGCCAAACTCCAGATCTTCCGCTACCAGGGGGTATTCCAGTCCCTCGCTTGTGATAATAGAGCTGCCTGGAAGGAGAGAGATCAGAGAGACTGTGTCGCCGGGTCCTCCATGCAGTGATAAGGATTCTCCTGAGTGCAGTAAACGCACTTCTTCTTTGTCGCAAATATAGGTAATCTCACCGGTCAACTCAGGATGAGCCAGCAGCAGCAGGTTACCAAAGGTCATATCCAGTCGGCCTCCCACCGCACCGAATACCACTATCTCTCTTGCTCCGGTCATCTGGGCGTGGAGTAATGCCAGTTCAAGGTCTGTTTGATCCTTCTCTACTGGGTGGCGAATGATCTGGACCCCGGCAGCTTCCCATTCTTTGAGAAGACTCTTCGAGATAGAATCCAGGTCGCCAATCAGGACATCGGGAATAATATCCATCACCTGACAATGGCTGCTCCCTCCATCAGCAGCGATAACCAGGTCATCTTCAGTTATCCTGGAGTAATTCTCACTAGGGCAAAACGCACCATTGGCGTAAATGAATGCTCGCATTTTTACTTCCTTAGGATACGGTTTCCTGGAAGGAAATCGTATCCTTCGTCTTAACTAAAAACCCCTCCGGGCGGAGGAGTTTGATTTATGAATGCATCCCTCCGCCGGTATAATCCGGATCAGGTTCGCGGGTCGAAAACATTTGTTTTCCTCTCAGCCTTAACTTCGGCTCCCCGTGCTACTATATTGATATTAAGAAGTATAAGAAATGCTTGTCTTTATGTCAAGTCCAAGATATTCGGGGTAGGTATCAGTTGTAATTTTCCAAGGTTTCTCTCAAGGTAGATTGGTTATCCTCTGAAAAGTGGGGCAGGATTTGCCGGGTCACGCGGAGAATTCTAGGTTTCGATGCTGTCACTAACTGGCGTTCAAGGAAATATAAAGTTTCCTGCTCAGACCTTTTTATCAGGATAATGAGCACTGCCAGGATCTCTTTGATCAATCCCTTTTCCTCGACCAGCAGAATATTGTCTAAGAGTTTATATATCAGGGGGAGATTTCGGAATGTCTGATCTTCCGCAAATGGGACCATTCCAGATAGTACCGCTTGGCAGTTTTCCATATTTGTCGTCTTTAGTAGATCCTGGAAAAATTCTAAGACAAGCTCCGGGTTTTCTCTGGTAAGGCGATTAACTCCCTGGGTTATCAGGATATGCCGGATAGAATCTGAATGCTTTGATGATAACCAGGATCTTAATCGCTTCAAAACAGAGTCTGGATTGATAAGTGGTAAAGCCCCTAGTAGGTTTACGGCCAGGATCCGGATCTCGAGCACCTCCTCCTCCCAGAGAGCATCGATCAGTAGTAATCCTTGAGAGGGGTGGGCATTGAGGGGTTCTCTCAGTTCCCGTCCCAGTGCCCGTAGAACTGGGGGAGGAACCTGATAGGATTGGAGCGGTAAAGATGGTTGGGAAATCCCTTTCTGTCGTACCCTGAGGGCATAAAAATCCAATAAATCATAAAGCCCAGGGATAAAACTATCTGGATCTGAGTAATATTCACTCAGTTTTACGCATTGGATCTTTAACCTGGCTGGGTTGATTGCTGTCATCGTGAAAAGACTTTTTGAAGTGTCGCAAAGGCGGATTCTACATCCTGTACAGTAGATATCCGGGATTGATCTGCAGTAGGCACATACTCTCCCAGCTGCGACATAAATTCACTGATGGTTGTTTCCCACCCAGTTCCGATCAGGATCAGAGGTTTTGGTTGATCGGGACGCACTTGCAGCTGCGCCCACATCATGACGATTTCAGCTAAGGTGCCGATTCCTCCGGGCAAAGCCAGCGCAGCATCACAGCTGTCAATTAATACAAACAGACGTTCCCCGAGGGAAAGGCAGCGTTTTTCCTCCCTTACCCAGCGATTGGGTGCGACTGGACGCCAGCTTTCGATTTCATCGCAGGTAACACCAATTACATGTCCCCCGGCTTCAGCAGCACCCCGTGAGATGGCTTCCATGGTGCCGATATATCCGCCAGTTTGAACTGCGAAATCCGCGGAAGCGAGCAGAGAACCTAATCGGAGAGCATCCTGATAAGCATTGGATCCAGGCAGGGGTTTTGACCCGCCGAAAACGGTGATTGTTTTCATAGTGTAATTATAGTATAGGTAAGCGTTTCCTTAACCGCAAAGGACATAATTTCGTTTGGGGTAACCAAATCCTCCCTTATCTTGGGGTACAATAATCTTGATTGTCCTGTATCTGTGGGGATTTTTTTATGGATATCATATTAACCCATGAACGAACAGATTTTGATGGGCTGGCTTCCATTCTGGGAGCATATTTGCTCGATCAGCATCTAACACCAGTTTTGCCCCGCCAGCAGAATAGGAATGTAGAAGCCTTTTTAATGCTCTATGGGATGGAGTTGCCTTTTGTGGATCCCAGAGATCTGCCCGGTGATCCAATTGAGTCGGTTTGTCTGGTGGATACACAGTCCATGACCAGTATCAAGGGCATGGTGACTGATTTGAAAGTCCGGATTATTGACCATCATCCACTGCGGAGTGAAGTGCCTGAGGAGTGGGAGGCAATAATCCGAGAAACCGGAGCTACAACAACCATATTTGTTCAGGCAATCCAGGAGAGGGATCTTCCTCTGACACCCATTCAGGCAACTTTACTGCTGCTGGGTATTTACGAGGACACAGGATCACTGATATACACCAGGACAACAGCAGAAGATATTTTCGCGGCAGGCATCCTGGTTGAGCGGGGTGCCAGCTTGTCGATAGTAGCGGATTATATTAAACACCCTTTATCTTTGGCGCAACAGAAAATATATGAGGATCTTAGGGCAAATTCAGAGAGCCTGATCATCCACGGGCACAACATGATCATCGCCCAGGCGGATGCTAGCGATTTAGAAGAAGAACTTTCCAGTCTGGCACACAAGTTGCGTGATTTACTGGATCCGGATGCGATTTTTATCCTGTTAACCACCTCTGGGGGTGTACAGGTAATTGCCCGTTCGACAGATGATCATATTGACGTCAGTGAAGTGTTGTCTGAGTTTGAAAGTGGGGGAGGTCATCCCCGGGCGGCGGCGGCTTTAATCAAGGACGCATCAATATCCGATATTTATCAAAAGCTGGTATCTGTCCTTCCCCAATATGTCATACCGGCGATCCGGGCGAAGGATATTATGTCTCGAGATCCCCAAACTCTTTCCCCGGAAACGCCCGTCAATGAAGCAGCTGATATGATATTGAAATTTGGATATGAGGGTTATCCAGTTGTGGGAGATGGAGAGATTGTTGGATTACTCACACGTCGGGCAGTAGATCGGGCGCTGGCTCATGAGCTAAACTTGACAGCAGCCAGCTTAATGGATGCCGGAAGTATCCGGGTTTTTCCGTCGGACTCAATAGAACACATTCAAGATGTGATGACTGAGTCTGGCTGGGGTCAAATCCCTGTTGTCAGTTCGCGGTCTAAAAAGATAGTAGGTATAGTCACCCGCACTGACCTTATTAAAATCCTTGCCCCAAGTCATCTGACTCCTGGTCACCAGAATCTCTCTCCCCGCCTGGAAGCAACCTTGCCCGAAGTGAGGGTAGAACTCTTAAATCGGATTGCTGAGATCGCTGCGGAGCAGAAGTCTGCCCTTTATATTGTGGGCGGATTTGTACGAGATTTGCTGCTTGATCACCCAAGTTTGGATTTTGACCTGGTTGTAGAAGGTGATGCAATCGTCTTGGCTGAGACTATCAAGGAGCGATATGGTGGACGTGTGACCAGCCACAGCCGTTTTGGAACTGCAAAATGGTTCATCGATAAGCATCAGCTGACCATTTTAGGTTCAACTAAAAAACTGCGGGAATCGTTACCAGACACCTTAGATTTTATCAGCGCTAGAACAGAATTCTATACTCATCCCACCGCCCTTCCTACAGTGGAAAGAGGGAGTATCAAGCTGGATCTGCATAGGAGAGATTTCACGATTAATACCCTGGCACTACGACTGGACGGACATCATTATGGTGAATTGTACGATTATTGGGGTGGGTTGGCAGATTTGAAGGGAAAATTAGTAAAAGTATTGCATTCCCTGTCATTTGTTGATGATCCTACCCGGATCTTGCGGGCTGTTCGCTATGAAAAGCGGTACGATCTTCAGCTGGACTTAAGGACAGAGGAATTATTACTTGAGGCAAAAGAATTATTAAAACGGGTTTCCGGTGACAGAATCCGTCATGAGTTAGACAGGATCTTTGATGAAGAAAATGCAGCTCAAATGATGGATAGACTCCACCAACTGACCATCTTGAAAGCGATCCACACGGATTTGGAATGGGATAAAAAACTGCACAGTTTGGTTAAATCACTACCAGGCAAGGAGCATCCTCCGGAATGGAAGATTGATCAGGAAGACAGTGGGCTGCCGATCCACCGGGATTTGATTTATACAGTATGGCTGATGAGAAGTCACCAGAGCGGTGAGGTTTGCAAGCGATTGAAGTTAATCAGCACACTAACTGACGTAATCCAGGAAGCATCCAGTTTACTCAGGAGGATAAAAAATCTATATAAGCAGCCGCCCAGTCAAATAACTGCTGATCTGGACCGGGTTTCAAACCTGGCTATATACGCGGTATACCTGGTGGTAGAGGAACCAAAGTACAAAGGCATTTTATCCCATTATCTTTCATCTTGGCAGCATATAGAATCGAATATAACCGGTCAAGATTTAAAAAAGGCAGGACTGGAACCAGGACCCCGGTATGCAGAAATATTAACGCAAATCCGAAATGCCTGGCTAGATGAAGAGATTAGCAATAAAAAAGCCGAAAAAGCGCTCCTAAAAAGCCTCTTAACTGAGGAGGATAAGGAATAAACCTGGCATCGTCCCACCTTGAGAAACGGTGAGAGCGGTTCTTTTAGAATTAATCTCCTTGGAAGGGTTTCTTCTGAGGATGCCTTGCCAGCGGTATTTATTAATGATAGAATGACTTTCTAGAGGGGGCAGCAATACTGGCGGCGACGGAAAGTGGGTCAATCCCACTTTTTTTATTGCCTTCGCCGGAGAGAGCTATCCCTCCCCATCAAGGGTAGTTGGAGAAATTGAAATGAAAACAGAATTTGCATTGGCATTCAAACAGGTCATTAACGAAAAAAACCTTCCGGAAGAAATAATCATTGAAGCGTTAAAAGACGCTATGGTTTCTGCCTACAGGCGATCTGTGAACGCTTCTAGTGCTCAAAAGGTTGATGCAGAAATCGATCTCGAGACCGGGGAAGTGACTATTTTTGTTGAGAAGGAAGTCGTGGATGAGGTTCAGGATAACCGGACTGAGGTCCTCTTGGAAGAAGCCAAAAAGGTAAACAAAGACACAGAGTTTGGTGATCTAGAAATGGTGGAAAGTACCCCGGTGGATTTTGGCCGTGTGGCTGCTCAAACCGCCCGTCAGGTGATTCAGCAGCGGATCCGCCAGGCGGAGCGACTAGCTCAATATGAGTATTACAACGAAAAGATCGGTGAGATTGTGACCGGTGTAATTCAAGCAGTTCATCGGCATGAATTGACGATTGGTTTAAACATTAATGCCGAAGGGAAAATGCCCCGCAATCAGCAGATTGCCAAGGAGTATTATCGTGTGCATGACCGGATTCGCGCGCTGTTGTTGGACGTAGAGGAGACCACCCGCGAGCCGCGGATTGTCCTTTCTAGGGCGCATAGAGATTTTCTGCGCAGACTTCTGGAAAATGAAGTCCCGGAGATTTATCAGGGTTTAGTGGAAATCCGATCAATCGCCCGGGAAGCTGGGTATAGATCCAAGGTTGCTGTTGCTGCGTTGAAACCGGGTGTGGATCCAGTGGGTGCCTGTGTGGGGATCCGTGGTGTTCGCATTCAAGCTATTGTGCGGGAATTAAGTGATGAAAAGATCGATGTCATTGAATGGAATCCTAATACAGAGGAATTCATTGCCAAGGCGTTAAGTCCTGCCCGGGTTTTGAGCGTTTTTCTCAACAAAGAAACCGATGGCATGCCGACTGCGACAGTGGTAGTTCCTGAAGATCAGCTTAGTTTGGCGATCGGCCGGAATGGTCAAAACGCCAGGCTGGCAGCCAAACTTTCTGGTTGGCGAATTGATATTAAAGGGTTGTTTGAGGGGACATCGGATACACTCTTTAAGATTCAAGATGATCCTAAATACGCCCAGTATCAAGATCTGGAAGCGACCACTATCCCGAGGATAGAAGCGATCCTGGGAAAAAAGGCTGAAGGAAGACCGATTACACCGGAAGAGTACCGGGAATTGCATAATTTCAATAATCGGGTTGAATCTGGACTGCTTAAGGAAAAGCAGGAGATCACAAAACAGCACCAAGCCAGAATCCAGGCCGCGAAAGGTGCGGTCCCGGATGATGCCTATGACCTGCCGATTATGACTCTGGGATTACCGACAAAAGTGGAAAACTTGCTTGGTGAAGCTGGCTTTGGCAATGTTGGAGAACTGGCATACCGCCTGCTCTTGGTCCCGGGTTCAATTCAGGAAATCGATGGCATCGGTCCATCATATATCCGGCAGATTGAAAGCGCCTTGGAAGTAATGATTAGTTATCAACCGCTTCCAGAAGAACTATCTATTCCGGATGACCTTCTGGTGGAGAGTGAAAGCGACTCACCAAAAGGTGATGAGATTAAAACAAAACAACCGGATACTGAGGAAGAAGAAGCAGAAACCGCGGAGGATGTGGAAAAAGCGACCCCTGAGGAGAATCTGGAAGAAGAAGCGGAAACCGAGGGGGATGTGGAAGAAGGAGCGGAAACCGAGGGGGGTGTGGAAGAAAAAGCAGAAACCGGGCAGGATACGGAAGAAGAAATGAAAGAATCCTCGGATGAAGAGGAATCAGAAGAACTGGCTGATGAAGAAGTGAGCGGTTCTGAGGCTGAAGATGACACTGAGGAGGAGATATTGGACTCTGAAGAAGTTATTGAAGAAGAGCAGATTGAAACCGAAGTCGAGGAAGCAACAGAAACAGCTGTCGTAGAAGAACCAGAGGTCGATGCAGAGGACAAAGTAGAGACTAACGAGGAAGGATCTAAAGCCCCGGAAGCTGAGTAAGTGGGATTTTATTAATATGGCAAAACGAAAACATAAACCGCAAAGGATATGCGTTGCTTGCCGGGAAAGCCTTGATAAAAAATCCCTCGTCCGGATTGTCCGGACGGAGGAAGGGGTATTTATAGACGAAACGGGCAAGCAGTCAGGTAGGGGAGCATATTTGCATGCAGATCTTTCTTGCTGGGAGATAGGATTAAAAAAATCGCTTGAAAGGGCACTGAAGACAAAATTTTCAGATCAGGACCGGGCAAGGTTACTTCAATACCAGCTGAACTTGTCGAGATTAGTCCAAAATGAACTTGATCAAGAATACGTGTCACAGGAATGAATTAGATACAGATACTAGGTCTGATGAGGTAATACATGAGTGAAAACGGACAAGAGACCAAACAAATCGAACTGCCTGTCAGTATAACTGTCCGGGAACTGGCACAAACCCTAGATGCCAGTCCGATTGAGATTATCAAGACATTAATGGCTAATGGGATGATGGCCAATATCAATCAGGAGATTGATTTTGATACTGCAGCCATTGTATTAGCGGAAATGGATTTTGAAGCCATCCCCCTTCAGATCGAAGAAGAAGATGATCTCGACCAAGTGGAAATCCCTGTCTGGCGGAAAAAACTGGAAGAAGAAGACCAGCAGCAGCTGGAAAGACGACCCCCGGTAGTTGCCATTCTGGGACATGTTGACCATGGAAAAACTACTCTGTTGGATGCGATTCGCAACACAACAGTTGCGGCTGGGGAGGCGGGCGGAATCACTCAGCATATCGGAGCTTACCAGATTGAGCACAATGGAAAAACGATCACTTTCCTGGATACCCCAGGGCATGCTGCATTTACGGCAATGCGGGCTCGCGGTGCTCAAGGAGCGGATATAGTTGTTCTGGTAGTAGCAGCTGATGATGGGGTTATGCCGCAAACTGAAGAAGCAATAGCTCATACAAGGGCAGCCCAGGTCTCAATGATTGTTGCCCTGAATAAAATTGACAAGGATAATGCCGCTCCCGAGCAAGTGAAACAGCAGCTATCTGATATTGGTATCGTCCCGGATGACTGGGATGGAGATACCATCATTGTCCCGATTTCTGCGATAGAAAAAACAGGATTGGAAGATTTAATGGAAGCCATTCTGCTGGTTTCAGATGATTTAGATATCCTTGCCAATCCAAAAGGTGATGTATTTGGTACTGTGATTGAAGCGGAACTCACACGTGGTCGGGGGGTGATGGCTACTCTGCTGGTTCAAAACGGAACTATAAAAGTTGGGGATACGGTTATCGCTGGTACAACTTGTGGCAGAATCAAAGCCATGTTTGATTACACAGGAAAGACGACCAAGCAGGCGGGACCATCTGTTCCTGTATCTGTGATGGGGTTAAGTGAAGTACCCAAAGCCGGTGAACTCTTTGGCGTGGTTGAGAATGAAAAAACCGCCCGGGAACAGATTGACAAGAGGCAGCTACGGGAAGAGAAAACCGCAGCAGAAATAGATCAGACTGCCAATTTGGAGCAGCTATTTGAACGGGTTCAGGCAGGAGAAGAAGAGGAACTCCGGTTGATTATCAAGGCGGATGTCCAGGGATCTTTGGAACCAATTATTTCCTCAGTAAAAGATCTGAAAAGCGGAGGTGAGCAAGATATTGGTGTGAAAGTAATCCAATCCGGAATCGGCATGGTGGGTGAAAATGACATCATGCTGGCTTCTGCCACCAACGCGATTATTATCGGCTTTAATGTTGGACCGGACAGTGCTGCAAAACGATTGGCTGATACGGAAGGGATCTCCATCCGAAAATATAAGGTCATTTATCATTTGATTGATGATATCGAGAAAGCTCTAAAAGGTATGCTTGAACCGGTTGAGAAGAAAGTTTTGGTTGGCAGAGCGGAAGTTCTGGCTGTTTTCCCGTCCGGAAAGTATGACCAGGTTGCAGGCTGCCGGGTTGAATCCGGAGAGATCCATCGCAATGCCAAGATCCGGGTCATTCGAGATGGCAAGGTAGCTTATGAAGGAGATATTGCTTCGATAAAACGCCATAAGGATGACGTTAATGAAGTCCGGAAAGGATTTGAATGTGGTATTGGTTTGAAGGATTTTTCCAGTTTTGAAGAAGGCGACATTCTGGAAAGTTTTGTCATTGAAATGGTATCGGAATTTTAGGAAAAGGTATGGTTTCAGAATCACGTTCAGGGCGAATAGCCGACAGGATCAAACGGGACCTCTCCATGCTCTTTTTACATGAGATTAACGACCCCCGACTGGATGGAGTATCCGTCACTAGTGTAGAGGTTGACCGTGAACTAGCGTATGCTGATGTGTATGTTTCAGCCCTCGATCGGGAGGAAAGAAAAAAAGAGGTCATGGAAGCATTACACCGAGCAGGGGGATTTATCCGATCTCAGCTGGCTCTCAATATTTCTCACCTCCGGACTTTCCCGTTAATACGATTCCACTGGGACTCCATTCCTGAACGGGTGGACCGGATAGATCAAATTTTAGCAGAGCTGGAAGAGGAAGAAGGATTAATTGATCCTGATGAATAAGGAAAAAATACAATCTTTTGGAGATCAGGTCCAGCGAGCTGAGCGTATCCTGGTTATTTCTCATACACGACCTGATGGCGATGCGGTAGGCTCCCTGATTGGATTAGGGCTAATTCTGGAAGAAATGGGGAAAGAAGTGAATCTGGTCTTGGAGGATGGGATTCCAAAGGTTTTCCACCATCTTCCTGCGTCAGATAGGGTTTTCCGGGAATCTGCTGGTGTATATGATCTGATAGTTGTTGTTGATTGTTCTGATATAGATCGCATAGGAAATGTTCTGGATGATCATGGTGAACCAGACATAAATATTGATCATCATCCCACCAATACCCGATTTGCCAGTTTGAATATGGTTCAGGAAGATGCAGTCGCGACAGTGGAGATGATTTATGATCTGGCAGTAGCACTCTCTCTACCTCTTAACCAACCCATTGCTGAAGCACTCCTGACTGGTTTAATCACTGACAGCTTGGGGTTTAGAACCTCCAATGTATCTCCTAAAGCATTAAGGACCGCGGCAAAATTACAGGAACTTGGTGCTGATCTGCCTACCCTCTATCGGAAAGCGATGGTTGAAAAATCTATTGAAGCTGTCCGATATTGGGGACTGGGTTTGGCAAAAATCCAATTGGAAGACCGGCTAGTCTGGACCTCTCTCAGTCTGGAAGACAGAAAACTGGCTGATTATACAGGACGTGATGATGCGGATTTGATTAATGTACTATCGACGATTAAGGATACAGATATCAGCCTTGTCTTTGTCGAACAGACCAAGGGAACTGTGAAGGTCAGTTGGAGGGCACAAACAGGATTTGATGTGTCCAAAACGGCGATACAGTTTGGTGGAGGTGGACATAAGCCTGCTGCCGGGGCAGAGGTCAAAGGAAACTTGGAACGGGTTCAAGAAGAAGTTCTAAAGGCAACCAGAGAAACCTTAACTGGAAGAGGATAATACTACGAACCCTGATTTAATAGCTGGGGAGATAGATTAAATGGTCGAAAAAGATGATTTGAAGGATTTTATAACCGGGGCGCTGGTCATTGATAAACCTGTCGGGATGACCTCCCATGATGTGGTCAAGGTGATTCGCCACGGCACCGGAATCCGAAGGGCAGGACATACAGGAACCCTCGATCCCCGGGCGTCGGGTGTCCTGGTGGTTTTAATTGGACCGGCTGTCCGTTTAAGTGAGTTCCTATCTGCTTCTGATAAACGCTATCAGGCGATTATTAAATTTGGTGTCGCAACAGATACCTATGATACGGAAGGTAAACAGATAGGTGAGACAAAGTCTGTGGATCATATTACCGAAAGTGATTTCCAGCAGCTCTTAGGTGATTATGAAGGGAAAATTGCCCAGGTTCCGCCGGCACACTCCGCCGTTAAGGTAAATGGTGAGAAGGCATACGAATTAGCTCGCCGGGGAGAGGAAGTAAAACTGGAACCCAGGATGGTAGATGTATATAATCTGGAACTGCTTGAATGGGCTTCCCCGGAGGCAGTAATTGATGTGTATGCCTCCTCAGGTACTTATGTCCGATCCCTGGCAAATGACTTAGGGAATGACCTTGGTGTGGGAGCACATCTAACTGGTTTAAGAAGAACGAAGAATGGTCAGTTCACTCTTCGGGATGCTGTTAGACTGCAGGAGATGAAGGACTCGTTTGAAGCCGGAGATTGGTATAAACACCTCATTCCTGCTGCAGAAACATTGGCAGATTGGCACACGATTGAATTATCAGCCGAAGATATGGAAAAAATCAAACATGGGCATCGGATATTCGCTGAACCTGGTGTAACAGGTTGGGCCAGAGGATTAAGTGAGCAGGGCGATCTGATTGCATTATTGGAAGTAGCCGAGGGAGAACAGGCCTGGCAACCCAGAAAGGTGTTTATCACCACCTGACCGCAGTTTATCGCAGGATTTAGTATGGAGCATTTCCACAACATAACAGACATCCAACTTACCAAATCCTGGTTAACAATTGGCAGTTACGATGGGGTCCATAAAGGACATCAGCAGATTCTCCTTGCGTTGGTAGAACAGGCTCATCAGAACGGACAACCAGCTGTTGTGGTTACATTTCACCCTCATCCAGTTTTAGTTATCAATGAGGAGGAGCGTCCATTCTACCTAACATTGCCTGATGAACGTGCTCAATTATTGGGTGCCCTTGGTGTGGATATTATCCTCACCTATCCGTTTTCACGAAAAACTTCCCAAACGAGCGCTAGGGAGTTTATCTCCCTTTTACACACGCAGCTCCATTTCTCCCAGTTGTGGATTGGATATGATTTTGCCCTCGGAAAGGATCGGGAAGGTAATTCATCCCGCTTGATGGAGCTCGGGCAAGAATTTGGATACTCTCTTAAAGATACTCCGCCCTTCTATATGAACGGGGAATTGGTTTCATCCAGCCGGATTCGGAAACACCTTCGTGATGGAGAGATACAACAAGCAGCTGCATTTCTCGGGAGACCGTTTGAGATTACTGGCAAGGTGATCAAGGGTAAAAACCGCGGAAAGAGTCTTGGTTTTGCTACCTCAAATCTCGATGTTCCCCAGGAGATGGTTAATATCAAACCGGGTGTTTATGCCTGCTGGGCATCTGTTCAGGGGCAGAACTGGAAAGCAGTCACAAATATAGGTTTTCGACCAACGTTTGGAGATGGATTACTAGTGCCCCTGATAGAAACCCATCTGCTGGGATTTTCAGGAGATTTGTATGGTGAGGATATACATTTGAGGTTTATCGACCGGCTCCGAGATGAAATGAAATTTGAGCAGGTCAGTGAATTACAAGCTCAGGTACAGATGGATATTGATAAAGCCAAGCATATGTTAGGGGATTAACTACCCATCTTGCCTTTAAGGATGTCTTTGGTATAATTTCCGTGCTGACTAGACCAATTTGCGGCATTTGCTGTGGATTTGGAGACCTGCTAGAAAGCAATCAATAATAATCAGTAGGAGATAGCAGACGTCATGAGTATTGCAAAAGCACAAAAAGAAGAAATAATAAAAGAATTCGGACGCCATCAAAATGATACTGGTTCACCTGAAGTCCAAATTGCCCTGATAACCACTAGAATCACAGACCTTACTGGGCATCTCCAAGATCATACCCACGATGAATCGTCCCGAATGGGACTGCTGAAATTAGTAGGACAGCGCCGAAGATTATTAGCTTATTTACGGCGAGAAGACTACCAAAGGTATATCGCGATCAGTGATCGTTTGGGCTTACGAAGGAAATAATCTGTTTAAGCCGAGTGGGTGCAAGAAATCCAACCACCCCTCGGTTTCTTTTTGTAGGTGTTATAAAGCGAAGTATTACGGGGAAGTGCGGTTGTCGGTGCGGGCAGGATGATATGTATGGGGGACCCAATCCAAGCGGTGGATCACTTTCTCACCAAGGAAAATAAAAACTGAATAGTAACATTGAAGTACGATTAAAACCTTATTCAATTGAAGAATTGCACTAAAGCCGTGCATTCTTGTCAGGTTGGGTATTGGGAGGTATAGACAAACAATTGTCCCTAGCTCCCAATCCCTGACCCTATGAATGCCCGGCAGGAGGATAAAAATGAAACCAGAATCAAAGAAGTATACAGCGTTAGTTCAAGATAAAAAGATTATTATCGAAACCGGAACTCTGGCAGGATTGGCAGGCGGGGCAGTAACAGTCCGCTTGGGTGACTCTGTCATGCTTGGAACCGCTACTATGAGTGATGAAGCCAGAGAGGGAGTGGATTTTTTCCCGCTAACCGTGAATTATGAAGCCCGCATGTATGCCAGCGGGAACATTCCCGGTGGTTTTTTCCGGAGAGAAGGACGTCCGGGGGAAGACGCAACCTTGACAGCCAGACTAATTGATCGCCCTTTACGACCCCTTTTTCCGAAAGATTTACGGAATTCGGTTCAGTTAATCCTGTATTCCCTCTCCGCAGATGGGGAACAGCCCATGGATATCATCGGTGTGATTGCAGCTTCCGCATCACTGGTAATATCTGATATCCCTTGGAATGGACCGATCGGAGCGATCCGAGTGGGACGGATCGATGGAGAGTTTATCGCCTATCCTACCTATGATGAGATTGAAAAATCTGATCTGGATCTGATCATGGCTGGCAGCCGGGATGCTATCCTGACTGTTGAAAGCAATTCCAAAGAAGTATCTGAAGAAGTTATCCTTGAAGCCCTTGCGTTCGGTCAGAAAGCTATTCAACCACTGATTGACGCTCAGGATAAAATGGCCCAGGAACTTGGAAAAGCTAAACAAGAGTACGAATCCTTTATGATCAGCGAAGAATTGAAGGAAGCTGTTCACTCAAGATCATTTGATGCTATCAATGATATTCTTGTGAAAGAATATGAAAAGGTAGAATTTCGTAAGGCTTTGGATATCCTCAGAGATGGCATTCTGGAGGAATTAACGGCGGATGATGCAGCCCTGGATGGAGATGTTAAACAAGCCTTTGAAGATGTGTTAAAAGAAGCTATAAGGAAGCGAATCCTGGATACAGGAAAACGCTCAGATGGTAGAGATCTGACAACTGTCAGGGATATCTGGTGTGAGGTGAGTACCAGTCCACGAGCTCACGGATCCGGTCTATTCACCCGGGGTCAAACGCAGGTTATGACATTAACCACGCTCGGTACACCCCGCGATGCCCAGATGATTGATAATCTCTCACCGCAGGAAACCAAACGGTATATGCACCACTATAATTTTCCTCCCTTCTCGGTCGGAGAGGTCCGTTTCTTAAGGGGAACCTCAAGACGTGAAGTTGGTCATGGTGCTCTGGCAGAAAGGGCTCTACTCCCTGTCATTCCGCCTGAAGATGAATTCCCTTACACACTCCGCCTTGTATCCGAGGTATTGTCCTCCAACGGTTCCTCATCTATGGCTTCAGTGTGTGGATCCACTTTATCGTTAATGGATACTGGTGTGCCGATCAAGTCCCCCGTTGCTGGTGTGGCAATGGGTTTAGTGAAGGATGGTGACCAGTACGCAATCCTGACAGATATTCAGGGCTTGGAAGACCATGTGGGTAATATGGACTTTAAAGTCGCTGGAACGGAAAAAGGCATCACGGCGCTGCAAATGGATATCAAATTGGAAGGATTATCCTCTCAAATAATGTCTGAAGCGCTCACCCAAGCTCAAGAAGCCCGGTCTTTGATCATGAGCCAGATGCTGGAAACGATTTCAGAACCAAGACCTGATTTAAAACCCCATGTCCCCCGCATTCAGGCGATCAGAATTCCCGTGGATAAAATTGGAGCGATCATCGGTCCCGGTGGGAAAACCATCCGTGAGATCCAGGAGAGTACTGGTGCCCGGATTGATATTGATGATGATGGACTGGTATATATCGCATCCGACGACGGCGAAAGCGCCCGCATGGCGAAAGAGCGTATAGAAGGATTAACCGCTACACCGGAAGTTGGCCGGATTTATACCGGCCGGGTGGTTGGTATCAAAACGTTCGGTGCCTTTGTTGAAATCCTACCCGGCATTGACGGCTTGGTTCATATATCCCAATTAGAGACCAGCCATGTGAAAAATGTAGAAGACGTAGTAGGGTTTGGTGATGAGATCACTGTGATGGTGACTGATATCAGCAAGGACGGTAAAATCCGGCTATCCCGGCAGGCAGTTCTGGAAGGTTGGTCTCTGGAAGAGGCTCAGCAGGCGGATCGAAAGAAATAACCTTCAGATCTAATTTAAAATAAAAAGATCCGGCGGTTACTTCCGCCGGATCTTTTTAATTGCAAAATGAAATTTAGGGATTTCAATGCAGCCTAATTGGAGTGTTTGGGGAGTATAATGGCCTGTACAAACGGATCAATTTTTGATCAATAAATGAAGCAGGACAGCTCCCTTGTATAAATATTATATTAAAAAGGGTCCCCTTCAGTGCCCAGAACCGTAAATTATGGATTAAATTTGGTAAAATTGCCAGTATTATTGTCGTCTAATTAACATGAAGAAATAAGGAGTGGAGAGTATGAGCAAGAAAGATATCGGAATTAAACCTTTAGGTGAAAGAGTAGTGATTCAACCTCTTGAGGAAGAAAGCAGAACAGACAGTGGTTTATATATCCCGGATACCGCCAAAGAAAAACCGCAAACCGGAGTAGTTGTTGCTATTGGTGAGGGCAGTGAAGAAACCCCCATCACCGTTAAAGTCGGCGAGAAAGTTCTCTTCCCGAAATATACCGGTACTGATATTAAAATGGGAACCGTGGATTATATCATCATGGATTTTGAAAAAGTACTGGCAGTGCTAAAGTAAAAAATTAATGACAGACTCATCAGAAAATGTCCTTGAGTGTTTAATAATCGGCTCCGGCCCAGCAGGTTTGTCTGCCGCATTGTATGCTGCTAGGGCAAACCTCAAACCGGTAGTGCTCTCCGGGATGGATTTAGGTGGACAGGTATCAAAAACCGCCGCAGTTGATAATTACCCTGGATTCCCGGAAGGTATCGATGGTCCAGAGATGGTTTCTATATTTCAGAAACAAGCAGAACGGTTCGGGGCAGAAATTATCTTTGATTCCGCCACGGAAGTAGATCTCTCGGAAAGACCGTTCAAGGTTACAACATACGGTGGAGAGTATCTGGCAGAAACCCTGATCATCGCCACCGGTGCTGAAATCCGGCAACTGGGAGTCCCGGGAGAAACTGATTTCACTGGGCGAGGTGTTTCCTACTGCGCCACTTGCGATGGTCATTTCTTTCAGGAGAAAGATCTAATTGTGGTTGGGGGCGGTGACAGTGCATTAAAAGAGGGTATCTTTTTAACCCGTTTTGCTAAATCTGTTACCATTGTTCACCGCAGAGATGAGCTCAGGGCTGGAGTCTACCTGGCAAACAAAGCTAAAGAGAATCCCAAAATCAAGTTTATTTGGGACACAGTAGTGACCGAGATCATTGGCGACGGCACTGTCAATTCTGTCCGGTTAAAGAATGTAAAAACCGATCAAGAAGAAACCAGACCAATAGACGGAATATTTATTTACATCGGTCACATCCCCAATACAGATCTGTTTAAGGATGTTTTAGATACCGATGAAAATGGTTACCTGGTGTTGGATAAACAAATGCATACCAATCTTCCAGGTGTATTTGCTGCCGGTGAAGTAGGCGATCCCCATTTTCAACAGGTGGTCATTTCGGCCGGAATGGGCGCTGCTGCTGCCATGGAAGTGGTGGAGTTTTTGGAAGACGAAAACTAAATAGAAAATGATACAGGAAACGGCATCCTTCAAGGATACCGTTTCCTTTGTTTTAACCAAAAAAAGCTCCCGGAGCTTCGAAAACTCCGGGAGCTTTATCGTTAAAATCAATTAGTCTCTTCCGCTTCCCGCATAGCATTAAAGGCCGCTATGCTGACCTCAATGATATCAAGCGAGGGCTCGTTGGTTGTCAGGCGCTGCAGGGCGAGATTGGGTTTAATCAGCCACTTGACAATCGGGTGATGCTGGTGAGCCGCAGTCCACCGCAGGTATTCATATGCCACACCGGCAAGTACCGGCAGCATCAGAATCCGACTGACCAATCGCCAGAATAACGTCAAAGGACCAAATGCAGAAAACAATAAAACAGACAGCAGCACAACAATCAACATAAAAGCTGTGCCGCAGCGGGGATGTTCCAGGCTGGATTGTTTCACTTTTTCCGGGATCAGGTCTTCACCAGCCTCAAAAGTGTTGATCACTTTGTGTTCTGCTCCGTGATAGGAGAATACCCGTTTGATATCCTCCATCTGGCCGATACTCCACATGTAGACAATTAAAAACAATAGGCGCATCATTCCTTCAAGAAAGTTACCCAACCAGGCATCCCAACCGAAAAAACGTTCCGCAGCCTGGCCCACACTGGCAGGAATCAGAAAAAAGATCACTACTGCAATTGCCAGTGAGAGAAAAAATGTTAGGAACAACGTCGGTCCCTCAATCTTTTCGTCATCACCGGTTTGTGTGTTAGCTGAAATCGTCAATATCCTCATACCCAGGATCAGTGCATCGTTTAGACCAACCAATCCGCGTAGAAAAGGAATTTTCATGATCCGGCTCTGATAAATATTAGATAGTTCTTCTTTATGAATGATGATTTCCCCATTGGGAGCACGCATGGCTATTGCGGCTGCTTTTTTGCCCCGCATCATCACCCCTTCAATGACTGCCTGTCCGCCATAGTTGGGCAGTTTTGTTGTGTGTTGTTTTATGTTGCTCATTGTTTTAAATTGAAGAAGAAATGAACCAGAGCTTCTATTCCTTTATAGAGGGTAGGTAAGTGGACATTTTCATTTGGCCCATGCAAATTCCCGCCGGGAATGCCGAATCCGATATTAACAGCATCTACTCCCAGTATCTGCTGGATATGGACCACAACAGGGACGCTGCCTCCAATACGGACAAATAGTGGTCGTTTACCCCAGACGGTTTCCGCAGCTTTAATATAGGCAGTGATCCAGGGGGATTTTCTATCGCTCATAGATGGGTGATCTGCAGCTAACTTATCAAGTTGCCAGGTGACAGTATCTGGCGCATTCTCTGCCAGATAGGTTTTAAACAATTCGTAAATCTCATCCGGATCCTGATCCGGTACCAGGCGGGTAGAAACCTTCGCCATGGCATAGGCCGGTAAAACTGTCTTTTGCCCCTCATCGATGAAGCCGGAATAAAGTCCATTAATTTCCAATGTCGGTCTGGCACCTGTCCGTTCCACAGAGGTGTAGCCTTCCTCGCCCCACAATTTTGATACGCCTGCTTGGTCGATGTAATGATCATCTCCAAGCGGCAACCGGCTAAGTTCATCCCGCTCCTCCTGCTCAAGCGGGAGAACCTTATCGTAAAATCCTTTCATGGTTACCCGTCCCTGATCATCATGCAAACCGGACAGCAAATCTGTCATCACCTGGGCGGGATTATGGATAACTCCACCGTATGTTCCAGAATGTAAATCCTGTTTAGGTCCCATAATCCGCAGCTCAAAATAGGAGATTCCCCGCAGGGCGTAGGTGATGCTCGGTAAATCCGGTCCGAGCATACCTGTATCCGGATTAAGGAAAAAATCACAAGCCAGCAGGTCTTTATTTTCTTTGATAAATACTTCCAGATAGGAGCCGCCTATCTCTTCTTCCCCTTCAATGAGGAATTTAATATTTACCGGAAGTTCGCCGGTTTGAAGGATGGCTTCCACAGCGCTGAATGTGGCGATAATCTGGCCTTTCATATCCGTTGAGCCCCGGGCGTAGAGGAATTCTCCCACTTCGGTTGGAGTAAACGGATCCGATTTCCACTCATCTATCGGGTCTTCTGGCTGGACATCATAATGACCGTAAATTAACACCGTGGGTGCTTCTTTCCCAGCGTTCAGGTTTTCGGCATATACGATTGGATGCCGGGGTGTTGGGAAAATCTCAACCTTGGTCATGCCCAGGTCAGATAATTCCTTCTTCAGCCACTCGGCAGCTTTTTGAATATCATCTTTTCTCTCTGGATCTGTGGAAATTGATGGGATGGCTATAAGCTCTTTCATTTTATCCAGGGTTTGTTTTTGATGATCCTGGGCATACAGCAGAGCTACTTTTTTATGGTCTGTCATGGGATTTATCCTCCAGCATAATTCAAATTCAGTTTTTAGACTGGAATATTTTACCGCAGGTCTGGTCTTGTGGGAACTGAAGTGGGTAACTCTTTAATCCTGGATAAAAGGGTGTAATTTTGAAGGATCATACGATATCCAATTTCGCGGTAAATAAAAGTTTTATCTCAGGTATAATGAATTGCGCTTTATCATTAAAAGTATTGAGGGATTCCAATATTAGGATCAGAGTATATCAAGCAGGAAAATTCATACGGAATTAAAATTTTCTAATTATCACTGAGTACATGATTCCTCATGAGGTAAAAATGAGTTTATTTCAGGAATATTTAAAACCCGTTACAGTTGAGGAGGCTTTCGATTGCCTTGCCAATGCTTCTGGATCTGTCGCAGTGATCGCAGGCGGTACAGATCTGCTACTGGATATTCGACAGGGTCGACATGCCAGGGTGGATCAACTGGTAGATGTCTCCGGAATATCTGAGATGCAGGAAATTACACTGGATGACGATTATATCCACCTGGGAGCGGCAGTCACTCATAAACAGGTCATTACTAACCCATTGCTACAGGAACACGCCCAGTGTGTTGTGGAGGGCTGTGGATTAATCGGAGGACCGCAGGTCAGAAATGTCGCCACCATTGGTGGCAACGTAGCCCATGCTTTGCCTGCAGGTGATGGGACAATCTCACTTCTAGTGCTTGATACTGAAGTCCGAATAGCTTCCTCTGAGGGTATCAAGTGTCAGCCCTTGATTGAGATCTTTACTGGTCCTGGAAAGGTGACCTTCGACCGGGAAAAAGAATTGGTAGTCGGTTTCCGATTCGCAAAAAAGGGACCGAAAGAAGCATCGGCTTTTCACCGAGTGATGCGACCGCAAGGAGTCGCCATTGCGATTCTCAACATAGCTGCCTGGGTAAAGTTGGATAAAAATGGGGGGCTAGACAACGTCCGGATATCCTGCGGTCCGGCAGGACCAAAGCCTTTTCGGGCCCTAAAAACTGAGGCTTATCTAACTGGAAAATCCTGGGATAACACGGTTTATCAAAAAGCTACAAATATAATAGCCCAGGAAGTCAGTCTGCGGACCAGCCCACACCGGGCGACCAAAGAATACCGCCATAAACTATTACCGCAGCTGCTTAAAATCGTCCTGGACAGTGCTATAGAGAGAGCCAAACTTTAGCTGGTCAAAGATGACAACTTTAACCTTCAGTGTCAATAACAAAAAACAAAACATCGAAATTGAAGCTGGGGAAATGCTGTCAGATGTTCTACGCTACCGCCTGGGATTAACAGGTACAAAGATCAGCTGTAACGAATCAGAATGTGGAGTCTGCACAGTATTGGTTGAGGGAGAACCGGTTTTATCCTGCAATTATCCCGCTTTAAAAGCAGCCGGAAAGCATATCACGACTATTGAGGGATTGGCAAAAGCCGAGGAACTCCATCCCCTTCAGGAAGGATTTATCAAACACGGCGCGGTCCAGTGTGGATTTTGCACACCAGGTCAAATAATGACTGCAACGGCTTTGCTAGATGAAAAACCCAATCCGACTGATAAAGATATTGAATATGCATTAAACGATACACTCTGCCGGTGCGGGACATATCCAGCGATCGTGAATGCCATTCACGCCGCGGCTGACAAAATCAACCAGGATAAACCAATCGAGTTTCCTAAATATGAATTTGGTGGTGATCTGGATGTTGTGGGCCAAGTAGTCGCCCGCCCTGAAGCCCAGGATAAGGTTACCGGAAAAGCTGTCTATACAGATGATATTAGTTTCCCCGGCATGTTATTTGGCGCTACATTAAGAGCGGGGATCCCCCATGGACGGGTCAAAAAACTGGATATATCAAAAGCAATAAAGTTGGCTGGTGTTCAATCCGTGCTCACCGCTGCAGATATTCCTGGACGGGTTAATCATGGGTTGATCATTCAAGATTGGCCTGCCCTGATAGCTGTAGGGGAAAAAGCTCGTTATGTGGGCGATGCGGTTGCCATCGTGGCTGCGGATACCCAGGAGATTGCCAGAAATGCCCTGGATTTAATTGAAGTGGAATATGAGGGTTTGCCGATTGTTACCAATCCAGTGGACGCAAAGGGGGATAATGCCCCCAGGGTGCATGAAGAAGGCAACTTGCTAAAACATATCAAAGTTGATAAGGGTGATATCAACCAGGGTTTTAAGGAAGCAGAAGTAATATTTGAAGATACTTATTACACACCTTCCTATGAACATGCCTTTATGGAACCGGAATGCAGCATTGCCCGTCCTCTCGATGATGGTCAGATTGAAGTATATGTTGGGTCTCAAATTCCTTATGCTGATCGCGATCAGGTTGCGGCTGCTCTGGATCTGCCGCTTGAGAAGGTACGGGTGCGAGGACCATTAATCGGGGGAGGATTTGGGGGAAAAGAAGACATCGTCGGCCAGATCCATGCTGCATTGCTGGCTCAGGTGACAGGAAAACCGGTCAAAATCCTTTATGATCGTCAGGAAAGCTTGTTAGTTCACCCGAAACGGCATGCTACCCAGATCAAAGTAAAGTTGGGACTTAAGAATGACGGTACGCTTACAGCAGCGCAGACTGAACTTTATGGAGACACCGGCGCTTATGCCTCCCTGGGGGCAAAAGTGATGGGCAGGGCAACCACCCACTCTACTGGACCATATATTGTGCCCAATGTAAAAATCGATTGTTATGCCATGTATACAAATAACCCTCCCTCGGGAGCGTTCCGTGGTTTTGGTGCTCTGCAGGCGGCATTTGCAATAGAATGTTTGATGGATCAGGTCGCTGAGGAGCTGAAAATTGATCCAATTGAATTGCGTCGGAAAAATGCCCTCAGGAAGGGTGCGATTACAAATACCGGGCAGCATTTGACCGAGAGTGTTGGCTTGCTGGAATGCATTGAAAAAACCCACCAAGCAATGTTGACATACACTGATGGACGGGATCCGTTTATTTCGCGGGAGGTTGAAGGAGAACCGAACAAACGCCGATCCTGGGGTTTTGCAGTCACCTTTAAGAACACAGGACTTGGAGAAGGCGCTCCAGATAATGCCTCCGCGGAGATTGAACTGCTCCCGGATGGAAAAGTGGAAACCCGGATATCATCAGCTGAGATTGGGCAGGGATTAGTCACGGTACTACAAATGGTCACAGCCCAGGAATTGAGCCTGCCATTGGAGCAGGTAAAGGTGTATTTATCAGATACTGATCTTACGCCAGATGGCGGGCCAACAACTGGATCCAGGCAGACCTATATATCAGGTAATGCCGCCAGGTTCGCGGCAGTCACCCTGAAAAATACCATGCTTTCTACCCTGGCTGAGAAATTTAACCTTCCTCCAGAAGAGATTGAACTTAAGAATGGTTTTGCCCATGCCAACGGGAACAAGATATCTTTTGCAGAAGTTGGTGAGTTGATGAGAGAGGAAGGGCGAGATCCCAAGTTGGTTTATGATTATAAATCTCCAAAAACCACGCCCCTTGGTGAAGCAGGGGATAAACACTTTGCCTATTCCTTTGCTGCCCAGGCAATTGAAGTTGAGGTAAACCTGGATACCGGGGAAGTACGTGTCGTTCGAGCTGTAGGAGCAACGGATGTAGGAAGAGCGATTAATCCTTTGGGACTGCAAGGGCAGGTCGAGGGAGGATTGATTATGGGTATTGGACACGCTCTGACTGAAGAATTTATAGTTGAGAATGGTGAAATCTTTACAGATACACTGTCTCGTTACAGAATGCCTTCTATAAAACACCTACCGGATGATATCAAGGTCATCATCGTGGAAGATCCAACCACAGAAGGTCCCTACGGGGGTAAAGGTGTAGGAGAAATATCTACCATGCCAGTTCCCCCTGCTATCGTAAACGCAATTTATAATGCTTGCGGTGTCAGGTTTAATCAAATCCCAATAGACCAGGATTGGTTAGCCTTGCAGTTAGATAAAACCCCACTAAACCACGAGAATTAACGTAGGAAAACAATCTTAAAGACAGAATTAATTGTTGGAATATGCAACCATGCCTAGCCATCAAGTATTTGTGTCCGTGGTACAATTTTATAAACGTGGATCGGTGGTCGGTGGAGGTTATGGAACACCCCCAGCGGCGTCGGGTAAACCCTGACGAAAAGTGCTACCGTCCTTAAGGGCTAATGTCGCCGATCCCATGAAAAATCGAAGCACAATTTATCCAATTCTAAATTATGGGTTAATCAATCATCTGGTAATTGTTTTTAAATTTGGAAAGTAGTTAATTACATCACAGGATAATATCCTGTGATTTTTGTTTCCAGTGATAAAAAGTTGGATTTTGGCTTGGTTTTATAGGATATTTATGAGAAGAAACGGTATGATGATTGAACTTCCTTTTAATTTTCCAGGAAGGATTTTCCGATCCCCGATGCCTTTCAGTAATTTTGACGGGGTTGAGGTATGGCAGTCTTATCTTGAACAAGAGATTAACATTGTCATTGTGCTGACAGAAGAGCAGGAATACCTGGTCTATGCAAAAAGAGATCTCCCGGAATTTTACCGGGCTAATGGATTGGATGTTTTGCATATCCCGGTTCCGGACTTTGGCATCCCGGATGATCTTCCCAAGTGGGAGGGTGGACTTGAGGCAGCAGCCCAAGCTGCAAAAGATGGTAAAAATATCGCTGTTCACTGTTTAGCAGGAATCGGGCGTACAGGAACTTTCCTGGCCTGCCTGGCAAAAGAAAACCTGGGGATGACAGGAGACCAGGCGATCCACTGGGTTCGGGAATCGATCCC
>JAUWCZ010000017.1 GCA_030609055.1 Chloroflexota bacterium | reverse complement strand
GAGAATCGTCTGTACAAAGAATAAAATTACGTGAATCCAAACCATCATCTGTTATTGCTGTGATCTGTGCCTCAACATCCAGCCAACCAGACCCGTAGCGAAGCATGGATTTCATACCTTGCCTTACTCGGGCAATAGCATCTTCTTTTCTGGTCCCTTCATGATCATCCTCTGGTCCGCCGGCAACGTAGCCATGAAAAGGCACACCCAGATCCGGTGCTGCATAATGCCCTCCAATCACTTTCCCTGCCACACGGGTTGCAGCCATTTCATCATGCATCTTTTTGTCGCTGAAATAAACGCCTGGAAAATTCATCATCTCGCCTAAACCGATAATCCTCTTCCAGGTCATCGCTTCTTCCACATCATCTGGCCCGATGGATGCACCAGGGGTTTCCAATCCGGGTGCAGAGGGTACACAGGAAGGGATTTGGACCCAAACATGGATTGGTTGGTTTTCCGCTTCCTCAGCCATGAGCTTGACACCTTTTAATCCGAATACATTCGCAATTTCATGGGGGTCGATAAACATAGCGGTTGTTCCCCTCGGTGCAACTGCACGGACAAATTCCGTGATGGTTACCATACCGGACTCAACATGCATGTGGCCATCCAATAATCCGGGAACCAGATATTTACCATCGGCTTCGATAATCCGGGTGTGCTCCCCGATAGTATGTGAAGCATCGTCCCCCACGTAAGCAATCCGATCCTTCAGGACAGCGATTTCTGTACCAGGTATGATTTCACCGGATTGAACGCAAACCCATTTTCCATTGCGAATTACCAGGTCTGCTTTTTCCCGGCCCATGGCGACATTAACCAATCCTTGTGTGCGGGTGCTGATTTGTTGCCGAGTCATAGGATCCCTCCAGGGACACGAAGGTCCATCTTTCCCTTAACCATTCAATAAACGGGCTGCTGCCTGGTTATGTTTCTCGATGAGAGCTGGCAGTTCCACCGTAGTCAATTTTCCTTCCATAACCACAGGCTTTCCACCTACAATTGTGTAATCCACTTTAACCGGAGCACAAAAGACTACAGCCGCTACTGGATCATGTAGGGCACCTGTATAGTCAATCCGCTTCAGGTTGATGGCGGTAAAATCGCCAGCCTTTCCAGGTTCAAGGGAGCCTATATCTGTCCGGCCCAGAACTGCCGCACCACCCCGGGTTGCCAATTCTAATGCCTGCCGGGCTGACATAATTGGATTGTTGTCATCTCCGGATCGGGAAGCACCTTCCATTCCTGCCCGGAGTCTGGCTAACAGCATCGCCTGATGGACTTCTCCGACCATGTGAGATCCATCATTACTGGCTGATCCATCCACACCTAACCCCACATCGACACCTGCAGCCACCATTTCCAAGATCGGTGCAGCGCCAGAAGCCAGGCGCATATTTGAACTAGGACAATGGGCAATTCCACAATGGTGATCTGCATAAACCCCGATTTCTTCCTCATTCACATAAACTGAATGAGCAAACCAGACATCTGAGCCGATCCAATCAACTTCTTCCATATAGGCAACCGGTCGTTTCCCGAAGGTTTGGATCGTAAAATCAACCTCATCTTCCGTCTCAGCCAGATGCGTATGAAGCTGAACCCCATATTGCCGGGCTAATTCTGCACTTTCCCGCATAAGATCTCCTGTAACACTGAAAGGAGAACAGGGGGCAAGGACAATCTGGGTAAATGATCCCGGACTGCTGTCATGGTAAGACTCAATCAACCGTTGAGAATCCTTGAGAATTTGAGATTCTTCCTCAACCACACTATCCGGGGGAAGACCTCCTTTGCTCTCTCCAAGGCTCATTGATCCACGGGAGGCATGCAGCCGCAGGCCTACTTCCAATGCCGCTTCAATTTCATCATCCAGTCGTGAGCCATTAGGAAACAAATAGAGGTGGTCTGATGCCGTTGTACAGCCTGAGAGGGCAAGTTCCGCCAGCGCAGTTTTGGTTGAAATCTGGATATCTTCCGGTTTCATTCTGGCCCAGATTGGATATAAGGTTTTTAACCAGTGGAATAAATTGGCATCTTGTGCTTCTGGTACCACCCGGGTTAGGGTCTGGTAAAAGTGATGATGGGTATTGACCAACCCGGGAAGAATAATATGTCCGGTTAAATCCAGAACTTGATCAGCCTTCCCAGGCAGCTGATCAGTTTTTCCCACTCGCTCAATAAAACCATCTTTAATAAACAAACCACCATCACGAATTTCTCGACGGTGGTCATCCATTGTAACAACTACTTGGGCATTTTTAATGAGGAGGGTTGACATGGGTCTCCTGAGTTTGAACTTGTCAGACAACCCAAGTTTAACAAATAATCCATACCCTGTCAATTGTCAGACAAGTGTTTTTGCAAAGAAATAGATGATAGTCACCTGGTGGCAGGAAGGATTATTTCTGGATAGCTTTGAAAGTGGATAAAAAGATAGTTTATTCCCCCTAATAGTTTGGGTATTAAAATAGAAAATTGAACAAATTCTTTGCCAGCACTGGATTCAACAGGGAGAAAACCGCTATACACAAGATCAGAATAAAACTAAGCAGGGCAATTAATGCTAGACACCCACCTTTATCGATTCTTTCACGTATTTTTTTCTGTTTTTTCTTTTTGGCTGCTGGATCTTTACTTTCTTTTCCATTTTTCTTGGTGATCTCTTTGGTAATGACACCGCGCACAGGAGATTTTTTTTCTTGTGCTTGATCTTCTTTTTGTCCTTGAGAAGGAATGACCTGGTTAAGGCTGAAATTGATGTTGAATCTGCCGCTTTGGGCTTTCAGCAGCTCATTTTTAAATTCCGCAGCCATCTGGAAACGGTCATTTGGATGAACTTGAAGTGCTTTTTCTACTGCTTCAGAAACCCGTTTGGATATCTTCGGATTTCTTTCTCGAACCGGTGTCAGCTCTTCCTGATCCATTGTTTGGGCTAAACTGTCTTCTGGTGCAAATCCGGTTAAAGATGTGTACAAGGTCGCACCAAGAGAATAAACATCTGTTCTGGCATCGGTTCGGGCTGCACCATATTGCTCGGGAGGTGAGAATCCCATTGTCATTGCCCTGGCACCTGTGGTTGTAGTTTGATCCCCACGAATGACCTTTGCCAAACCAAAATCAACCAGATAGATCTCTCCTCTCGGCGAAATCCTTACATTTGCTGGTTTAATGTCCCGATGGAGAACTGCCGGATCCCGGGAATGCATATACGCCAAAGCATCACAGATCGCAGCACCGATAAAGACTACTTCTTCTTCCTCAAAGGGGCCCTGACGTTCCAGTCGTTCCTGAATGTCTTCCCCCTCTATGTAATCCATTATCAGGTATTGACCCTGATCTTTAATACTGAAGTGATCTGAAACGCGGGGTAGATTTGGATGGCGCAAATTCGCCAAGACGGTCGCTTCCGTGCGAAATTGCCGGGCATAATCGTCAATAGTAAACAGGTTTTCCTTCACTGCAACTTCGACACCCAGGTTTTCATCCACCGCACGGAAGATTGATCCCATTCCACCGTGGCCCAACACCTCGATGATTCGATATCTGTCAAGAAGGAGCTCACCTTGTTTTAGCGTCATCTAGATTTATCTGTCATCAATCCTACTCAATTGGAATTCTGGTGAATGGATTACATGAGCTGGTTTTATATTCACCCTGGGATTTGCGTCTGATACTTTTCTGGTAATAAAATGCCAAACTTTAAATATCAAGATTTCTAACTTCATTCGCGTGAGTGATGATGAATCTCTTTCTTGGCGGGACAGAGGATCCCATCAACATATCAAAGGTCCTATCAGCCGCTGCAGCATCCTCAATTGTCACCTGCAGCAGGGTTCGTTTTTCTGGATCCATTGTGGTCTCCCAAAGCTGTTGAGGATTCATCTCACCCAAACCCTTGTAACGCTGAAGTTGGGCTTTAGATGGAGTTAAACCAAGGTCTTTGAAAAGAGCCAGTTTTTCTTTTTCAGTATATACATAGATTTTTTTATTCTTATGCGTCAGTCTATACAACGGTGGTTGAGCGATGTAAAGGTGGCCTGTTTCAATCAATGGTTGCATATATCTGAAAAAGAATGTTAGCAGCAGTGTGCGGATATGGGCGCCATCAACATCAGCATCTGTCATGATGATCACCCGCCAATACCGTAATCCTTCGAGATCAAATCCTTCCCCGATGCCTACTCCGAGGGCGGATATCAAAGATTTGACTTCATTATTAGCAAGAATCTGGTTGAGTCGTGCGCGTTCCGTATTAAGGATTTTCCCCCGCAGTGGCAATATCGCCTGAAAATGTCTGTCCCTACCCTGCTTGGCTGACCCACCCGCGGAATCACCCTCTACGATATAGATCTCAGACTCCTCAGGATTCCGGGAAGAACAATCTGCCAGTTTTCCAGGTAAAGTCATACTTTCCAAAGCAGATTTCCGGATCACCAGGTCTCGGGCTTTACTGGCTGCCCTTCTAGCTCTGGCAGAGGTTAGACATTTATTTACGATTGCTTTGGCTGCAGAGGGATGTTCTTCCAGGAAGGTCTCAATCCCTTCCCCCACAACCTGTTGGGCATGGGTTTTTACTTCGGCATTCATTAGTTTTACTTTAGTTTGACTCTCAAATTGAGGAGAAGGATGTTTTATACTAATAATCGCGGTCAATCCCTCTCTGGTATCATCCCCGGAAAAATTTGGATCTGTTTCTTTAAATATCTTTTTATTTCTGGCGTAATTGTTGATTGTTCGCGTAATTGCCGCTCTCAATCCAGTTAAATGTGTTCCGCCGTCGATGGTATTGATGGTATTGGCGAATGCATAGATAGACTCAGCATATGAATCCGTATACTGAAATGCAGCATCAATCACAATATCTTCAATTTCTTTTTCAACATGGATCACTGGATGCAATTTTTCCCGGTTGCGGTTAAGATAACGCACAAAGGAGGTGATTCCACCATCAAAGTAAAAATTCATCGTCTGATCAGTTCTTTCATCTGTGAATTTTATTGTGACTCCCCGGGTGACAAAGGCCATCTCTCTAAAGCGCTGAACCAGGGTGTCAAACTGATAGGAAATCTCTTCATCAAAGATTTCCTTATCATAAAGGAATGTTTGCGTTGTGCCTGTTTTCCCACGAGGAGCATCACCGACAACTTCCAATTTTGTGACCGGTACTCCCTTTTCATATCGTTGATGATACTCTTTCTTATCCCGCCAAACCCGGATATCAAACCACTCAGAAAGCGCATTCACGGCAGACAAACCGACACCATGCAAACCACCGGAAACCTTATATCCTCCACCACCAAATTTTCCGCCGGCATGCAGCATGGTCATTACCAGCTCCAACGCAGGGACTTTTTTCTCGGGGTGGATATCTACCGGGATTCCCCTGCCATTATCAGTGACTGTTACGCTTTCATCTGCGTGGATGATGATTTCTATCTCATCACAAAATTCTGCCAATGCTTCATCGATTGAATTGTCCACTACCTCATATATCAGGTGATGAAGGGCTTTGATATCTGTACCACCAACATACATACCAGGACGAAGGCGAACAGCTTCCAAACCCTCCAATACCTGAATGTCTTTTGCTTCGTAGGACAACTTTTTAGTCTTCTTTGCCACAAAAACCTCCCGCAAATTTAACGCAAAACCGCTTCATACCATGATTTGGATTATTTCTCTATCGTCGGACGTTCTTCCATGCTTGGTTGAGTCGTCCCAATCTGCTGGATTTCCTCAACCCAGCGGTTCATCTCCTGATAATAAACAAAGCTTGCTGCTAACATTCCTGTCGTTCCAAAGGCGTGTCCGATAATACTAATCAACATCAACCATGAATCCTCTGGGGGTACCTGCCATATCATGTTCAGAACTTGATTCAGCAGAACCGCGAGAAGAATAAACAAGCCGGTTTTAAAGAAAGTCATATTTGTCAACCGGATACTCTGTAGCATGGATTTCCAGGCTTTATGATGCCGGGAAAATATGCCGTGGGGTGAGAAAAACAATGGAAAAACTAGCCAGAAGGAGATGATTCCAAAAAGAATGATCACGATCTCACCCAAAGATACACTGAATAATGTAACCCCTGTAGCGACGCAACTGCCCAGCACAATAATACCCAGGAAAAGGATCAACCAAATAACACTCATTTGAAAGGATTGAAAACCGATTCTGGGCCATTCGCGCAAAATAACCCGCCACTTCACTTCATCGAAAAGGGCTGCTTGTCTAACGCCAGAAAAATATAGACTACCCAAAGCCAACCCTATTAAAAACAGGCTCAGGCTGATGATAATCGCGCTGCTCAGAAGAGGTACCTCCCAGAAGACCGGTTCTCCGATGGGATTTTTAACTGGCAAGATAGATATAAACAAACTGAATATGCCTATCGGAAAAGAACGAAGCGCGATGAATAAATTGACACGATCTGCAGCAATCATCCAGATCTCATTTCCAGTTTCTATCATCTCACCAAAATCGGGGGATAGTAGCGCTGATAACTCATTCATTTCCAGAATCAGACTTTCAATTTGGGTTTTTATTCGCAGGTGCGGTGCAAACCACAAAACCAGATCCAACCCTATTGGAAACAGCAACAATGTTAGATGTTTAGTGATGGAATCAAACCCAGTTCGTAGAGATTTAAGAACATTGGGGGATTCTGGTAGGGCGATTCTGTTCGTGTTCATCGATGTACTATTTTACCATACAACACACTCCCAAAGCCCTCCCAAAATGGCTGCCTGTGTAGTCCAAAATAAGCTGATCTTCCCCTTGAAAACTGCCAGTACTACCAATCATTGAAACTATTAAATCGCCTTTTTAAAGTCCTCTTGAAGTGATACAATCTCTTCTAATCATTTCCAATGCATCCCTACAAATTAATCCTATCCACGGGAGAAAAATTTAGGATTCTATGTCATCAAATAGAGCACGAGAATATTTTGATTTCCTGGCCGATCTTGGGATGACTTGGCTTAAACCGCCTCATCCGGAGATAAGAGATTTGTTTAAGAGGGCAGCATATGCTGAGGCATTGGACACCTCCGGTTGGACTGAACTAATGGATCAGGCAGGATTGGTGAATTTAGTTGGAAACTCCTCTCCACTCGATGTTTCTCAGGAAAGCAAGGGTCGTGTAGAGCGTTATGGTCGTTGGGGAATACTGAAAATAATCCTCAAGATGCTGGCAGCGGTGATCAAGGATCGAAAATATCGCTCTTACCTGAAGGATGGGACAAGCGGTTTGTCAAAAGATTTACTTAAAGTCGTTGGGTTTGGTGTATATGTCGGTCAAAAGACATAAAGCTGACAAAGAGACTACCCTGCTAAACCCGGAACGGACATGTTAGCAGACTGATGTAAAAAAAGAGGAAAATATGGCTGGGAAGATTGATACCTTACTAACAAACGCTTATGTTCTTTGTATGGATGATGCCTTTACCAGTTTTGAAAATGGTGCTGTCGCCATTCTGGATGATCAAATCCATGCTGTTGGGGATTCAGCAAAACTTGAAAAATCCTTCACCGCAAAAGAAGTGATTGACTGTGGGGGAAGGGTTCTTATGCCCGGATTGATAAATGCTCACACGCATTTACCGATGAATTTGCTTCGTGGACTGGCAGACGATCTGCGCCTGGATGTCTGGCTATTGGGATACGTTATGCCGGTTGAACGGGAATTCGTGAACCCTGAATTTGTGAGGCTGGGCACTTCTCTTGCCTGCGCTGAATTGATTCAATCCGGGGTTACAACTTTTGTTGATATGTATTACTTTGAGGATCATGTCGCAGAAGCTGCTTCGGAAGCAGGACTGCGGGGGATCTGCTGCCAGACTATCCTTAAATTTCCCTCACCGGATGCGGCTTCATATGAGGAAGCTCTGGTAGCATCAGAGAATCTGATCAAAAAATGGAAAGACCATCCCCTAATTACTCCTGCAGTAGCTCCCCACGCGGCTTACACATCCACGGTGGACATTCTTGATCAGGCTACCGCGATGGCGCAAAAGCATGATGTGCCGCTGGCTATTCACGTTTCTGAAACCGCCCAGGAAGTTGAAGATAGCTTGAGGGAACTGGATATCCCAGTCGTCCCCTATTTGGAAGGTCAAAACGTGTTGAAATCTAAAGTTATCGCTGCTCATTGCGTTCATATTGATGAGCGCGAAATGCACACCCTCCATAAATACAATGTCGGTGTTGTCCACAATCCGACCTCGAATTTGAAATTGTCCTCCGGGGTCGCACCGATCAACCGAATGCTGGAACTTGGAATCGATGTGGGTATCGGCACGGATGGCGTTTCTTCGAATAACGATCTGGATATGTTCGAAGAGGTTAGGCTCGCTGCATTGCTTGCCAAAGGAAGCAGCGGAGATCCTACAGCTGTGCCGGCTAAAATGGCAGTAGCGATGGCAACCAGCATGGGTGCAAGATCCATTCACTTGGGAGATCAGACAGGCACGATCGCCAAGGGTAAAAAGGCGGACATGATCCTGGTTGATCTGAAGACATTGCACAATTCTCCCCAATTTAGAAACGATCCTGATAGCGTTTACGCCCAGTTGGTATACGCCGCAAAATCCACAGATGTTACCGATGTCATGGTCAATGGAAAATGGCTTATGCGTTCCCGGGAATTGTTAACAATCGATGTGAGTAAAATGCTTATAGAAGCCCAGATTCTCGCTGAAAAAATTGATCAATTCCTGGACAAACGGGAGCAATCTGTCTATTCTAAATTGATTGCAATCGGTGGTGCGGAGGAGCAAGAAAGTTATGAGGTCCAGGTTAAAGTGAAACTGGATGACCCACAAGCAGTTATTGATAAACTGCATCAATCCGAACTGGAAATCCTCTACTTCCGCCACTACCACGAATATGACACCTATTTCGAGTTTGAAGATCCTGAGGAAGGATGGCTGCGATACCGTGAAGATGAGTTTATCAATCAAAATGGTGATGCAGAAAATATCCGCTATAGATTGACACTCATCGGACCCAAACGTGAACGCCACTTCCCCCAGGATGTATTGTTATCTAGAAGCAGATTCATTGCCCCTGCTCCCCACAGTCTCAGGTTTTACCGGGAATACTTCGAACCCTCCAGTGAAACCTTCATTGAGAAAGACCGGCAGAGGTGGAAAGTGCGTTACCACGATATTGAGTTTTTTATCAACGTAGACCGTCTGGACGAACCCGCACTGGGGACTTTCCTGGAGGTAAAAAGCCGCACCTGGAGCCTCGAGGATGCAGAGAAAAAAGCCCAAATAGCGGATGATTTGCTCCGCTTACTTGGCAGCTTCCCCTCCAAAAGTGAAACTCTGGATTACGTACAGATAGTAGGGTCAAAATCCTGAGTTATGAAAATCGCTGCCCTGGCAGATATCCACAGTAATTATCAAGCGCTAATTACCGTTCTCGATCATGTTGACCGCTGGAAACCTGACCTGGTGATTGTCCTGGGTGATATCATCAACCGTGGACCCCGGTCAAGAGAATGTCTGCATCTAATCCAGGGGAAAGAAATCACTGACTCCTGGCAACTCATTCAAGGAAATCATGAGCAATACGTCCTCAACTTTGATGATCCAGATGCCCCTAAAGCTGGTCCTCAATATGAGACATTAAAGATTATTCATTGGACTTATCAATCATTATCTCCGGAGGATATCCAAGCGGTTAAGGAAATGCCCTTAGCAGTGGATATCCAATTACCGAATAACCAGGTGTTGAAAGCAGTCCATGCCTCCCTGGGTGGAATCAGGGTTGGCATCTACCCCAAGACAAGCCCAGAAGAAATCATTGCCCTGATTGATCCTGGCGCGAATCTTTTCCTGGTTGGACACACCCATCAACCGTTGGTCCGGAGAGTAAATGAGACCCTGGTTGTCAACGCCGGATCAATTGGCCTTCCCTTTGATGGTGATACCAGGGCAGGATATGCCCAGATCACTTTCCAGAATGATCAGTGGCATGGAAAGATTATCAGAATTGAATACGATTTGAATGCTGCGATTGAGGATTTTTACACCACTCAGTTTATACCCCGGGGAGGTCCTTTAGCTAAACTCGTTCTCACTGAGTTGAAAATTGCCTGGCCGCAATTATCGCATTGGTTTAAACGATATGAGGAGTCTGTTCTCAACCATAAAATCAGCATTGAAGAAGCAGTAACGCGATATCTTGAAAATCCAAATTATGAGTAAAAACAATCTCGATTCCTTCTACAACAGACCTTGATCAGGATCAAATATGTCCAACCAAAGATTAGAATTCGCCAAAAACACTGCAATTGAAACAGGAAAACTATTACTGGACCACTTTCATCACGGAAAACACCAGGGGGAATTAAAATCAGATCGAACCCTGGTAACAAAAGCCGATAGGGATGCTGACCAATATATTCAAAAGTTGATCAGGGATCATTTCCCTTCTGATGCTATCCTCAGCGAGGAAGGAAACACGATTTTCCCGGAGAACCCTGATGTCTGGGTTGTTGATCCCTTAGATGGGACGGTCAATTTCAGTTTGGGTCTTCATTATTGGGGTGTCTCAATCGCTCACTTCAAACATGGTATACCGCAGTCTGCTGCTCTTTATTTCCCTGTGATCGATGAATTGTATTCAGCCTCTGCAGGAAAGGGGGCAGATTTAAACGGTAAGCGAATCCAAGTCCCAAATTCTCCAGTTGATTCCCACTATCCAATTTTCGTTCATTGTTCGAGAATGCATGGGCTCTATAACGTAGCTCTTCCTTATAAAACTCGGTCATTGGGCGCAGCGGCTTATCATCTTTGCCTGATTCCAAAAGGATCCGCTATTCTGGCTTTTGAAAGCACTGTCAAACTATGGGATTTTGCTGGCAGTTGGTTAGTTGTAAAAGAAGCCGGGGGATTTATTCAGCCAGTCGGTAATCAACAACCCTTCCCTACTCAGAGTGGGTTTGATTATAATGACCGTGCTTTCGCAATTATCGCGGCTGCCTCTGAGGATGTTATGAACAAGGCAGCAGCCAATATTATTAGTAAATGATGGGCAGCATTAGAGGAGGTAGTTTTATGCAGTACAGATATTTAGGAAATTCAGGATTACAGGTTTCCGCTTTATCATTTGGATCCTGGGTAACTTTCGGAACCCAGGTTGATGTAAATTTAGCTCTCGAGTTGATGACCATTGCCTATGATGCCGGAGTAAATTTTTTCGATAATGCAGAAGTGTATAACGATGGTGTTGCGGAAAGCATCATGGGAAAAGTAATAAAAAAAGCTGGGTGGAAACAAAAAGATCTTGTTCTATCAACCAAAATATTCTGGGGGGGAGATGGTCCAAATGAAATGGGGCTATCCAGGAAACATATCATAGAAGGATTGGATGCATCACTGGAGAGAATGGGTATCAAGTATGTGGATTTATTGTTCGCTCACCGACCTGATATCCACACCCCAATTGAGGAAACTGTCCGGGCAATGAACCATGTCATTAAACAGGGCAAGGCTTTCTACTGGGGAACTAGCGAATGGTCCTCCCAGCAAATCATGCAAGCATATGCCATTGCCAGGCAAGAACATCTCATTCCACCACTGATGGAACAATCCCAATACAACATGTTCCATAGAGAACGGGTCGAAAAGGAATATCACCGGCTATACAGTGAGATTGGTTTAGGGACAACCATCTGGAGCCCTCTGGCCAGCGGTTTGTTAACTGGAAAATACAACCAGGGTATACCCAAAGATTCCAGGGCAAACTTAGATGGGTATGAATGGCTGAAGAGCCGATTCACCGATGAAAAAGTGAAAGCCCAAATCGAGAAAGTAATCAAATTGGCAAGTGTGGCAGAAATAATCGGCTGCACCACTGCTCAACTGGCACTCGCTTGGTGTTTGCTTAATCCAAATGTGAGCACCGTCATCACTGGCGCTTCAAAACCAGATCAGGTTCGGGAGAATATGAAAGCCATTGAAGTGGTAGATAAACTAATCCCAGACGTAATTGAAACAATTGAAGAAATCCTGGATAATAAACCGGACTTAGCGCCAGATCTCAGGTAATATGTAAACAAACCTTTATCATAAAGCAGGAGAGGAACGGATATACTTCCACCGCAATCAGCGGCTGATCAAGACATCAGCCGCTGATTTCACTCTTAATCATCGCAGCCAGTTTCTTTGCTCTCTCTTTAGCGTCCCCGAGGTATGCTGAACTCTTCATGGTGTCCACAATACCTGATTGCGATAAATATTCCAGTAGATTGGGGTCGTTGGAAATCAACTCGATGATTGGATTTGGCTCACCTTCCCGAACTGCGGACCAGGCTTGAAGGGCGTGTTCACGCAGCACCTGATGCATTTTTTGGCGGTCTGCGCCGGCTTTGCTCAGCAGCATAAGTAGTTTCTCTGTGGCAGCAAAGGGACCAAACTCCTGTAAATTCTGTTTTATCCCCTTTTCAAAAACTTGCAAACCGGCAAGAATCTCCTGGCTAACATGGAGCATTTCATCGGTAATTAAGAACGCTTCAGGGAGGATCACTCGCCGATTAGCACTATCATCCAGCGTACGCTCAAGCAGTGAATGTGCCGCATTGTCCCAGGCTGTTCTGGGTAGTTGAGCCAGGTATCTGCCCAGCGAGTTTACCTTTTCCGCCTTAATAGGGTTTTGCTTAAATGGCATAGCCGAAGATCCAATCTGCTGCTCTCCAAATGGTTCTGCCAATTCTCCCAGACCCGGAGATTGCAGGAGTCGTAGGTCAAATGCCAATTTGTACAGGACAGCTCCTAACCCAGCAAGCGTTGTCAATACCTGATAATCCTGAATACGGGGATAGGTTTGGGAAACTACATCAAAAAATTGTAAACCCAATTTCTCCGCCAGTAGATCTTGAAATTCAGGCAAATTTTCTTCACCAATTAACGATCCAAATGATGCGCTTGTTCCTACAGCTCCGCAAAATCCTTTGGATTTTAGGTCGCTTTGAAGTAAATCAAATTGCTTGAAATAGAATAAAAGGTCCTGGGCGGGTTGAGCGAAACGGTACCCCAGTGTTGTCGGTTCGGCCGGCTGAAGATGCGTGAATCCGATTATGGGAAGATCAGCCCAGCGGTCGATTAATTCCGCTATTACCTCCAGTAATTCCCGAAGTTCACTGTGGATGAGAGCCAGGGCTTCCTTGATCTGCAAAATCAGTGCATTATCCTTGACATCCATTGAGGTTGCACCAAGATGCAGAATCCCGCCTGCAGATGGACATTGAGCTGCAAACACCTGCAATTCTGCCATCAAATCATGGTGGAGCTCCTTTTCTATCTTCAGAGACCGAGCCAGGTCGATATCCCCTGCTTTGCTGCGGAGTTCAGCAGCTTGGTTTGGTGTAACCAACTGATACGAAACCTGAACCTCAGCAAGGGAAACCCAGATCTCTCTCCAGAGCCGACGTGAATTGTATTCCCCCCAGATTTCCCTCATTTCTTGAGAACCGTAACGCCATGAGAAAGGTGATTGGTATATTTTATGGTCTATCATAAATATTCCTGGTGCTGTTATTGAATCGAAACTGGTTCTGAAAGCATGGATGAGATTCCATCCCCATTATAATACTTCCAGTTCAATCCTGCTTTGGTGATGAACAAGATATAGACTCAGAGCCCTGCGACCCTTTACGGGGATGTTAGCAAGAAAGTGGGTTCTTATGATAAAATCCTTCCATTAAGGGATACGCTGAAGGACTAAAACGGATATAATATAGGGAAGTAATTTAATCAGGGAGGATTGGTCTGGAGACTAGAAAAATCACCCAGAACCTGGACCAGAGATCTAAATCTCTCGAGTACCTTCAACCTGGCACAAAGTTAGAAGGTCGATATAAGATCCTGTCAACTGTTGGACGGGGGGGAATGGGAGCAGTTTATCAGGCACAGGACCTCCGCTTTAAGGTTGAAAAAACTGTTGCCGTTAAAGAAATGATTAACCAGGCAACCGATCCTGATATTCAAGCAACCATTGTAGAAACTTTTGAACGTGAGGCCAATATTCTGGCAACAGTCAGTCATCCTTCTATCCCCACTATCTATGATTACTTCACACTCGGTGCTCGTTCCTACCTGGTGATGGAATTCATCGATGGGGATAACCTGGAAATCAAACTTCAACAAAGACGAGCCCCTTTCCTGGAGGAGGAAGTCATCGGTTGGGCGATTGCTCTCTGTGATGTACTGGATTACCTCCACAACCACGAACCAGAACCAATCATTTTCAGGGATGTCAAGCCTGCCAATGTGATGATCACAAGCAGAAATCAGGTCAGACTGGTGGACTTTGGTATTGCCAAGACATTCCAATCAGGTGCGAAGGGGACCATGATTGGTACCGAAGGGTATTCACCTCCTGAGCAGTACCGCGGAGAAGCTACCCCGCAAGTTGATATCTATGCCCTTGGCGCTACTCTTCATCATCTTCTTACCAATCAAGATCCCCGGACAGAACCTCCCTTTACGTTTGATGAACGCCCAATCCGGACAGCAAATCCAAGCATCTCGGCTGGTTTGGAATCCATTATTAATGCAGCATTAATGTACAACCCGCCAGAACGCTTCGATAATGCAGCGATTATGAGAAAGGCTTTGATTGGATTGGCACAACAAACTGGCCTGCTGGAGGATGAAATTTCTATAGCGCAAGCAACCCAATTCTTCCAGGACCAAAGCCACTCACCTATATGGACATTTACCTGTGAAGATGAAATCCGGGGAACTGCCAGTTATTTAGATGGTGTTCTTTACATCGGTTCGTATGATCACAATCTCTATGCCCTGGATTCATCCAATGGGAAATTCATCTGGAAATATGCTGCCAACGGCGGTATCGTCAGCAAACCAGCTATTCACGAGAATAAAGTCTACTTCGGCTCGACAGACCAGCATATTCACTCGATTTCGTGCCGGAATGGGAAAAAAGTCTGGGTCCATTCAACAGATGGAGCAATCTACTCCTCCCCAACAGTTGCTGAAGGACATCTCTTTATCGGGTCGGATGATGAATACTTACATGTATTAAATATAATGGCAGGACGAGAAGCCTGGACGGCGAATCTTGGATCTAGAGTCCGCTCCAGCCCCCTCATCGCATTGGATTTGGTGTATATTGGAAGTGAAAACGGGGAAATCCAATGCTATGATTTCAGCGGAAACATTAAATGGAGAACCGCCGCCAAGCGGGCTGTCACAGCCTCACCCCACTTTTATGAAAACGTGATCTACATCACTTCCCTTGATGGCGTGCTTTATGCGATTGATGCAAAATCCGGATGGGTGATCTGGCGTTACCGGATGGAAAATGGCTCAATTTGTACTCCAACCGCCCATGAAAATCGCGTTTATGTAGGATCAACCGATAACCGGTTTTACTGCATCAATACTAAATCATCAAAAAAAGTTTATAGTTTTGATACCGATAATCAAATCAACAGCTCGCCTTTTTACTATAAAGGGGCTATCTATTTCTGCAACGTTGATGGGTTTATTTACAGCCTGCATGCTGTAAGCGGCCGTCTCCGCTGGAAATACCAAACAGAAGGACAAATCACTGGATCTCCTATTATTGTTGACGATGTGCTATATATTGGTTCCTCAGATAAAAAAGTTTACGCCCTGCCCGCCTGACGGCAATACAACTGATACTCAATCTCAGCAAACGAGAAAAAATGATAAACAGACTACTATCAACCCTCAAGAAACAATTCCAACCAAAATCCGCTGAACATCAACAGGTAGATATCCAATACCAGGACCCGGAAGCTAGTGCGGTAACTAAAGAGTTGGAAAAAGTAACCACCCCGGTGAAAACCGAAACCGTTGGATACAGCTCTCCACTTATCAATGTTGGATATGGATTATCCCCGGGAAAACAAAGAACGCACAACGAAGATGCATTCTTTACTCTGACAACAATGTTTTCCTTTAATGAAAGCGAGATACCATTCGGATTGTATATCGTTGCTGACGGCATGGGAGGTCATAAAAACGGGGAAATTGCCAGCGAGCTAGCAATCAGAACCATTGTTGGGCATATCCTGAAAGAGATTTATACCCCCTTAATGAGCCTCAATCCAAAACCAAGCGATATGTCCTTCCGGGAGGTTTTTCAAGCCGGGATTGAAGAAGCGAATACTGAAATATTAAAGAACTCATATGGCGGGGGAACTACTGTAACAGCGGTATTGATCTTGGGAGACCAAATGACGATTGCCCACGTAGGCGATAGCCGGGTTTATTCGATTGACAGAGAAGGAAACCTGGAAGCATTAACCCGTGATCATTCGTTGGTGAAACGCCTTCAGGAATTAGGGCAGATTAGTCCTGAAGAAGCCGCAGTCCACCCCCAGCGGAATGTTTTGTACCGCGCTTTGGGGCAAGGTGATCCTTTTGAACCAGAGATTATTTCTACCGTAAGACCTGATTCGGGTTATCTACTAATTTGTTCTGATGGCTTATGGAGCATTGTTGGTCAAGAAGGAATCAATGAGATAATTAAATCCGGAAAATCCCCTCAGCAAACCTGCGATAGATTAATTGACGCAGCAAATGATGCTGGTGGCCCAGATAATATCTCTGCAATTTTTGTTGAGATTTCCTAGGAAAATCCTGCCGATATGTCCGATAAAACGGATTTTTACCACAGATTGAAAGTTGATACAGGAGCTTCCGAAGAAGCAATAAAACGAGCTTACCGTCTGGCAGTTAGAAAAGCTCATCCTGATGTTAATAAAAATGAGGGGGCAACACAACTCTTTCTGGATATCCAAGAAGCCTATAAAATCCTCTCTGATCCTAACCAGAAAGAAGCTTACGATGAGGGCAGGGAACCCAATGAAACTCTGCCTACAATTTATACCGCCATTGAATACAGCCAATATTCATTACTGAGGCTGGAAGAACCCCAAACAGTATATTCCCTGGTGGATATCGTATCCACACAAGAAGAGATGGATACCTCAAATCTTCCCCTCAATATTTCACTTGTTCTTGATAATTCAACATCCATGGACGGCGCCAGGCTGGAAATATTAAAAGCTGCCACGAAAGAGATCATTCAAGAACTGAATGAGGATGACCTGATCTCGGTAATCAGCTTTAATGACCGGGCTAAAGTTCTTTTATCCAGCCAGTCACAACCTCCCCATAAACATGTTGAATCTAGTATAAGCGGCCTGTTTGCAGAAGGGGGCACTGAGATTTTTCAGGGATTAGAAGCGGCTTTTGAAGAGATTCGGAAAAATTCCTCTTTTGATTATGTGAACCATATTATCCTAATTACTGATGGTCATACATATGGTGATGAGGAAAACTGTATCTCCCTGGCGAAAACAGCTTCAGAGTTAGATATAGGAATCAGCGGTTTGGGAATTGGCATTGAATGGAATGATGAGTTCATCGATCAGCTGAGCGGTCTCACAGGTGGTCAGAGCATATATATCCAGGATCTCAATCATGCCAAGGATTTCCTGAAACAATGTATTGCATCCTTAAAAGAAGCCTATTCAAGGCATGTCACACTGAAGATCAAACCTGCTCCGGGTGTAAACTTGCTGTCTGCTTTCCGAATCCTTCCAGAATCTCTACCTCTCCCCCACCAGGAAGAGTTTTCGTTAGGGATCCTAAAAAAAGATAAACCTCACCGAATTTTATTCGAATTCCTGATAGATCCCATACCAGAACAGATCGATCAGGCAGTCATCGCCTCTGGAGAATTTTTCCTGAAACGGAAACCTCGCGGCCACAACATACCTTTCACACTGAATCGCCCTGTAATCGCAGACCCCGGGGAGTTTCCACCTCCCCCATCAGCAATATTCCGGGCAATTTCACACCTGATATTCTACCGTCTACAGGAAAAAGCCCAGAACGACATTACCAGTGGAAACCCCGGAACAGCCTTCCAAAGGTTGATTAACCTATCTTCCCATCTTATGGCAAAAGGCGAGGAGTCCCTGGCAAAGATCGCCATGCATGAAGCGGATTATATAAAAACACACAATAATTTCAGTCCTACCGGGAAAAAGCAACTGAAGTATGGAACAATGCGGCTGCTTCTCCCTGATATAACATGATTACCTGTAAATTATGCAGCAGCCAAGAATACCACGGGGCATTCTTTTGCAGTGAGTGTGGTTCTCAATTGGTTTTGCTTACAGATAAAAATGTAGACACACTTGTCTATCCCTCTCAAGCCAGGGGTTTGGAAATAGATATTTCCAATACTATTCCAAAGAAACTGCTGGAGAACAAAACCTTTATTCTCTATTATCCGGAGCTGGAGGAAGTCATCCCCATTCCTGAACAGAATGAATTCACTATCGGTCGTAAAGAAGAAGGACAAGTCATCACACCTGATGTGGATCTTAATACCTACGAAGCCTATGATAAAGGAGTTTCCAGACTTCACGCGACCATACGAATCAATCCGGAAAATAATAAAATTCATGTGATTGACCTGGGTTCCGCAAATGGATCCAGTATAAATGGATTTGAGATTCCAGCAAATTCAGAGGTTCCATTAAATCACGGTGATGTCCTTTCCTTGGGAAAATTTAATATGAAAGTGATCCTGCCCAAGGAATTGAAATAAGGAAGGATTTTATGTCAACATCTGTCATAGTTCATATCAGAAACGCTGAACCTATGCTTGCGGAAATTGAAGAACTCCCCCAGGCGAACGATACGATTATTAAACTCAACAACCCGCGCCAACGGGATGGAAAAGATCTGATCTTTTTAGAGCATAATGTTGTTACTGTTTATTGGCCTCTTGCTGAAATCAGTTTTATTGAAATTCTGCCAGGTGAAACAGCTGAAGATGTGGTCAGCTTTATCAGGGAATAAGTTAGATGAGTTCTGATAAATCAAAATATAAAATACTAGTCGTTGATGATGAAAAACGCATGGTGAGATTCATCCAGCTAAACTTGGAGCAGGATGGTTTTCAAGTGATCACAGCCTACAACGGTACGGATGCACTCGAACAGGTGAGAACCCAACTGCCGGATTTAATCCTGCTGGATATCATGATGCCAGATATTAATGGATTTGAGGTTTTGAAAAAAATCAGAGAGGTCAATATTGTTCCCGTAATCATGTTAACAGCAAAAGGTGAGGAAGATGATCGCATCCAGGGTTTAGAATTGGGAGCGGATGATTACATCACCAAACCATTTAGTCCCAGGGAACTTGTCAGTCGTATCCGGGCTGTTCTTCGCCGAACACGATCTTTTAAGGAGGACCAGATTGACCTGATTAAAGTAGATGATCGGTTAACAATTGATTTTTCCCGGCGTGAAGTATGGGTTGAAGACCAGAAAGTTGATCTCCGCCCGACAGAATACCGCCTACTATACCATCTGGTAAAAAATGCCGGCTGGGTGAACACTCACGAACAGCTGCTATCAAAAGTGTGGGGTTTTGAATATCAGGATGAACCCCATTATGTCCGACTTTATGTAAACTACCTGCGGAAAAAGATAGAAGAAGACCCTTCCAATCCGAAATATATTTTAACTGAAAGGGGTGTAGGATATCGTTTTGTTGATTATCGGAGGGAACAGGGAAAAACTGAATAAAATCAGACAAAATGCATTCATCACCAAAGCCCAATAGAGCCAAAGATTCCTGCCAAATCCTGGATTGATCACCAATTTTCTCAACAGGATTTCTGAATTTTCTATTCTATTCCTAACCAGAAAGTTAGGAAAACAACAAAACGGACTTCCTTGTCAGGAGGTACAGTCTGGTTTATACTGTCCCAAGTTATACACAGGAGTCTAGAATATGTCATTTCAGCGGATTTTATTAGTGGACGATCACGAAGTAGTACGTCTGGGGTTAAAATCCCTCTTAGACAGGCATACAAGGTTTCAAGTTGTTGCCGAAGCTGCCACCGGAGACGAAGCGATTAAAAAAGCAGAACAATATCACCCTGATGTTGTTGTCATGGATATTCGCCTACCGGGTGGTTCAGGAATTGAGGCATGTGAAGAGATTATAGAAAAAAACCCAGATACTAAAGTCATAATGCTTACATCCTATGCAGAGGACGAAATGCTCTTCTCTGCCATCAGGGCTGGTGCTTCTGGCTATGTTCTTAAACAAGTTGGCAGTAATGAGTTGATCGATGCTATTGAGGCAGTCGGCCGCGGTGAAGCTCTGCTTGATCCTGCGGTAACTCAACGCGTATTTAAGGAAGTCAGAAAAGCTGTCAGAGAAGAAGAAGCATCGGCATTTACAGATCTGACGGATCAGGAGAAACACGTTCTGATCCACGTATCAGAAGGTAAAACTAACCGTGAGATCGCTAAAACTCTCTATCTGGGAGAAGGTACAGTCCGGAATTATGTCAGCAGTATTCTCTCAAAATTGGATGTAAGCAATCGGGCTGAAGCTGCAGCGTATGCCGTAAGACATAATCTACGCAACCACCTTGTCCATCTTACTAAGGATTAAACTTCCTTGTTAGATCATTACTAAGGATCAAAAAAACAGAAGGTTGTTACCTTCTGTTTTTTTCTTTACGGGTTTTGAGCAGGTTGGAGGTAATTAGCAACAGCCCATCCATTCCGGGTTTCATTCAGCGGCGCTTCCAGGTACCACCACAGGTATCCATCCTGGTCTTCTGGCCCATCTTTAACCAGAAAAACTTCATCCTCTAAACCAAGGTATATAATTTCCCCATTCAACGAAGGTGCTTTCCGCAACCTGAGTCCTTCTCCCTCTGTCCCCGAGATTTTTATATAACCTCCCAGCTGGATTCCAGCCTGGGATTCACTTGTTGGCGTGAAAACGGGTGTTGGTGGTATTTTAGTTGGAGTAGCAGTTGGAACTGGAATTACTGTCAAAGCAGCTTCTCCATAATAAGGCAGGTGATCCGCAGCAGAGATATTGCCAGAGAGCAGGAAGGTTCCCACCAGCAGTAGACTAGCGGTTATGATTGCTCCGGATATAACCCACGGATTGAATATATCTTTCATATTTAAATCTTGGTAAACAAAGGTCTTGGCAAGTCCTTGGGCACAAGGACCTTAAGAGCTTGAGGACAGATATTAATGGATACTTCTTTTGTTGGAGGGATTGGTTCACCATCCAGCTGAAGATACAATTCGGATTTTGATTTGATAAGAACTTCCTTACAAGGAATAAAATGTGTCTTGTCAGAAGATAGATGTTGTCCGGATGCCAGATCAAATAGATGCTGAAATGTTTCTAATAAAGTATCACCTGAAAAGAGCCATAATTCCATTGAACCATCATCAATGCGTGATGTGGGAGAGACCTCAGCCATACCTCCGGCATAAAGATGGACATTTGTCACCAAGGTCAGAACATAAATCCCGGTTACAATCTCTCCGTCAGCCCAGATTTTCAAATCCATACCCGACCAATTTCTAGCAAACCAGGCAACATTGGCAGCATACTGCGGGACAGCGAATTGTTTTTGCCACCGGGTTCTAGGTTCTAGGTGGTGAACGATAAAGGCATCAAATCCAACCCCGGCCCACAGTAAAAAGGGTATTCCCTGACATACACCTAAATCTATGGTATGGATTGATCCATCAAGTATTCTTTTGACACTGGTTTCGAGTGCAGTCCAATTTGTCCAGGAAAGAGTAGGCAAGCCCAACTCCTGAGCCCAAACATTGGCCGTCCCTGCTGGTAGGACAGATAAAGCGGTGTCACTACCCAGGAGACCCGCTGCTGCTTTATGAATCGACCCATCTCCACCAGCTACAAAAATTGCGTCCAACCCGGAGGTTGCAGCCTTCTTTGCCAGGGAGGTGATGTGCTCTCCGCCTTCCGTACGGGTAATTGTCACATCCCATCCATTCGCTTCAAGAATTTTTACAGCCCGCTCGACTAGTGGCAAAGAGGGAAACCGGCCAGCCATGGGGTTGTAGATAAGTTGTCCCCGCATTGTTTCTCCTGAGTAAATCTAGGTGGTAATCAATCCAATTACTCTCAAAGTGTACTCTATCCAGGTATCACCGTCAATTAGTTGGTGGTACAATCAAACCGGTGTGATCCGTCAGGAAACTACCTCATGTCTGAGATATTAAATGACCGCTACCGGTTAGATAAACCGCTTGGTGAAGGGGGAATGGCAATTGTCTATCAGGCCAGTGATCTCATGCTGGAACGGACAATTGCCGTGAAGATTCTCAGAGAAGGTTTTTCAACCTCACTTGCATTTCAAGAACGATTTAAAGAAGAAGCCCGGGCAGCTGCTAATCTTACTCATCCCAACATAGTGACTGTACACGATTTTGGTTTTGACAATGACCAGTTGTTTATCGTGATGGAATATGTTCCGGGGACTGATTTAAAACAGATCATTGGCGAATCTGGTTTCCTGTCAGTAGAACATGCCTCTCACTTGTTTGTCCAAGCCTGTGCAGGGATCGGTTATGCCCATCGAGCTGGTTTGGTTCACTGCGATATAAAACCACACAATATGCTCATCACCCCTGACCACCGACTGAAAGTAACTGATTTTGGCATCGCCAGAGCGCTGGCATCAGTAAAACACGACGAACAATCCCAAGCCATCTGGGGTTCCCCTGCCTATTTCTCTCCTGAACAAGCGGCCGGAAGAGCGCCATCCCCCGCCTCGGATGTTTACAGCCTGGGTGTCGTTTTCTATGAGATGTTAACCGGACAGCTTCCATTTACAGATCCATCTCCCCAGGAATTAGCTCTGCTTCATAGATACGAATCACCCCCACTCCCCAGGGAAATTAATCCTGAGATTTCTCCGGAACTTGAAGAAATCATCCTTAAGGTGCTTTCGAAAGAACCCAACTCACGGTATAGGACTGCAGACCAACTGGGCAGGATCGTTATCAGCTTTACTGAAACTGAGGAAACGTTATCCCCACCAGAAATTCCAGCCCCAACTCCCGATCAAGGTACTTTGCAAACCATTCTTGACCTGGAGAAAAAAGGAGCGGAAAAACAATGGTTGACAATCCTGCTGGGATTAATCGCACTGAGCGCTGTGGGGGGGTTGATCCCCTTTTGGATCTGGGTTTACTATCAACTAAATTAAACAGATTCCTAGTTTACATCTCTGCTCCAGACGATATAATTTTCAGATACCTCATCCTTCTTATCAGAACTGAACAGTAAATAAACAAGATCCTATGGACCGTCTATGAAAAAACCCCATTTAATCTCACCTTCAATATTCTCAGCGGATTTCACCCGGCTGGGTGATCAAATCAAACAGGCGGAAGACGCTGGTGCAGATTGGTTTCATATTGATATCATGGATGGTCATTTTGTGCCCAACATTTCTATGGGACCGTTCATCGTGGAAGCCTGCAGGAGAGTTACAAATCTCCCCTTGGATGTTCACCTAATGATTGAAGAACCAGATCGATACATGCAGGAATTTGTTACTGCAGGAGCCAGTTATCTAACCGTCCATATTGAAACCTGCCCGGAAATGGACAATACTCTACAATTCATCTATGACTCGGGCTGTAAATCCGGGATCACGTTAAAACCCGGGACAGCGGTTCAAGAGATTAAACCCTACTTAAAAGATGTCGCACTAGTACTAGTGATGTCTGTGAACCCGGGCTTTTCAGGCCAATCATTTATGCCGGAAGTAATTCCGAAAATCAAAGAGATCCGAAATATCCTGGATGAAATCAATCCGGATGCATTAATTGAAGTGGATGGCGGGATCAATCCGCAAACTATCACGCAAACAATGGAACAGGGGGCGCAGGTATTTGTTGCAGCCAGCGCAATTTTTAATCACCCGCAGGGCATCAGAGCGGGAATTCAATCCCTGCGTGATGTGCTACTATAATAAAAACGCTCCAGAGTACCAAGTACCTTCTGGAGCCTGATAACGAAATGTGGGAGAAAGCAGAGAAATTTTCCTCCCACAACGAAATATATCCTTAGGTGTTAATGTATGTGGCTTAGACTTTCGTTAGAGTTCGAATGCAGCGGGTGCACAATGTCTTGCGGATCTTTTTCCCGTCTTTATATACCGTTACTTGCTGTAAATTTGGTTTAAATTTACGTTTTGTGGTCTTCTTAGACCAGGGGCGGCTTTGCCCAAATCGTGTGGTTTTCCCACATTCTTCACATTTTGCCATGGGTACTACCCTCGTTCAATAATGAGTTTTAAAGATTTCAATTATACTTATTAAAATCAACTTAATAACTGAAGAGAAATCCAATATCTAATCCTGGAGAAAACATTCAGTCAAGCCCGCCAATCTTACCATATCTCAGTTCAATCTTCAAGAGGAGACCCCCCTTTCCGGAAGTTTTATGTTATCATTTGACATCTGTATCTTATCCCGATAAATATTTCCTAACAAAATGGTGATTTTTATGACAAAAGAAAATGCACCTTTAGGTGACATTCAAATCTCAAAACAAGCGATTGCGACCATTGCATTCCAGGCAGTAGAGAGTTCATATGGTGTTGTCGGTCTGGCATCTAAAAACATTGCAGATGAATTGGTCCAAGCGATTGTGAAAGACCCTACCCATGGAATCGATGTGGAATACAAAAATAAGGAAATCAACATCGATATCTACGTCATTGTTGAATATGGCACCCGAATTACAACAGTTGCTGCCAGTGCCGCAAATACAGTCCGGTACCAGGTTGAAAAATCCTTAGGAGTACCAGTGAATGAAATTAACGTCCATGTTCAGGGTCTCCGAATCAGCGACGGAGAGAAGTAAATCCTTCAGGTTAGGCAGATGGGAGGTTTTCCTTCTTTAGGAGACTTTAGTATGAGTGGCGAACACCCTGATACCAATTCCCAGCAAATTGATGGCGACCAGTACAAAGAATTGATAAACGCCGGTTTAATTTGGCTGCGAACTAATCAAGAGTCTGTCAATGCGTTGAATGTTTTCCCTGTGCCCGATGGAGATACAGGCACCAATATGGTTCTCACCCTTCAGGCGGCGTATGATGAAATATCGAACTCGTCTGAAAAACAAGTGGGGGTTTTAGCTGAAAAACTTGCTCACGGTGCATTGATGGGAGCCCGTGGAAATTCCGGGGTGATCCTTTCCCAGATCTGGCGGGGTTTTTCCAAGGGTATAGGTGAAAATAAAAACCTGGATGGGAAAACTCTGGCAGAAGCCCTGCATCAAGCACAAGTTACCGCATATAAAGGAGTTGTTCGCCCAGTAGAAGGAACAATCCTGACCGTTTGTAAGGACATGGCTCTGGCTGCTGAAAAAGCCCTCCAAGAAACAACAGATCCCTATCAAATCCTTGAAATAGTAACCGATGCGGGACAGGTCTCTGTGGATAACACACCTGAACTGCTTGATGTACTTAAAGAAGCCGGCGTAGTGGATGCAGGAGGGAAAGGGCTTTTGCACATCTTTGAAGGCATGATTCGTTATCTTAATGATGAGCCGTTAGATATCGAACCGGTTCATGTCCAGCCATTATCCGTCATTGGAAGACAGGAGGCTATGAGTAGTGCAGAACCCGGCCAGGATTACGAGGTAATTGTTGATTTTCAACCCCATGGACAGTTGGAATTAGAGGCTTTTTATCAGGATTTGGAAGAAATCGGCACCTCTATTCAGGTTGGTGAGGGTGACGGAATGTACCGAATGCACATTCATGTACCATCTGATAAGCGGTATGAACCAATCGATTACACCATGACTCTCGGCACAATCTCCAAGGTTCATATTGAAAACCTGATGATACAGATGGACCCTTCCTTGAGTGGGCAGGATGAGGAGGAACCTATAAAAATGACCAGTGTTTCTCCAGGAGAAGTCGCCCTGGTGATCATTTCGCCTGGGATTGGGTTTTCACGAATTTTTGCCAGTCTGGGGGCAGCGGCAATTGTAGAGGGTGGTCAAACGATGAATCCCAGCACCCAGGAGATCCTGGGCGCATTCGAAGATCTGCCAACGGATCTGGTGATTATTCTGCCTAATAATAAGAACATCCTGATGGCAGCGAAATCTGCTGCTGAACTCACAGTTAAGCAAGTAGAAGTTATACCTACGGTCACCGTTCCTCAAGGGTTGGCTGCTATGTTACGGTTGATACCAGGTCAGACTCTAGAACAGGTAACTGAGGAAATGCTGTCTGCAATGAGTGAAATTGAAAGCGGAGAAATAACCACCGCTGTTAGGGATGTAGAAATCGACGGTATTGATGTCAAGGAAGGAGAAATCATTACTCTCCATAATGGTAAATTGGTAGGTTCAAATAAGACTCTCAAAGAAGGTTGTCTCACCTTCCTGGAAGTAGCAAAAGCAACTGAACTAGAACTGATCACAATGTTCCACGGTGAAAATATTAACCGAGAAGATGCACAAGCCATGGCTGAATATATTCAGGAAAAATATCCTGATCAGGTTGTTGAGCTTCAATATGGCGGTCAACCACATTATCAATTCATATTATCTATTGAATGATACAAGGTTGGTTTATCAAACATACTAAAAATGCCTGGTGAATAATACCGGGTAATAAAATCCGGCGGACTTTTCTACAAGCTCCGCCGGTTTTGCAGCCAGCGGAGGTCCAATTGCCAACGGGCATTGTTACTGATAGCACATCGGATATTCCGGTCCACTTGTTGAAAAAATACAACATCTTTCAAATCCCCGTTGACCTGATGCTTGGAAATCAGACCTACCTGGATGGATTTGATCTATCCAGGAATGATTTTTACAACCAGCTTCCCTCTCTGGAACAGCTACCGACAACTGGGGCACCAGCAAGCGGCAGATTCCAGGCCTTATATAAGAAGATTATTGACCAGGGATATACCAAGATCATCTCAATTCATGCAGCAAGTAATTTAAGCGGAATATTCAATGCTGCAAGATTGGCTGCTCTGGATTTTTCTCAACAAATAGAAGTCATCGACAGTCAACAGTTAACATTGGGTTTGGGTTTTCAGGTCATAGCAGCAGCAGAGGCTGCTCAAGAAAATCGTTCTATACCAACGATCCTTGACATGATCGTGTCAATCCGGGAAAGAGTTCGGGTATTTGCACTGTTGGATACTTTTGAATATATTCATCGCAGTGGGCGAGTATCCATAGCTAAAGCCCGGATTGGTTCGATTCTGAATATTAAACCGATTCTTGAACTCAAAGAAGGGCGAGTCGTTAACCGTGGATTAGCCCGGGCTCGGATAAAAGGAATCCAATATCTGGGTGAGATTCTACGGGAGCTAGGTGATTTGGAAAATCTCGCCGTGCTTCACACCAATGCAACCCAAGATGGTAAGGACTTCACCCAGCAATTTGCTCCCCGGGGAATCCAAAATCCACTCCTGGTGAATGTAACTACCATCATAGGTACGCATGTGGGTCCAAATGGGATTGGATTTGCAGCGGTGGTAAAATAAATCTAATGAAAAAATCAATCCAAAAATTAAGAAAATTCTTCAGATTGGAAGCTGAAAGGGGGTATGACAATAAAGCAGTTATGGGGGGATTGGCAAATATCCTCTCATCCTGGGAACTGGAAGCCAGGGAAGATCAATTACCTGAACAGGTTATTCAGGCTGTGATCAGTAGATTACGGGATTATCACCACTTAAGTGAGGAATCCCGAGAGGTTGCACTTAAGGGAATCTGGCAACGTGTAAATAAGGAAAACAAGGAAGAGTCTCAGCTGGAATCAGCGCAAGGCCAACCAGCGGAACAACCACCCCACCCCCCCGAACAGAGTTTAGAGCCCCCTCCCGCGCCAACCGAGGAAACCAGCGAGCCGGTCCTGAAAGAACAGCCAACAGATGAACCGCCTGCCCCTCCAATCGAAAAATTGGATTATTATGCGCCAGTAACCAGCATCAAGGGAATCGGCGCAAAAAAAACATCTGCCTTAGGAAGATTGGGGATCACCTCCGTGAGAGACCTCTTGTATACCTTCCCAAGACGCCATGATGACTATTCAAAACTAAAATCGATTGGCAGTTTATGGTTTGGCGAAGAAGTGACAGTGATTGGAACCGTTGAGAGTGTCTCTACCCGCAGCATACGGAGCGGGAAAATGAAACTGGTAGAGGCAGTTATATCTGATAAAAGCGGAGCAATCAGAGTAACCTGGTTTAACCAACCCTGGATTGAGGGGCAACTCTCCCGTGCTAAACATGTTGTCTTAAGTGGAGAGATTGAACAATATCTTGGTCGATTAACCATGAACAATCCAGAATGGGAACCGCTGAGCAAAAAGCAGCTTCACACCAACCGAATTGTGCCTGTATATCCTCTCACCCGGGAAGTCACCCAGAAATGGCTCCGCGGTATCATGCACGATGCTGTAGAGAAGTATAGTATTCACCTGGTAGATCCCCTGCCGGACAAAATGCGCTCTAATTGTTCCCTGCCGAAATTATCCGCTGCAATCCGGGATATTCACTTCCCGGAGTCTGATCAATCCCTTCAAAAAGCCAAACAACGGCTTGCATTTGACGAGATATTCCTTCTCCAGATGGGTGTTTTAAAGCAGAAAAAACAATGGGAGAGCCGGTCCGGCCAAGTATTTGACGCCCCTGATAAATGGATAGATTCCCAGTTGGCAAACCTCCCATTCCAACTAACCCAAGCTCAAAGAAAAGCACTTAAACAGGTTCGGGATGATCTGCGGTCAGGCCATCCAATGAACCGACTACTTCAGGGGGATGTAGGATCTGGTAAAACTGTCATTGCTGCCCTGGCGGGGTTGATAGTAATCCGGCAAGATGGCCAAGTTGCTTTCATGGCACCTACCAGCATACTGGCTGAACAACATTACCAGACTCTGAAAAAAATGTCTAACAGTAATCCAGATGGTTTAAATGAAAGTGAAATCAGCCTTCTGATCGGCTCAACACCAGAAGATGAAAAAGATCAAATCCGCCAGAAGCTCTCTCAAGGAGAGATCAAACTCGTCATAGGGACTCACGCCCTGCTTCAGGATCCGGTCGAATTTCAGAATCTACAACTTGCCATCGTAGATGAACAGCAGCGGTTTGGTGTAGAACAGCGGGGTACACTGCGCCAAAAAGGTAATAATCCACACCTGCTGGTAATGACCGCCACCCCTATCCCCCGATCATTGGCACTAACGATGTACGGAGACCTCGAATTATCCGTGATCGACGAATTACCTCCCGGGCGAATACCTGTGGAAACCCATGTGCTATATCCGAGGGAAATTGAAAGGGCGTACAGTTTAGTCCGGCGGCAGGTAGACATGGGCTACCAGGCATTTATCATTTATCCACTCGTCGAAGAGAGTGATAAAAGCGATGAAAAAGCTGCTGTGGAAGAATTCGGCCGACTGCAGAAAGAAGTATTTCCAAATTATTCCCTTGGGCTGCTCCATGGCCAATTGCATCCGGATGAAAAAGAGCAGGTGATGGCTCGTTTCCGTGATAAAGAAATTCAAATAATGGTCTCCACTTCAGTCATTGAAGTGGGCTTGGATATCCCAGATGCAACGGTAATGCTCGTAGAAGGGGCGCATCGCTTCGGACTCGCCCAACTGCACCAGTTCCGCGGACGAGTAGGCCGGAGTGATCAAAAATCTTACTGTATCCTGGTCCCCGGCAACGCGGAGGAAGTAGAAAATCAACGCTTGTTGGCGATGGTTGACACGAATGACGGTTTTGTTCTGGCAGAACGGGATCTGGCAATTCGCGGACCAGGACAGTTTTTAGGTACCCGTCAATCAGGATACACAGAATTGAAACTAGCCAGCATTACTGATTTACCATTAGTTGAAATGGCACGTCAACAGGCAGCAGATCTTTTCCAACAGGATCCCGATTTAGAGCAGGAAATCCATCAGGATTTAGCGCAGGCCATTAATCAATTCTGGGTGCAGGAAACTTCCGGAGATATCAGTTAATATATCTTCACTAGATAAGTCTAGGAGTATCTTATGATCAGAGCAGTATTTCCTGGTACGTTTGATCCGATCCATCACGGGCATATCGATATCGCCCTGCGAGCCTCGCGGTTATTTGATGAAGTGATCGTTGCAGTGTATGAAATACCCCTTAAGAAGCTGCTCTTCCCACCCGAGAAACGGATTGAGCTGGTTGAACAATGCCTGCAATCTACGCCGAATATCAAAACCAAGGGTTACAGCGGATTAACTGTAGATTTCTGTCATCAAATCGATGCCCAGGTCATTGTCCGCGGATTGCGGGTATTCTCGGATTTTGAGTATGAATTCAGGATGGCACTGGCCAACCATACTTTGGCGCCGGATATTGAAGTTGTGGCATTAATAACAAACAAGGATCATTCTTTTTTAAGCGGTTCCACCGTTCGCGAAATTGCCGCACTCAACGGAGATGTTAGTTCAATGGTACCCGAGTTTGTTGAGGATGCCCTAAAAGATCGGTTCAAGGAACTCGGTAGTGATCAGAGCATTGTTCCCCACACTTCGCTGCGAGATTGAACAGATCTTTTCGTGATATACTAAAAGAGCCCTTCTTTTTGAGGAGTAATCATGGACATCCTACATCTTGTAGATCGATTAGAAGAGTTGATAAACCACAGCCGTTCTATTCCTTTTACCCGAAATGTGATCATTGATGAAGATCGGATGCTGGATCTGATTGACCAAATGCGGGTGGCAATCCCGGAAGAAGTGAAAAAATCTCAACAGATCTTGGCCCAAAAAGACCGTGTCATCGCACAAGCCAAAGAAGAAGCTGAACGGACTGTCAATATCGCGAAGGAAAAGAGCGACAAGTTAACTGACCGGGACAGCATAGTGCAGGATGCCAGAAAAAAAGCTTCTCAACTAGAAGCTGAAGCTACTGTACGTATCAAGTCAACCCGGACTGAAGCAGATGAATATGTTGCAGAAACCCTTACCAACCTGGAGATCGCTCTAGAACGAGTCCTCAATCAGGTCCGCAATGGGATTTATATCCTGGAAGAAGAGCACAAGTTAAAAGAAGATCCACCACAAGAGGAACCGCAGGAGGATCAGGAATAACACTGCGAATCTATCCTGAGTAGAAAACAGCCTTCAATCAGCGGCTGTTTTTTTATTCATCCGCTTTCAGCCAAGCGACCCTTTTTCCCTCTTTCCGGTAAAAAGCTTTCGACAATAACCAGCTGACAATGCCAGGAAAATGAGCATTAGCCCAAATAACCAACCCCATATAGCCAGGCATGATGGCGGTCTTTTTCTTCTTTTGAATCACGCGAAGGATCTGGTCTGCAACATCCTGAGACGATAACAACATCCATTTCGGAAGGATTTGCGGGGTCTTCCAATGCACATCAACATGCTGGGCAAATTCAGTATCAACTGCGCTTGGGTAAATCTCAGAAACCGTAACCCCTGATCCCCTTAGCTCCCGCCTCAGGCTCTCTAAAAAACCTCTTAAGCCGAATTTTGATGCTGAATAGATGCTGTAAGTTGGCACTCCTACCCAGGAGGAAATCGAGCTGATATGGATGATGTGACCTCTGTCCTCGGTCAACATCCAGGGTAATACAGCTCGGGTTAACTGAATCGCTCCAGTTAGATTAGACTGAATTTGGATCTGAATATCTGAAATCAGGGAGTGTTCATCAAACCAGACATGCCGGGCTGATCCGGCGCTGTTCACTAAAACGTCAATTCTGCCAAAAGTCTGGATGGTTTTTTCCACCATCTGTTGGATCTGTTCCACCTGGGCAAGATCTGTCTGGATCGGCAGCGCCTCTCCTCCCCCTTCCCGGATCTGTGATGCCAAATCTGCCAGTCGTTCCTCCCGGCGGGCTGCTACTACCACCCGATAACCGTTTTTTCCTAGTGTTCTGGCAGCAGCTGCTCCAATTCCTGAAGAAGCTCCAGCAATGATCGCTACAGGTTGTGACATATCTGATCCTCTTGTTTTCCAGCAAATCTGATAATACAAACATTCTACCAGAGGTCTCATCCTGATAAACTAAAAACCGTGCCACTTAATCAGATCTGATTTGATTCTGAAGCAGGTTCCGTTTAGAATAATAGCAGAATACCCCAAGTTTAAGCATCAGATGGGGGGACTGGGGTGTTAACAACCTGAGGCTTACCATACAAATCTAGGAGGGTTAGATGGATTTCCACTTATCTGAGGAACAAAGGTTATGGCGGAAAGCGGTTCATGATTTTGTATCAAAAGAGATCAAACCTCTGGCTCACGAGATCAATGAACAGGAAAAGATTCCCCAATCTGTGATCAAAAAAATGATTCCAATGGGATTATTGGGAATGAGTGTCCCAGAAAAATATGGGGGATCAGAACTGGATGCGATAAGTTCAGCAATTGCTATTGAAGAAATCGCTTGGGGAGATGGAGGAACAGCGCTCACATTTGAAGCGCATAATGAGTTGGGATGTGCCTCTGTGGCTCTGTTTGGATCAGAGGATCAGAAGAGTACCTTCCTTCCCCCAGTGACTTCCGGTGACGGAAAACTTACTGCCCTCGCTTTAACTGAACCCCAGGCAGGATCAGATCTCCGAAATATCCAGACCAAAGCCCGAAAAGAGGGAAAATACTGGGTGATCCAGGGATCCAAATCCTGGATCACCAATGCCGGTGAAGCAGCTTTTATTGTCACCCTGGTAAAAACCGAACCGGAGAAAGGATCCCAGGGGATGAGCATGATTATCGTACCAATTGACACACCGGGATTAACAATCGCCCCTCCCGAGAAAAAAATGGGGGCCGGAGGGACACACAGCCACGAAGTCCGCTACGATAAAGTTAAAGTACCGCTTGAGTTCCTGCTTGGTGAAGAAGGCCAGGGACTGCAGCAAACCCTAAGAATCCTGGACGGAGGGCGAATCAGTGTTGGTGCCTTATCGGTAGGGATAGCTCAAGCAGCCCTGGAAGAGGGAGTTTCCTACGCCAAGGAACGGGAAACCTTCGGCAAAAAGATCTCAGAACATCAGGCGATTCAGTGGCTGGTAGCTGATGCTGCAACAGAAATTCATGCTGCCCGATTAATGGTGTATTACGCCGCCTGGTTAAAAGACCAGCATAAACCCTACACACAGGCAGGGGCAGTCGCCAAATTGTTTGCTACAGAGATGGCGGAACGGGCAGCCTACAGCGCCATCCAGATCCATGGAGCGTACGGATACAGCCGGGAATATCCTGTGGAAGCAATGTATAAGGCTGCCAGATTAATGACAATTGGAGAAGGAACCAGTGAAATCCAGCGCCTGGTTATAGCCAGGAAGATATTTAAAGAAGGTCCTCTGCGAATGGAGTGAGTCTCAAACTATATTCAAGATAAAAGCCGCCCTGTAAATGAACTGAACCCCGTAAACAGGACACGAAATAAAAACACCTCTCGTATAATAAATACAGGAGGTGTTTTTGTATGGCAAGAAAAAAAGGAAGTAAAGACTATCCGCTAGAGACCAAGCTAGAGGCAATCCGGCTGCGAGAA
>JAUWCZ010000001.1 GCA_030609055.1 Chloroflexota bacterium | reverse complement strand
ATACTTCTTTAAACTCCGCCATATTAAAGACAGGCTTTTTACCGCAGCGGGCCGTTCTCTGGCGGCTGATCGTCATGCAATAATGGTCAAGTTCTTTGACCAATGGCTGGACGAGATCGGGGACTACACTTAAGCCCCTTTTTCTTATTTCAGGATTAATAGTGGGTATCTACAGGGAGAATCGATTAGTCCTGCTGGAGATATTTCTTTAACTCAGCCAGATCGGTCCGGGATGTAAGGTCTAAACTCAGTGGGGTTACAGAGATTTCTTTCCTGTTCATAACAGTATGGGTATCCGTTCCCAGAGGGGATTGATCCCAATCGGGAGCGATATCATACCCGACTCCTTTAGAAATCTGATAGTTGGTTTGATCTTTTGTAACAGGTTCGTAAAAACGCAGCATAGATAGGTTGGTAGTTTGCCAGGGGGTATCTACTGTCGCCTGGGCCGGGATTTCAACCTTCAGCAGTTGGACGTCCTGGGGCATTTTCTTAGATAGCAGTAAGTGTGAGAAAAACTTTGTGAAATAGCCCGCTGTACTGAAGTCAATATCCTTGGAGTAGGAACCGTGATATTTTGTGTCCGTTTCCAGAGAAATTGCCAGGGAGGGAATTCCGGCAGCAGCACCTTCTATTGCAGCACCAACGGTTCCAGAGATGGTCACACCACTACCAACGTTTAAACCATAATTAATTCCTGAAACTACCAGATCCGGTTTCTGGGGTGATAGTTCCAGGATCCCGAACAGCACAGCCATGGCAGGCGTCCCCCCCACAGCGTGTACTGTCCAATCTTTACCGTTCACTTCTAATTTTTCTTGGCGAACCTGGCCATCATAGATATCAAATGGCATGCTGCGGCCAGTACCGGAAGCTTGATCTCTGGGGGCTACCACGGTGACAAAACCCAATTCATCCAGAGCTTCAGCGGCTGCCCATAGACCGGGAGATTGGATTCCATCATCGTTGGTTAGTAGGATTTGTAATTCTGTCATACCCATCTTTTTCACCTTAACAAAAAAAGCGGTCTTATCCGCTCATTATTTCAGGCACCCTCGGCGTGATTCGAACACGCGACCCCTTACTCCGCAAGCAAGTGCTCTATCCACTGAGCTACGAGGGCAAGAATTCATGGCGGGGAGGGTGGGATTCGAACCCACGGTCGAGTATAATCCCGACAACTGCTTAGCAGGCAGCCCCAATCAGCCACTCTGGCACCTCCCCGGGGGAGTCTTTTAAGGCGGAGGGAGAGGGATTCGAACCCCCGGTGGGCTTTAACACCCACAGCTGTTTTCAAGACAGCCGCCTTCGTCCACTCGGCCATCCCTCCCAATCAAAGGTTCTCCGAGCGGTGAGATTTTACCATAGCTGAGAAAGGGAGGCAATGCAGATTAGCTCCTCATCCCTTGACTCATTGCATCCCGCAAGCTAGAATGTTTTTTCGCGGATGGCTTCGTGGAAGACCCTGTCATCCGCTGTTTTTATACCCTTTGCGGAACAGGAAAAATATGTTTGATCAATTAACCAAACGCTTAGATGAGATCTTTTATTCACTGCGACGGCGGGGAAAACTATCTGAGAATGATGTGGAAACCGCGATGCGTGAAATCCGGTTGGCTCTACTTGAAGCAGATGTCCAGTATGATGTGGTGCGTGATTTTATCGCACGAGTGAAAGACAGGGCAGTCGGTCAAGAGGTCTCCAAGGCGCTAAATCCTGGCCAACAGGTAGTGAAGATCGTTCACGATGAACTAATACACACACTGGGAGAACCTGTACCCCTCAATTCATCAGGGCGACCTTTTGTGATTATGTTGGCTGGTTTGCAGGGATCTGGCAAAACAACTGCTGCAGCTAAAATTGGGCGATTATTAAAGAAGAGTGGTGAAAAAGTCCTGCTGGTTGCGGCTGACCCTTACCGCCCGGCTGCAGTGGATCAGCTAAAAATTCTCGGTGACGAACTGTCCATTCCTGTCTACGCTAATCAATCACTTCGACCTCCCCAGTTGGCAAAGGAAGCCCTGCAACAAGCCCGGCTCTCTGACAGCACAGTTGTTATCTTGGATACAGCCGGGAGATCTCAAATTGACTCGGAAATGATGGAAGAGCTTAGGACGGTTCAAAAAAACAGCAATCCACAAGAAATTCTTCTGGTTGTGGATGCAATGATCGGGCAGGAAGCAGTAAACGTCGCGGAAGGGTTTATCGAATCGATTCCAATTACTGGCTTGATCATGAGCAAAATGGATGGTGATGCCCGGGGAGGGGCTGCAATTTCTATCCGTTCTGTAACTGGTGTACCGATTAAATTCCTGGGGACAGGTGAAGCCCTGGAAGCCCTGGAGGGATTTGATCCTTCCCGGTTGGCTTCAAGGATCCTGGGGATGGGAGATGTGATTGGCTTGATTGAGCGTGCTGAAGAAGCTATTGATATTGACATCGCCACCCAGCAGACTGAACGTCTTTTATCCGGAGATTTCACACTGGAAGATTTTTCCAATCAATTATCTCAGGTCATGAAGATGGGTCCAATTGGGAAATTAATGGGTATGTTGCCGGGAGAATTTAGTAAAATGTCCCAGTCAGTTGATCCTCAGGAAGCTGAGAAAAAGCTGAGCACAACCCAGGCTATCATTCAATCCATGACACCTGCGGAAAGGCAGAATCCAAAATTACTTAATGCCAGCCGCAGGAAACGGATTGCTGCCGGTTCTGGTACCCAGGTTTATGATGTTAACCAGTTAGTCAAGCAATACCGGGATGCGCAGCGAATGTTTAAGAAGCTGAAAAAGTCAGGTCTGGGTAATCTGTCACGTTTTTCATAATAACTTGAGTTATAGTGTATAATATTCTCCGCTGTGGAAACAACCCAGTGGAATGAAGCAGGAAAAAAGATTAAGGAGTACATGATATGGTTCGAATTCGTTTACGCCGTGCTGGAGGGAAAGGGCAGCCTACACATCGTATTGTGGCTGCTGATAAAGAAAGCCCCCGGGATGGCCGATTTATTGAGATCCTCGGTGATTACAATCCGCGGACTGAACCCTCCACTATCCGGATAAAGGAAGACAGGGTGTATTACTGGCTAAGTGTAGGTGCCCAGCCTTCTGACTCTGTCTTGCAGATATTTCGGATTGTAGGATTATTGGAGCGGTATCAACGCTATAAAGATGGTGAAGACATCGAAGTCCTATTAGCGGAAGGAAAACAGATTGAAAAGGAACGAAATGTTGATCCCCGCACTCGTCGGGATGATCTCGTCAAGATATCCAAACCCAAGAAGAAAACCAAACCAGCCGAAGAAGAAACACCTGAACCGGTAGCGGAGGTCGTAGAGGAGCAGGTCGAAGAGGAACCCGAGGCGCCAGCCGCTGAAGTCGCACCGGAACCGGAACCCGCTGTAGTAGAAGCTGATGTTCAGCCAGAAATCGAAGCCCCTGATGAGAAAGTTGAACCCGAAGACGTGATTCCTGAGGTGGAAGTAGAACCAGAACCTGAACCTCAGGATGAAGAGGTCATTGAAGAAAAAGTTGAGGTTGAAGAAACCTCTGAAGAAGAACCGGTGGCGGAAGTAGAAGAAGAGCAGGTTATAGCCGAAGAGGTTACCCCGCAGGAAGAGGAAAAAGTAGAACCTGCGAAAGCTGTTGATGTAAAGATTACCCCTGCTGCTAAAAAACTGGCAGAGGAAGCCGGAATTGACCTGGCCACTGTGAAAGGCACAGGAAAAGACGGGACAATCCTTAAATCGGATATCTCAAAGCTGATCAAGGATTAATCAACCATCATCAAGTGATGTGACGCCTTCGAGAATTGGTGGAGGACAACGTTGATAGATTTAATAACATATATTGCCCGGTCACTAGTTGAGGATCCTACGCAGGTAAAAGTGACCCACCAGCGCCGCCGAGACAGCATAAATTTCCAACTTGAAGTGGCGCAGGAGGATATGGGTCGGGTCATCGGGAAAAATGGCCGGGTAGCCAATGCGATCCGTGCCTTGCTGAATGTGCCGGCATCAGGTATCGGTAAAAAAGTGAATCTGGATATCGTAGAACCTCAATGAATTCCGGAAAGAATGTAATCAACACAGGTTCGTCGGCCAATGATGAACCTGTGTTTGTTGTTATTGGGAAATTTCGCCGCCCGCATGGCATTCGGGGAGAAATTGTGATGACCGTTCTAACTGATTTTCCCGACTTGATCGTTCCCGGTCAAAGAGTTTATGCCGGTGAGCGGTATCACCCATATGGGATTCGTGGTGTTCGCCCGCACGGAGCCAATATGCTCATTACCCTGGAAGGACTTCCTGACCGGACCGCTGTAGAGATCTTTCGGAATGTTATGGTATATATGAAAGCAGAAGATATGCCTGATTTACCCGAAGGAGATTTTTTTCTCCATCAGGTTGTGGGCATGGAAGTTATCACCGACCAAGATCAATACCTGGGGAGGATCAAAGAGATCCTCATCACAGGAGCCAATGATGTATACCTGATTGAAACCGCCGAGGGTAATGAAATTCTGATTCCGGCGATTGATCAGGTTGTCCTGGAAATCAACCAGGAAGAGGGAAAAGTTCTGGGTCACATTCTTCCAGGATTATTAGATGTGTAATCATAAATTTTGGGAAAAGATTTGAACCAGGGGAAATTTATCAGGGGGAGATTCAGAAGAAAATTTAGATCTTGTTGATCCAGATTTATTTCAATTTATGCCTGCCCTGTTTTTTTCTGTTGGGTAATCTCTCTTGACATAGGTTAAAAAATTATGGTATTCTTTGCCCGGCTTGGGTGGAAGAAGCTCAGATAGGCTGAACCTGGGGGCAATATATGAAGAATAATACAAAGTATTGGGTTGGATTCAACCTTGTGAAAGGAATTGGCCCGGTTCGCCTGGAAAAGCTTCTCAATTATTTTGGGGATATCCGGACAGCCTGGTTAGCCAGGTCTTATAAACTACAAGCCGCTGGTTTGAATAAGAAGTTGCTCAATCGGTTGATCGAAGTCCGGAACCAGGTATCGCTAGATAATCTGGAACAATGTATTTTGAACCAGGGAATTCAGGTTCTTACCTGGGATGATCCAGAATATCCTGAAAGACTGCGCCAGATTGACCAATCTCCGTATATCATCTATATTAAAGGAGAATTGTTAGCGGAGGATATCTGGGCAGTAGCGATTGTTGGCACCCGACGATATAGTGCGTATGGACGACAGGTAACTGAAGCGCTATCCCACACACTGGCGCGGCAGGGGATTACAATCATAAGTGGACTTGCCCGGGGTATTGACGGGATTGCCCATCAGGCAGCTTTAGCCGCAGGAGGAAGAACTATTGCAGTCTTGGGTAATGGTTTAGATATTATCTATCCACCAGAGCACCGTAATCTGGCAGATGAGATTTCAAGACAGGGTGCGTTGATTAGTGATTACCCGCTTGGCACACCACCGGAAGGGTCGAACTTTCCACCCAGAAATCGGATTATTTCAGGTTTGTCAAAAGTAATTGTGGTGATAGAAGCAGGAGAAAGAAGCGGCGCTTTGATCACTGCCTCCTATGCAGCTGATCAGGGAAAAGAAGTATTTGCTGTGCCAGGTAAAATATCTGCACCGTCGAGTAAAGGTTCAAATCTGCTGATTAAACAAGGCGCCCATCCTCTTCTCGATCCGCAGGATGTTTTGGATATACTGAATATGAGTCTGCTTGAGGAACAAAGAGAGGTCCGAAAAACTTTACCAAGTGATCCCAAAGAAGTCGCCTTGTATCAGGTAGTTGGCGATGAACCTCTTCATGTGGATGAGATTTGTGCTCAGGTAAAAATGCCCATTGAGGAAGTTACCTCAACCTTGGCACTAATGGAATTAAAGGGAATGGTGCGGAAAACATTTGGTATGAAATATATGGCAGTTCAGGAATGGAATGCCAGATATCATTTCAATTTGGACCAGAAAAGAGAAGGAAGCTAATATGATCGAAAATTATTTTGCTGTTATTATGGCAGGCGGAGGAGGAACCAGACTCTGGCCTCTTTCGCGTAAAAGCCGTCCAAAACAAATGCTTTCATTAGGTCAGGAGCGAACATTGTTTCAAATTGCTGTGGATCGCCTCCAGGGAGTATTTCCACCGGAACGCATCTACATAATTACTGTGGAAGAGCAGGCTCCTGGGTTAATGGAGCAATGTCCGGAAATCCCCCTGGAAAACTATTTATTGGAAACCATGCCTAGAGGAACAGCATCGGTGGTTGGATATGCAGCAACCGTTTTGCAAAAACGGGACCCAAATGCTGTAATGGCTGTCTTGACAGCTGATCATATTATTGGTAATTTAAAGCTTTTCCAGCAGATATTAACCGCCGCACATCAGGTCGCCGAAGAAGATTTTCTGGTCACGCTTGGTGTGACCCCAACATACCCGGCAACTGGTTATGGGTATACCCGACGGGGAGCGAGAATTGGCAGTTATCAGAATTTAGATGCCTATCAAGTTCTAGAATTCACTGAAAAACCAGCTCTCCCGGAAGCGGAAAGGATGATTTCCAGTGGTGAGTATGCTTGGAATTCAGGCATGTTCTTCTGGCGGGCAGAGACCATTCTCAATGAAATCTCCCGTCAGATGGCTGAACTCTCTTCTCAGCTTGATGTTATCGGGAATGCCTGGGGAACATCAGATCAGAACAGGATACTCAGAAAAATATGGCCTGATATCAAGCCGGAAACAATCGATTTTGGAATCATGGAAAATGCAAGAAAAGTTGCAGTGGTTCCTGCTGCCGGTTTAGAATGGAACGATGTGGGAAGTTGGGAGGCATTATTTGATGTTCTGCAGGTTGATGAGGATGGCAATATTTCACTGGGAGGAGAACATATATCCCTCAACACATCCGGCACTTTGATATTTACCTCGGATAACCCCAGGACTGTGGTCACCATAGGCGCCAAAGACTTAATCGTGGTTGATACTGGAGATATTCTGTTGATATGTGACCGGGATCAGGCCCAGAAAGTCCGCCAGATCGTAAAGTTACTGGAAGAAAAAGGACGTTCAGAGTTGATTTGAGTAAGATTATCAAATCATAAACGCTCATAAATATTGCTGGTGAGAACAATAATTTATACTTGATTGATTGTGGAGGTTGGTTTGGAAGCTTATTGCATGAAGTGCAAAGAAAAACGAGATCTGGAATCCCCCCACGCGGAATTTACTGCTACTGGTACGCCGGGAACCCGGGGAATCTGTCCAGTTTGTGGAACAACCATGTTCCGAATGGGCAAAACGGAAGCACATGAAGGATTAACTCCCCCCGAAAACACCAAGCGGAGGACCAAGAAGGAAAAACCCCGCAAAGGGAGGCTGGTAATCGTCGAATCTCCGGCGAAAGCCCGGACGATAAATCGTTACCTGGGTAAAGACTATAAGGTAGTCGCATCCGTTGGCCATGTCAGGGACCTATTAAAATCAAAATTGTCAGTCGATATTGACAATAATTTTGAACCTACTTACCGGGTACCCAATGACAAACGCGACGTTGTAAAAGAAATCAAGAAACTGGGCCAGGAAGCGGAAGAGATTTACCTGGCAACAGACCTTGATCGGGAAGGTGAAGCGATCGCCTGGCATTTACTGGAAGCTGCCGAGCTGGATCCAGAACGGACCAAACGGGTGGTGTTCCATGAAATTACACGTGAGGCGATTGAGAAGGCGTTTGCCAACCCAGTGGTTTTGAATATGGACCTGGTTAACGCCCAGCAGGGAAGAAGGGTTGTTGATCGTTTGGTTGGATTCCAGATCAGCCCAATCCTTTGGGAGAAGGTGCGCGGCGGCTTAACCGCGGGCAGAGTGCAGTCAGTTGCGCTTCGTTTGATCATAGACCGGGAAAGGGAAATTGAGGCATTTATCCCGCAAGAATACTGGTCAATAGAGGCTGAGCTCCGTCCAGAGGGCAGTGCTGAAATTGAGAATACCTATAAGGCCAACTTGACCCATGTGGATGGCCATAAACTTAAGATTGAAGCCAGGGAAACCCTCCAGCCCATATTACTGGATATGGAATCAGCCCGGTATGAAGTACGGAAGATCCGCCGCGGAACCCGGGTTCGGAAACCTTATGCGCCTTTTATTACCAGTACACTGCAGCAGGATGCTTCCCGACAGTTGAATTATTCTGCCAAAAAAACCATGACAGTTGCCCAGCAGCTCTATCAAGGCATAGATGTTGGCAATGGCGGAGAAACTGGATTAATCACTTATATGCGCACAGATTCCACCAATATTTCCGAAAGTTCCCAGTACCAAGCCCGGAATTTTATCACAGCTAATTATGGTGAGACCTATGTTCCTTCAGAAATCCCACATTATGCAACCAAATCCAAACGGGCGCAGGAAGCACATGAAGCCATTCGTCCGACGTCTGTCTCACGAACCCCCAAAGCATTAAAGGGTTTTCTTAAGAAAGATCAGTACAGGTTATATAAATTAATCTGGCAGCGATTTGTCGCTTCCCAGATGTCTCCTGCTGTATATGAGACCTTAAGTGTAATTATCGGGGCAGATGGATCAGAGCATGTTTATGTGCTCCGGGCATCAGGTTCAAAAATTAAATTCCCAGGTTTTTTGAAGGTTTACGATCGGAACAACAGAAAAACATCCCAGGCAGAAAAAGATCTAGAGCGTATACCGGATCAGCTCTCCGTAGGTCAGGGGCAAGATTTGGTTAAACTGCTCCCTGAACAGCACTTTACCCAGCCTCCCCCCAGGTATTCTGAAGCGTCCCTGGTCAGTGTCCTGGAGGAAAACGGGATCGGAAGACCGTCCACTTACGCGCCCATTATGGGAAAGCTGGTGCAGCGCGGTTACGTAGTGAAGGATGACCGCCGATTAAAACCAACGGAAACTGGTTTTATTGTCAATGATTTGGTGTCCGAGTACTTTTCATCTATTGTGGACGTTGGGTTTACCGCCCAGATGGAAAGAGACCTGGACCAGGTTGCTTCCGGGGCAGAACAGTGGCGGGATCGGGTCCGGGAATTTTACGGACCATTTGCCAAACAATTGGATTATGCAAAACTAGAAATGCCCAAAATTGAACCGGTTTATATCCCGGTTGGAAGGTCATGCCCGGAATGTGGACATGATCTCGTTCAAAGATGGGGACGATATGGTCTTTACATTGGCTGCAGCAATAAACCCAACTGCAGTCACACCGAGCGCTGGGTGGAGAGGATTGGCGTAATTTGCCCGGAAGATGGTGGAGATCTGATTGAAAAGCGGACCAGAAAAGGCCGGCTTTTTTACGGCTGTGAAAATTATCCTGAATGTGAATTTTCCTCCTGGAAAAGACCACTACCTAAACCTTGCCCCAGCTGCGGAGGACTCTTAGTTACAGCAAATAAAGACCATGCTCAGTGTTTAAGCTGCAAATTGGAGTATAAACTTGATCAGGTCCTGAAAGAAACTGGATGATCTTTAATTATTTTCTGATCAAGAATCAGCGGTGGAAAAAACCTTTCCTCCGCTGATTTGATTGAATCAAGTCTTCCCGATGTAGCTCAGCCTTTTTTCGTACTATAGTATGTTGATTAAGAAAATATTCGAATGGAAAAATAAACTGCTCTCTGGCACAGACCTTGCATCTAAAGGCATGAGTGACCAGAACAGGTGAGAGCATTGCAGGAAAACCATCTCTCGTCTACAATATCAATATCTGGCCTCCAGTTGCTTCCACTTTCATTATCAAATGGAGATTGATTATGGATACAATCCGGGATAGTTTTAGAAAAGGTTTTAACAGCGCTCCGATTATGGCTGTGGTCGGTATCGCAGTAGGGATCATTTTAGGTCTGCTGTATGGCTGGGTGATTGCTCCGGTAGACTTTGTTGATGGAGACATCACTCAATTGAGAGATGATCTGAAAACAGATTATCTGCGGATGGTAATTGATTCCTATGCAATAAATCAGGATCTGAAGTTGGCAGAAGAGCGCTATGATCGACTTGGAGAGGAGGCTTCTTCCTTTTTATCTGAGATTGAATTCAACCCTTCTGGTCAATTGGTCAGCGATATTGACACCTTCCGTGCCGTGATGGAAGTGACATCCCTGGCAGATGAGCTGGAGGAGATAGCACCGGAGGAAAAACCTGGGAATAACATTCTTAAGTGGGCTCTACTGATCACAATTGTCTTGGCTGGGGCCCTGGTAATCCGCTATTTCCTGGGAAAGCGCAGTCCGGGGCGATCCGCTCCCAAAAACGCTGTAGGTATGGCACAGGACATCACAGCCAAGATCGACCCCACTGATTTTGGAGACCGGGAAGAATCTCCCCCCATGCATCAATTTGTGACAACCTATGTCCTGGGGGATAATCTCTTTGATGATTCCTTCAGTATAGAATCCGCTGCCGGCGAATTTCTAGGTGAGTGTGGTGTAGGAATCTCTGAAGCGATCGGGGTAGGGGAACCGAAACGGGTAACCGCCTTTGAAGTCTGGTTGTTTGACCAGAATGATATCAAGACAGTTACCAAAGTTCTGATGAGCGGTCACGCTTTTTATGATGAGGCAATCCGTTCAGAACTGGAAAAGAAAGGTGAGCCAGTCCTGGCAGATCCAGGTGTGGAGTTTGTCCTAGCGACTAATAATCTCCGCATTATCGGACGGGTAATGGATATGGGATATGGCGAAGGTCCTCTGCCCGAGGAGAGCTTCTTTGACCGCCTATCTATTGAGCTGTCAGTCTGGCCCGATGATGGTGCAAGCGAATCTGAACCATTCGATTTTGACGAGTTTTAAAGCAAAAAGCTCCCGGTCCATTCAAAGATCCGGGAGCTTTTTTTATTTAATCAATGCTCAAGATCTTCAGAGATACTTCTCCATTCGGCGTTTTGAATTGCACGATCTCTCCTACTTGTTTATCCAGTAGGGCTTTGCCTATGGGAGAGATGTGGGAAATTTTATTCTCAGTTGGGTCTGCTTCCTTACTGCCGACCAAGTAATATGTTTCCGGCGGGAAATCCTCTTCCTGGATGGTTACCTTACAGCCTACATTAACCGTATCCTGCCCATTGACATTCTCTTCCACAATAATTGCAAAATTTAGTGTATATTTGATTTCCAGAATCTTCCCTTCCAGAAATCCCTGGTCTTCTTTTGCTTTGTGGTAATCAGCATTTTCGGAGAGATCTCCCATCTCTATGGCTGATTTTAACCTGGCAGCAATATCGTCCCGCCGTGGACCTTCTAACTCTTTAAGTTCAAATAGAAGTTTTTCTTTCCCTTCTTTAGTTAAATATATTTTCCCTTCACCCTGCATACTGATTAAATCCTTTATTTGCTTTGGCTTAAGGTCTCTGTGAGGGATCAAACAGCTTTTGGTGTTCGTCGATTGCAAACCGGTCAGTCATGCCTGCTACATAATCACAGATCGATTGTTCCAAACCTTTCTTGTCGATTCCGCTTTGAATGTGTTTCGGCAGCATCAGAGGGTCTCTTTGATAAGCGGAAAATAGATCACAGATGATCCTTTCAGCTTTTACCTGCATCCGAATTACCCGATGATTTTGGTAAAGGTTTTCAAATAAAAAATCCTTAAGTTCCCGGTTCTTTTTGTCCATTTGATCACTGAACCGGATCACATTATGGGGTAATTTTTGTATTCCCTCTACAGATGTGACTCCGCTTTCCTCGATTGCCTGAGCTGTGCTCTTAAGTAAATCCTCTAGTTCTATACCGATCATTCTCCGGATGATCCTTTTTCGGTCTAGTTCGTTCAGGTCACCACCCTTCCAATTGATACTCTTTTCCAGGATTTTCCAGAGAGCCAATTCTTCAAGTAAGGAGGTGGAAATCAATCCAGATCGAAGTCCGTCATCCAGATCATGGGCAGAATAAGCTAATTCATCCGCGGCATTGGCGATTTGTGCTTCCAGGTGACCCCGGAGGTCCGGATCAAAATCTTCTGCATCTGAGACATCATACTCGGTCTCATGTTTGACGATTCCTTCCCGGGTTTCCCAGGTTAAGTTTAGACCTGGAAAATCCTGAAAACGTTTTTCAAGCTTGGTTACAATCCGGAGGGATTGTTTATTGTGATCAAAACCCCCGTGGTTTTTCATTAATTCGTTTAAAATCCTCTCCCCGGAATGCCCAAAAGGGGAGTGGCCTAAATCGTGGGCCAGACAGATGGCTTCCTCAAGATCCTCATTGGCCCCCAAGGCTCGGGCTACCGTGCGTCCAATTTGCGCTACTTCAAGGGTGTGGGTTAATCGGGTTCGATAGTAATCACCTTCCGTGTTGAGGAATACCTGTGTTTTGTATTCCAAACGACGAAAAGCCGTTGTGTGCAGGATTCTATCCCGATCACGTTGAAATACGGTCCGGTAGATAGGTGTGGAGTCGGGGTATTCCATTCCTTTGCTGTTCTGGCTGCGAATTCCGTACGGTGCCAGAGACTGATCTTCCAGTTCTTCTCTTTTTTCTCTTTTGAATAACATAGCTTCCTCACTTCCCGGTATCAAGTAGCAGATCCAGTTTAATGCAGGGATGAGACACTGTCAACCGGCGTTTATTTCTTGGAGGATTCAATCTGTTCTGTCAGGTTATTTATCTCAGTTAGATAGTTCTTCAGAGTTTGATGCGCATGTTGATTATTTTCATTTTCAGACCGGATGAACCGGGTATAGGGAGCAATGGTATCTTTGATTTCTTGCAAAACGCGTTCGATCTCCTGCGAAAAGTGAGTCGACAAGGAATCTGTCAGCTGATCGCGCATCGTTTTTACTTTTGTGCGCATTTCTTTCTTTGCCTGCCTGCGGCGGGCAGGTATTATAAATAATCCTAGGGCAGCCATAGCCCCTGCTAACAGGATTCCAGTAACATCAGTTGTAAGAGTAGTTGCCAATATGGTTACCAGGGTCCCGAGTCCAACCGCTCCGGCGCTAATCGCGGCTGTTGCGGTGACTGCATTTTGTGATCTGCGGGCAATTTGATCAGCCTCGCGGGCTTTATCGTAGGTTTCTACGACCCGGTTAGCCTCTTTGCGGATGCTGTTAATCAAACGCTCACGGTCATAGATAAAACTCCCGATATCCCCCACTATTCTATCTTTATACTTTTGACGTCCCTCGGCAATATGGTCCGTAATTGCCTGCCACTGCCGCAAATTTGCGTCAACTAGCCAGTCGATGATTGCAGTCACCTTTTGTTCGATTTGGGCCGGCACATCAGCTACCACCAGCTCTTCATATTCCCGCTGGATCTTATCTTTTTTCATTAAATCAAAGATTCTGGCCAGACGGATATATTCTGAGAAGAAATCCTCGCCGCGTTGTTCCATCTCCAGCAGGATTTTGATGATATCTGACATCCTGAGCTGAAAGCTTTCCAACATATCCTTCTGGAAAATGATCAACTGATCATCCACATCCTTGATTAAAACCAAATCTTCCTGGAGCATTTTCAAGCGGTGTTCAAAAAATTCTGCATATTGGCTGGATAGATGCCTTCCAACACCCAGCGGATTGAGCAATTTCAATCTTAATCTGCTTTCCTGATCCAGAGTGGTCATGATATAGGTTTCCAGGGCTTCAAATCGGCTGTCGTTCCATAAGGATGGCTCCCCCTGTTTGGCTTTCAGTGCCTGTTGGGAGCTGATGGGGAATATTTCCGGTGAATTTTTTAGGGTTTTTTTAACGTTATCAGCCACAAACTCTTGGATCTCATCAAGTGCGTCAGGCGATTGCAGGATATCGATTTTGTTGATCACCAGAACAACTTTTTTCCCCCAGGATTGGATTTTTTCCAAAAACAGCCTTTCACTTTCTGTGAATGGGCGATCAGCGGAGGTGACAAATAGAATCAAATCCGATCGGGGAACAAAGAGAGAGGTGATTACCTCATGTTCCCGAATGATAGCGTTTGTTCCCGGTGTGTCAACAATGCTGATTTCTTTTAGATATGCCGCATTTAGGGTTAAGCTCTCAATATTCTCTGATAGATGGGATTTTTTCTTCTTCGTCCCATAGCGCAGAATATTAACTTTCGTGGTTGTCGGAGTCACACCTTCTTCAAGAAAATAATCTCCCAGGAGTGCGTTGATGAAGGCACTCTTTCCAGCGTTAAACTCGCCGACCACAACCAGTAAAAAGAAATCATCCAGTTGACGGATAGATTCTGTCAGAGCTGTTTGGTCTTCTTCTTTTACGCCGAATTCAGCCAGAGAAAGACGGAGCTGATTTAACAAATCCCTTTCCTGGGTTAAGAGCTGTTTTTGTGTTTTAGATAGGATTTCCATACTTCCTCATGATCTTGAAAGGTGATACCCATTATAACCGAAACAGTATTGCGTTTTATCTGGCGGTTAATTAGGAGAATAACATGGTGTCTCTAGCTGTGAAGTACGGTACCTGCAGTTTCCCCGTTCAAGACAGACTGTATCGTACCGGGGTCTTCACCTGAGAAAATTATTGTTTCCAGGTTTGGGAGTTGATTTATCAGCTGAAGCATTATTTTCACTTTTTCTTCCATCCCCCCGGTAACATCAGGTGCTTCAGAAGGGCGGATTTTTTCCTGGAGAGAGGGCAGATCAGCAGAGGTGATTTCCTTTAACAAGGATGTACAGTTCGGGTAGTCTTTCCATACGCCTGGATCCTGCCCGGCGAGTAGAATACGAGCCGGATTGAGTTGGACCGCTAGATAAACGAATAGTTCCTCAGTCGATAAGATAGTGCCCCCTCGGACAGTATCAAAGACCACATCTCCAAACACAACCGGTAGTAACCCTCTCCTTAAAGCTGACTGGAGGGGGTTGAGGTTCCAGGCAGTAATCTCCCGGTCCTGAGAGATTACAGCTGCCGAGGGTGGAAAAGCAAGAGTGGGAATACCAACTGACTGGAGGACATCCATGATGATCCGGTTTAATGACGACGCATCGTGCCACACTTCTGCGAATCCAAGCCAGTCCTGGGAAGTTTTGACTCCCTCTCGTGTGCCGTGTTTTTTACCCGACATATGACCAAACGAGCCGGAACCGTGCCCCAGCACAATTCTCAGCTGAGGATTTTCCCTCACTGAATCAGCGATCTCCTGGGCGATGCGGTTGATAACCTTCAAACAAGGAGATCGAGAAGTATTTTTATCGGTGATTAATGATCCACCGAGTTTAAGAAAGACAAGAGATTTTCCGGAGTGAGTCGGTCCGATTTGGTTCATAAGGATATTGTAGTCAGGGCATTCTTCAGGGTCAAGAGATGGCAACAGGGCGGGGATAACCCACCCTGTGATAGTGGTCCTCCAGAGAAATGATTCTAGGGCGACCTGGTTTAGCCCCAGAAGGCAGGCCAGATTACTTTAACAACTGTATCTGCAATTACGGCCAGGATAAACCATCCGCCGAAGCGACGGGTGTGATGAAATGCTGCTGCCACAAAATAATTTGGCCAGACATCCGGAAATTCTTCCGGTTTCTCATCCGGTTTCGGGTTAGAGAGGATGGGCCAGATTTGAAAGAGTGTGGGTAATCCCACCAGCACTAGCAGCATCACCGGGGTGAAGAAACGAATCAGGATCAAATAGAAAACCATCAGATACGATAATATGAGCAGCGCGGTCATGGACCAGCGGGCTAGCGTTTCTCCTAAAACTACCGGCAGGGTGTAAATCTTATATTCTTTGTCCTGCTGGAGTTTATCAATGTGTTTACCAAACAGCATGGCGGTTACGCCAAAGGCGTGGGGTAAACTGGCCAAGACAATATTCCAATCCCACGGTAATCCGGTGATGACATAATATCCTCCCCCGACCATGAGTGGTCCCCAAACGGCCAACACAGCAAATTCTCCCAGGGCGATATATTTCAAAGGCCAGGTGTAAAAGAGCACAAAAAAGACTCCCGACCCCATCAACAACCAAGTTAACTCCCCCCTCATAAAGCCCAGAGCGATGCCACAAGCGGCAGCCGCAGCGCCTGTAACAGCAGCATAAGTGAGCAGTTCCTTTTTTGTCATCAAGCCGTGGAGTAACGGTTGCGGTCCGTACTGGGCCCGGTAGTAATTATCCACATCCACACCACGGATGAAATCTATATAATCATTCAGGAAATTGTTTGTTCCATGAGCTAAGTAAAGTCCAATGGTAACTAACAACCAGCGCCAGAGTTGAAACTCACCTGCGCGGTAGGCGAATATTCCTGCAAATGATGCAGACATAAAAGTTGTTACAAGAACGGCTGCCCTGGTAGCAATCAACCAGCGGGAAACCAGATCCAATTCATCCCATTCTTCTTTGCTTATCCGGGGGATGATTTGCAACGCTTTACGCCACATCGAGATATTCATTTCTTGTTCTTCTCCTTCAAAAAATATTCCAACCTATCATACCATAGACAGAGGGAGATACGAAAATATAACCCGGTTGCCCTGTACAGGACAGGCTTAGATAAAGAGCTAATGAAAAGATCAATCTGGCAACTGACTGGAAGGAACCCGGGAGAGCATAGCGTGAACTGCACCGGCTTGGGTAACTTCCTCTGCAATTTGATCCTCTCCCTCTTCTATCAGGGCGATAATAATTCCCCCTAAGCCGCCGCCAGATAATTTTGCTCCCAACGCGCCGGCTTTTCTAGCGGCATTCACCAGATTATCCAGTTCCGGAGTGGAAACTTCCAAACTCTGCAGCAAACTGTGATTCTCATCCATCAGCGAACCAAGCATAGCCGGGGAACCGGTTTGGATCAGTTCCATGGCATTCTTTGAAATCTCTCCAATCGATTTAAAAATCTGATCATATCTTTCGGGATCATTGATCCATTTTTGCCTCACATGGTGAACCGCTTCCCCGGTGTGACCGGGAATCCCGCTATCCGCGATCAAAATTGAAAAAGGTTTTAGGATGGAGAGGAAACTAAATGGCTCTCCTTTGAGATAATAAACAGGCTTGTGATGGGCGATAACCGTATTATCAATCCCGGAGGGGGTGCCATGGTAAATTTTTTCGACTTCAAAGGTGAGTTGTGAGACCTGTTCATCTGTAAGCCTGCGACCTAAAAAAGCAGAGAAAGCTCTGATAATTGCTGCTGAAACTGCCGTACCTGAACCCAACCCTGAAGCAGATGGAATTGTGGATGAAATGTTGATTTTACAGGCTGGTACACCGCCTGGATCTCGTTCACCAATCACTGCATTCACAGCTGCCCGTAAAGGATGGTCGGGATTTAGGTCTGCAGCAGCGCCCGATAGGGATATATCAGGTGCTTCGATCTGAATATCACCAGAGTCGCCATCGATAATTGGACTGACCACAGCCCTGGCCTGGACAGTCGGGACAGGAACTGCCAAGGCAGGTTCTCCATAAACGACTGCGTGTTCACCAAACAGGATGATCTTTCCGGGGGCGGTTGCAGAAAATGCAGGCATAGATCAATAAAGGTAAAAAATAAGCAAGATGCTCATTGACCAGAGAAGTATAGATGCTTGAAGTGGACGATCAGTCAGCGCGATATCTTCCGGTGCCCCTCCTTCTCCAATCTGGATTAAAAATAAATAGCGGAAGATTCCATATAATACAAATGGTATGGTCAACATCATAGAATAATTTTCCGGCAGATTTGGCGCAGAAAAAGTATACAGGCTGTAAGCCATGATAGTTGTTCCCGAGACGATATTGATCAGCTGATCCAACAGACCGATGGAGTATCCATCAAGGACAGGGCGTGATCCACCGGAATTATTTATTTGTAATACAAGTTCAGCTCGCCGTTTTCCCAAACCGATGAATAAAGCAAATAAGGATGTTACAACGTACAACCAGGGTGAAAAGCGTTTCACCTCAATCAAATTTACACCAGCCTCCACCCGCAGAACATAAAAAGATGCCAAAATAAGCACATCAACCAAGGGGATGTGTTTCAACCAGGATGAGTAGAGTAAATTCAAGCTCAGGTAGATAGCGCAGATTAAACAGAATTCAGGGGAAAGTAGATATGCCAGGTAGAGGGAAATCAAGATTAAACCGAGCGCAGTTGTCCAGGCGGCTGGTAATGGAAGTTTGCCTGAAGCGATAGGTCGTTGTTTCTTTTTGGGATGGTTTTGATCTGCTTTCAAATCTGCTATATCATTCAAGATATAAACAGCGCTAGCAACCAAGCTAAAAAGGACCGCACCTGCCAAGGTGTGAAGAAATGCACTCTGGTTCAGTAGTTTCCTGTCGAAGATCAGGGCGGTAAAAATAAAAACGCTCTTAGCCCACTGTTTGGGACGCATGGATTTAATCAGGGCGATAATCATATGGGAATAATAGCATGATTTTCAACAGCATGGTAGGGAAGGATAGCATGGAGGACCTTCCAACCGGGGGTCGTGTTAAAATAAAAGGTATGGTAGATAAGAAGAGAGTAGATCAAGCCCTGGTAACAAGGGGCTTGGTTAAAGATCTAGAGACAGCCAAACGTTTGATCATGGCAGGAAAAGTGCGTCACCGTGAGCAGGTAGTTATGAAAGCTTCACAGAAGGTTGCTGATCAGGATGAACTCACGCTAATTCAGGAACCGAAATTTGCCTCCCGGGGAGGGGATAAACTGCAGGCTGCGCTTGACTATTTTTCTGTTTCCGTTCAGGATCAGATTTGTGCTGATCTTGGTGCCTCAACTGGGGGATTCACAGATTGCCTATTGCAGCATGGTGCTTCAAAAGTTTATGCGGTCGATGTGGGTTACGGGATCCTGGATTGGCGGCTTCGAAACGATCCGCGGGTTATTGTGATGGAACGAACCAACGCCCGATCCATAGCGTCCTTGCCCGAACCAATAGATTTCATTACTGCAGATTTGTCATTTATTTCCCTTACAAAACTCCTGCCTGTGATAAGAGGCTGGTTTGCAAGCGAGGGAGGAGAAGCGCTTGTTTTGATCAAGCCTCAATTTGAGGCCACGCGAGAGGAGGCAGCCGAGGGAGCAGGAGTGATCAATAATCCCGAAATCCACCAGCGGATACTAACCGAGGTGTTGAGTTCAGCTGGTGAACTGGGATATCAAATCAAAGGACTCATCCGATCTCCCCTCCGCGGACCGGAGGGGAATACGGAATTTTTAGCCTGGTTGGAATTCACTGGTGAAGCGGCTTCAGCAGAAGTGATCCAAACTGTTATCTCAATCCTATTTAAATGACTGACAGTTGGTTATATCGGGGTATTAGTTTCGGGATTAGTTTGAATCCCTGGTAAACGACTAATGAAAATGATGATTACCAAAGACAGCATGTTTTACCGATTCTCATTATATGGTTTTCTTAAAAACCTCCGGTTTTTTGATCCCTTTATTCTGTTAATCTTCCGGTCCTATGGGTTGACGTATCTACAAATCGGAATATTGTACTCCATCCGGGAGGTCGCCGCCAATATACTTGAAATCCCAACTGGTGTTGTGGCTGATTCATTCGGTAGAAGAAGGGTTATGGTGGCGGCTTTTTTGTTTTACATCGCCTCATTTTTGATGTTTTATTTTTTTGAGGATATGGTTTTCCTATCCTTGGCGATGGTCCTGTTTGCGTTTGGAGAGGCGTTTCGCTCAGGGACTCACAAAGCATTGATCCTCGAATACCTGAATATTAAGGGTATCAATGATTTAAAAGTCGCCTATTACGGATTAACCCGAAGTGCATCTCAATTTGGATCAGCAGTGAATGCTTTAATTGCCGCCGGTCTGGTATTTTACACCGGTAGTTACCGGGTGATGTTCCTGGCTTCCATTGTTCCCTATTTCCTGGATTTATTAAATGTAATTTCCTATCCAAAAATCCTAGATGGAAAATACCAGCGTATCAGGAAAGCCGAGGTCTGGAACCGTATAAATACCACATTGGGTGAATTTAGGCAGATATTTTATGACAAGTCATTTTTGAGAGCGTTATTAAATAGTTCAAGTTTTGCGGGTGTATTTAAATCAGCGAAAGATTATTTACAACCAATTCTGGCAGCTCTAGCCCTCTCTGTGGCATTACTAAATAATCTAGAGGATACCCGCAGGGAGGCGGTGATTATAGGTTTAGTATATTTTGGGATCTACATTCTCACCAGTTTGGCTTCCCGGCGAGCATATCAGTTCAGTGAACGGTTCAGCAGCTTATCAAAAGCAGTCAACATCTCCTATATATTTGGCATTGGATTTTTAATTTTATCTGGTGTGATGACCCAATTGCAAATAATCCTGGTTGCAGTGATATGTTTTATCGGCCTGTTTTTGATAAACAATATCCGTCGGCCGATCAACGTTGGAATCATCAGTGATCAAATTTCCTCCCAGGTGATGGCGTCAGGGTTATCAACCGAAGCTCAATTTACCACACTATTCTCAGCCTTGTTTGCCCCTTTGCTGGGATTACTGGTGGATAGTTTTGGCGTAGGAAGCGGGATTGCCATAATTGGGTTGATTATGCTTGTTCTGTATCCCATTGTCCGTGTAAAGTAAGAGGGTGTTATGGATCCAATTTTCAAGATCTTTGTTTCTCTTACTCCTTATAGATGATAGATTTCTTTTGTTGGAATTTTCCTGTTATCACAATTGAAAGCCTCACTAATCCACCCTACCTAACAAGTCACTGAAGATGGTAAGATTGAAATTTGAATAGATAGATGATCCTTCCCGGGGATATGGTTGCTAAAATATCACTACTATGGGTATCTCCTTGCAAGTAAATACAGCAAGATTAAGGCTCGAGGATGATTAAAAAACGAGTTGAAAAGAATCAGATTAGACTGGTTATTGGGATTTTGATCAGTTTGGCAACATTTACTGCCCTGCTCTGGTTTATTGATGGGAAGGAAGTTTATGTTGCCCTGAAACAGATACAGTTGATCTGGATTGCACCCATTCTGGTTTTGTTATTCGCAAACATCATTACCCGGTCGGCTGCTTGGAGGACAATCTTACAACACCGGATTTCACTCAAACAGTCTTTTTTGATCGTGAATGCGGGGTATTTTGTTAACACCATCTTTCCCTTCAGGATTGGTGAAATTACCAGAGCATTTTTATTGCTTCCTTCAGGGTTCAGTTTCTGGGAGGCAATACCAACCATTCTTCTGGAACGAATGTTTGATATCATCTTTGCCGTCAGCCTATTTCTGGCAGCTCTGCCGTTTGCATTAAGTTTTCCTCAGGGTATCGTGTATGCGACCTCGATAGCAGGCTTGGTGCTGATTGGGTTGATTACTTTATTTCTCCTCGTAAAGAATCAAAATCGGGTATTGATCTGGCTGGAGAATTTATCCCTTCCCTGGGATAGGGCACAAACCCGGCTAATTCAGGGGTTGCGGTCAATTATTTCTGGTCTGAAGATCCTCTCAAACCCCAGGGAACTGGCGACGGCATTTGGATTTATGTTTTTGAGCTGGACGATAGGACTTGCCTATCAGTATCTCCTTTTGAAAGCATTTATCCCGGATGCCCAAATATTCTGGGCTGTATTTGTATTGGGGGCAGTTGCCTTGGGAGTGTCCGTCCCTTCATCCCCTGGAAATATTGGTATTTATGAAGCGAGTATTACCCTGGCATTATCAGCTTTCGGAGTGGACCGATCAGTGGCTTTTGCTTATGCACTCACAAGTCATTTCTTGAGTCTGATGATGACAACGCTATTTGGTTCCTTTGCTTTAGTCAGGGAAGGTTATGCTTTGCAGGATATCTGGCAGTTCAGTAAACAGCACAGAAAGGATGAAGATAGATGAATACTTGTACAGTGATAACCGGCGGGGCAGGCTTTATCGGGATAAATTATGCAGCTCACCTCCTGTCACGAGGGGACAAGGTAATTATCTTTGATAACTTATCGCGGGCTGGGACACCACGTAATATAGAGTGGCTTAAGAAAACCTTCGGAGAGAGCTCCTTTGAGCTTATCGTCGGTGATGTCCGGGATGAAAATCAGATCAAAACAGCAGTGAAACCCGCCGATCTGATCCTCCATTTAGCTGCCCAAGTAGCAGTGACAAGATCTGTCATCGACCCCCGAACCGATTTTGATATCAATGCTTTGGGGACACTGAACGTATTGGAAGCTGCCCGGCAATCTGCCAAACAACCACCTGTTCTGTATTCCTCTACCAACAAGGTGTATGGTGACCTGGAAGATGTAAAAGTGAAGGAAGGTGAGAATAGTTATTTTTTCCCTAACCATCCTGAAGGGATTCCGGAAACCCAAACATTGGATTTTCATTCTCCTTACGGGTGTTCAAAAGGGGCTGGAGATCAATATGTCCGTGATTATCACCGTATATTCGGTCTGCCAACTGTTGTATTCCGCCAAAGCTGCATCTATGGACCCCACCAATTCGGAATCGAAGACCAGGGTTGGGTAGCCTGGTTTGTAATTGCTGCGGTGACAGGTAGACCTATTACAATTTATGGGGATGGAAAACAGGTCAGGGATCTACTATATGTGGAAGATCTCTTATCCGCCTATGACCAGGCAGTTGCCCATATTGATAAGACTGCCGGTCAAATATATAATATTGGTGGCGGTAGAAAGAATACCTTGGCTATCTGGAAGGAATTTGGTCCATTATTGGAAAAGGAACTCGGGCGAAAGATTCCGGTTGACTGGCAGGCCTGGCGCCCCGGAGACCAGCGAGTATTTATCGCTGATATTCGGAAAGCAAATCAAGATTTTAATTGGGAACCAGAAACTGATGTCGAAACAGGAATCCATAAGTTATTTGAGTGGGTGCGAGCCCATCAGGATTTATTTTAGATTCTCCCCAGTAGGATAACAGAAAGGGTATTAGTGGACTAGCTTCAATGAAGATACTAACTGTTCTTACCTATTACCGGCCTCATACCAGTGGGTTAACAATTTACGGGGAGAGATTGGCGAAGTCACTCGTTCAGATGGGTCACAAAGTGACCGTGTTGACCTCCCAGTATGATAAAAACCTCCCCCGGGAAGAAGTTCAGGATGGTGTCAGGATAATCCGTGCTCCGGTTTTGTTTCGGATCAGTAAAGGTGTAATTATGCCCACCTTTGGATGGATAGCCTGGAAATTAGCCCTTGAGCAAGATGTCATTCACATGCATCTCCCTCAATTCGATGCTGCCGGTGTAGCTTTCCTTGGAAGGTTGCTTAAGAAACCAACCATAATTACCTATCATTGTGACCTAATTCTTCCAAAAGGGTTTCTTAATAAGATTGTCAACCTTGTAGTCAGCTATATGAATAATCTGGCGGGGCTCTTAGCACACCGCGTTGGAGCATATACAGAAGATTTTGCTTCTCATTCTCCTTATCTGCAGCGCTTTTCAGAGAAGGTTAGGGTTATTTTACCCCCGGTAGAACTCCCTCAGGCATCTCAAGAGGAAATTGAAGCTTTCACGAAAGAACATAACCCGGAGGGCAAATCGCCCATTGTTGGGATGGCAACTCGTTTTGCAGCCGAGAAAGGTGTGGAAGTTTTGCTCGAAGCTTTACCACAGATTTTGGAGCAATATTCTGAAACACTTGTCCTCTATGCCGGTCAATATCGTAATGTGTTGGGAGAGGAGGAGTATTTCAACCGTTTACTTCCCCTGATAGAAAATTACCGGTCCTTTGGTCAATGGAAATTCTTGGGGGTCCTGAGTCCTGAGGAGATGGCTAAGTATTATCCCCTACTTGATGTATTGGTTGTGCCCAGTCTCAATTCGACTGAGACCTTTGGTTTGGTACAAATTGAAGCCATGATCAACGGAACCCCTACAGTGGCATCTAACTTGCCAGGGGTTCGTCAGCCGTCCAAGATGACCGGTATGGGCGAAATCGCTGATATTGGAGATTCAACTTCATTAGCAAGTGCGGTGATTAAAGTCTTAACCCACCCGCTACGATATCAAGGGGATCCCAAGTTGGTTGCTCAGCAATTTGATCCACTCTCCAACGCGGCTGCCTATGAAGGGCTTTATCAAGAATTGCTTGAAGAACTGCAATGAAAGATTATCTTGAACTTTCGCTCCGGGAACTCCCCTATTTTCGAGCCTTACTTAGAGCAGTTGAGGCTCGTTTTTATGAAGATTTTGAGCTGCCTTCACCTACAATTGATATTGGATGTGGAGATGGTCATTTTGCGGGGTTAGCGTTTGATTCCCCAATAGACATTGGTATTGATCCTTTGTGGGGGTCTATTCAAGAAGCAGGTGAGCGTGAGACCTATCATAGTGTTGTGTGTGCTAATAGCGCCACCTTACCTTTCCCCTCACGGTACTTTAATAGCGGCATGAGCAACTCTGTATTAGAACATATACCAAATATCGATCAAGTAATCAAGGAAATCGCTCGCGTACTTCAACCTGGTGCTCCCTTTGTATTCTGTGTTCCGAACCATCGATTTTTAGATAATCTCTCTATAGGCCAATTCTTAGATCGAATTAGATTAAAGCGACTAGGAGATTCGTATCGAGATTTTTTTAACCGGATTTCGAAAATATCGCATAGTGATAAGCCTGAAGTTTGGGAAGCTCGATTAAGGAAATATGGTTTTGTGGTTGAACAATGGTGGCATTATTTTTCACCAGAAGCGCTGCATACGTTGGAATGGGGACACTATTTTGGTATACCTTCCTGGGTAAGTAAAACCCTTTTCGGTGGGTGGATACTGGCACCCGCAGCGTGGAATTTATCAATTACGCGTAAAATTGTGGAACGTCATTATGATCAGTCTCCCCGGAGTGAAGAGGGAGTATATTCGTTTTATGTTACCAGAAGGATTGAGTAAATCTGTCTGACAAAGAGCAGGAAATTATGGATGAACCAAGTGTATTGGATTATGTACTAGAAAAATTGGCTTTCTGGCGGAAGAGTAAAGTGACCATTCCCGCCGGAGAGGAAATTCCGAAACCACCTGTTTCTGAACCTGCTGGTGATCAACCGAAAAAAGGTTTCTGGATGGGGATATTTATCCTGCTACCCCCTTTATTCGCCATTTTTGCCCAGGTTTTCAGTGAACCGGATAATAAGTCAAAGCCGTTGCTGATTTTCTTGTATATCTTAGCTTATGGGAGCCTGCTCCTTTTAATCATATTTAGGAATTGGCATATTGAACCCTTAATACCTGAGAAGGAAGAAGCGGGAGATTTTTCGTTCCGATGGATTCCTTTAGTGATAGGCAGTATTTTTTCTTTCCTGGCGTTCTTGTTTTTTATTGGCAACCTATTTACTATCATCAATGTATCTTTATGGGTTATTGCCCTCGGTTTAATCTGGTGGTCATTCTGGGTTCCTGAAAATTGGTGGGATAAAATCAAATCTGGCTGGCAGCGCTTCCGGGAAGGAGGATTTACATTTACCCCCTGGGGTCTGCTGGTCGCAGGTGTATTTGTTCTGGCGGGAATATACCGTTTTTATGCACTTGATCAGGTTCCCCCGGAAATGTTCAGCGATCACGCCGAAAAACTGATCGACGTTACAGATGTCCTCCGGGGAAATTATTCTATCTTCTTCCCCAGAAATACCGGTCGGGAAGCCATTCAGATGTATCTCACGGCAGCTGTGGTGAAAACATTCGGTACTGGGATTTCATTCTTGAGCTTAAAAATAGGCACCTCGCTGGCGGGATTATTCACACTTCCCTTTATATATCTGCTAGGAAAAGAGATCCAAAACAAAGAAGTTGGTTTATTGGCAATGTTTTTCGCCGGAGTTGCCTATTGGCCGAATGTTATTTCCCGGGTGGCACTGCGTTTTGCACTTTATCCAGTTTTTGCTGCGCCAACCTTGTTTTTCCTGATCCGAGGACTCAAAAGAAAGCGCTGGAATGATTTCCTCTATGCTGGCCTTGCGCTCGGGTTGGGATTGCACGGCTATAGTCCTTTCAGGGTCGTTCCCGTGGTCGTAGTGGTAACTTTGTTGATTTATTTCCTGGACACATCTTCCAAAAACAACCGCCGTCAAGCAGTATTTGCCCTGCTGCTGGTGGGGTTAATCTCTCTGGTGATTTTCCTTCCCCTGCTGCGGTTTGCCATCACCGAATATGATCTTTTTGCCTATCGGATGCTAACCCGCCTGACTGATTTTGAGCATCCACTGCCAGGATCCCCAGCCAGTACCTTTTTCTCGAATATGTGGAAAGCGCTGATTATGTTCCAATGGGATAATGGCTCCATCTGGGTTCATTCTGTTACTGGAAGACCGGCACTAGGCATTTTTTCGGCTGCTTTATTCAGCCTGGGTGTCCTCCTGATCCTGGTGCGTAATCTCAGAAATTGGCATTGGATGGATTTGGTTCTAGGGCTGCTGATATTAGCCCTGTTTATTCTGCCGTTAGATATTTTTTCAGCCGGATTATTCAGCCTGGGTGTCATCTTGACCGTGGTGCGTATTCGCAGAAATTGGCATTGGATGGATTTGATTTTACTGCTGTTGATTTTACTGCTGTTGATTCTGCCTTTAGATTTCCTTGCAGCTGGTATATTCATCCTGGCTGCTCTCTTGGTCCTGGAGCGAAATCGTGAATATTGGCATTGGCTGGATCTGGTTTTAGTGCTTTGGATTCCCCTTATGATCCTACCCTCAGCCCTATCGATCGCCTTTCCGGATGAAAACCCTGCCTTGAATCGAGCTGGAGGTGCAATCATCCCGGTATTTATTGTGATTGGCATTGCAGTGGAGAACATATATACGAATTTGAAATCCAGGTTATCTTCATATCGGGGAGGTAAATGGGTTGCCTCGGGGTTAGTCCTGCTGCTTTTAGTAGGAACCGCAAAGGTGAATGCCAACTTAGTATTCGATGATTATTACCAGCAATTTAAGAATGGTGCCTGGAATACGTCTGAAATTGGAGGGGTGATTGCCCTTTTTTCAGAAACCATAGGAGACGAGGATCACGCCTGGGTAGTACCTTACCCCCATTGGGTCGATACCCGCCTGGTTGGTATTCACGCAATTGGGCAGGTGAAAAATTACGCCCTTTGGCAGCATGATATTCAAGCAACATCCGGGATAACCCCCCCGAAACTATATATCTATAAACCAGATGACCAGGAAACTTATGACATTCTCAAGAACATGTACCCGGATGGAATCAATATAACCTACCAATCTGAGGTCGAGGGAAGAAATTTTATCCTGTTTTATGTTTTGCAGTAAATAATTAAGAATGTATGGAAATAAAAACTTTCCAGTATGATGAACGCGTCTTTACCATACAGGAACCCAGTCCCCTGCCGGTTTCCATAATCAGGGATGTTTTTAAAACTTCACTATTCACCTTTTATCTCTCCTGGATACATTTATTGGAAAAATGAAATCTGACTCGAACAATCAACCTGAAAGTGATCGATCTCGTTTTTATCGAAAGTTTGATGAAGACTATTTCGAGACTGAGACTTATGAAAATGTGTCTTTTGCCAAGTATAGCCAGTACTGGTGGTCGAATAGATTTTATGCTAATCTTGCCCGTCGATTTGGTCCACCCAGTGGTTTATTATTAGAAGTTGGTTGTGGTCTGGGACATTTAGTCGGGCAGCTTGAGGGCACATTCTGTACTTATGGGTTAGATGTGAATCAGTGGGCATTACAAAAAGCAATCAAAGAAGCGCCACAAACTTCATTCTCTCTGGGTTCAGTTGAAGACTTACCTTTTTCCAGCAACTCATTCGATGTTATTATTATCAAACATGTTGTGGAGCACTTACCCCGACCTGAACAAGCTATCCGGGAGTTGGGTCGAACATTGGCTCCCGGAGGAATGTTAATTCTCTCAGCACCCAACCTTGATTCACTCCTTAAACCTATCAAGGGTGAAGATTGGATAGGTTATAAGGATCCGACCCATATATCATTAAAACCTCCTGAAGAGTGGCTCGGTCTTCTAAGAGATGAAGGAGCGCTTCTTGTGGAGAAGGTTTTCTCAGACGGATTCTGGGACACACCTTATATTCCCCTCGTTCCAGAAAAAATTCAAAAGTTGATTTTCGGTTCTCTGGGAGGATTTCAAGCTCTTACAGGATGGATATTTCTCCCCCCACGCTGGGGAGAGAGTATCATTATTATTGCCAAAAAGGGGACCAATTTTCCTGCTGGGTTATCCCAATAGCATAAATCTGATCAATAGCGATTTCAGGATCGAACGATATGTCCGATAACAAGAAGTCAATTTTATACCGATTGCTGATTTGCTTCTTATTGATTCTCGTATTATATGTCGGTGGAACCTTGCGAATTTCGGGTATCGATTGGGATGAGGAACAACATTTACACCCGGATGAACGTTTCCTGACCATGGTGGAATCAAGTCTTGAACCGGTCCAAAGCGTGGCTGAATATTTTGACACAGGATCATCAACCCTGAATCCGCACAATAGAGGTCACGGTTTTTATGTCTATGGGACATTACCAATCTTCATTGTGCGCTACGTGGCAGAATGGAGCGGTCAATCCGGATACGGCAATGTTTATCTAGTCGGTCGTTTATTGTCAACTGTGGCAGATGTGTTGACAGTATTCCTGGTTTTCCTGGTGGGTTCACGGTTATACAATCACCGCGTGGGTTTGATTGCTGCTGCTTTTTCGGCCTGTGCGGTTTTACAAATCCAACAATCTCATTTCTTCACAGTCGATACCTTTATCACTTTTTTCACTCTACTGGCATTTTATTTTGCTGTGAAAGTGGTCTCTGCGAAGGATGAGCGGGTTAACCTGGTTACCTATCTGTTATTTGGGGTTGCCCTAGGTATGGCAGTTGCCTCAAAAATTAACGCTGCTCCGGTGGCAATTACCCTTCCGTTGGCGGCTTTGATCCATTGGTCCGGTTTTTCTCCAGAAAAGAAACGCTTGCTGGCGCCGAAGATTTTCCTGTATCTGGTAATTGCAGCACTTGTAAGCCTAATTTCGTTCCGTATCTTTCAGCCTTACGCGTTCAACGGACCGGGATTCTTTAACTTCAGATTAAATGCTCTCTGGGTTGATGGTTTAAAATCGCTCCGCGCTCAAACTTCCGGTGATGTTGATTTTCCGCCAGCGTTGCAGTGGGCTAGAAGACCGATCTGGTTTTCCTTTAAGAATATGGTTTTGTGGGGAATGGGATTGCCTTATGGTATTCTGGCCTGGTCCGGTTTTGTCTGGATGGGCTGGAAAATAGTTACCAGGAAAACTTGGAAATCCCATCTGGTGATTTGGTTTTGGACTGGATTATATTTTTTATGGCAATCTCTGCTGTGGAATAGCACTATGCGCTACCAGATGCCGATTTATCCCCTCCTGGCAGTTTTTGCTGGTTGGATTCTGGTTGAGCTCTGGGACAGTCTAAAAAATGACCAGATCCAGGTCCTAAAATGGACAATTTCTCCCCAAATACTTCGCCCAATTCTAGCAGCAACTGGAATAATCGCACTCTTATTCACTGCTGCTTGGGCTTATGCATTTTCCCAGATTTATACAAATCCGCATCCGCGGGTTGCAGCAACACGATGGATATTCCAAAATATACCTGGTCCTGCCACACTGATCATTAACACAGATGACGGTCCTAATCAACAGCTTCTGACCTATCCAGAAGGAAATATTATTCAGCAGGAAACCAACTGGCTGACAAGCTTTGAACCCAAAGAAGAGGGCACTTTAACAGCCGTTTATTTCCCGGAAATCATAAATGAAAATCCAGAAGTTAACCCGCTGACCCTGGAAATCACCCTCAATAATCTAGAAGGGGAGGTGTTGGGAAGTGAGCAGGGCAAGTTTTATTTCAGTCAGGGAAAATCTAAAGGGGAAATTACTTTTAATCAACCAATAGAGCTTATCCCCGGGCAGGTTTATCAGCTGCTGGTATCTGTGAAGGATCCTGGGGGGGCAATCATTCTTCACGGGACCGGGATTGCCAATGAAAGTTCCTGGGATGACGGACTGCCTCTCAGGATGGATGGATACGATCCCTATGGCGGAATTTACAAGGGGGGACTGAATTTTGAGATGTACTGGGATGATAATCCCGAAAAACTGGACCGGTTAATAAACACGCTGGATCAGGCAGAATATATCCTGATTACTTCCAGCAGACAATGGGCAACAACAACCCGGGTCCAGGAACGATATCCTCTGACAACAGAATATTACCGCCAACTGATAGGATGTTCGTTTGATATCAGTGTTGAGCAATGTTACAATTGGGCGCTTCCAGGCACCTATCAGGGCAATTTAGGGTTTGATCTCATTCAGACATTCCAATCTAATCCCCAATTTGGTCAAATTGAGATCAATGACCAACCCTCAGAAGAGGCATTTACGGTCTACGATCACCCCAAAGTGTTCATTTTTAAGAAGTCAGCTGACTTTGATTTAGCACAAGCAGCTGAAATCCTGGGTGAAATTGATCTGAGCAAAGTAATCCACGTCACACCAAAACAGGCCGATTCTCATCCGGGCAATTTAATGCTTCCTCCCGAACGGTGGGCTGAACAGCAGGAAGGAGGTACCTGGAGCGAACTATTTAATCCGGAAGCCTTATATAACCGTAATCAGTTTATAGCTGTACTTATTTGGTATGGAAGTGTTTTCCTACTGGGATTGTTGGTATATCCCTTGATGCGTTATGTTCTCTCCGGGCTAAAAGACCGCGGGTATCCTCTGGCCCGCACATTTGGTTTGCTGTTGTTATCATATTTGGTCTGGTTGGCAGGATCATCTGGGATACCAACCCTGCGAGTCACAATCTTTGTTATTCTCCTGATCCTGGCCGCTGGCGGCGTTTTTGCAGGATATTTACAGCGGAGATCACTGCTTGAGGAGTGGCAGAAGCAGAAGCAATATTACCTGATCGTTGAAATCCTGGCGGTTTCATTATTTATCATCGCTTTGCTGATTCGGTATGGCAATCCCGATTTATGGCATCCCTGGAAGGGTGGCGAAAAACCGATGGATTTCTCTTATTTTAATGCCGTATTAAAGAGCACTACCTTCCCTCCCTATGATCCCTGGTTTGCGGGGGGATATATCAATTATTACTATTATGGATTTGTATTTGTTGGTGTATTGGTAAAACTACTGGGGATCATGCCTTCGCTTGCCTATAATCTAATCTTGCCGACTATATTCATGATGTTGGGATTGGGTGCATTTTCTCTTGCCTGGAATCTATCCAGAGGAGATCCCGAATCAGGAGAAGGTCAGCAGGGGATGCCCTACCTGGCGGGTGGAGCTAGCGTACTGGGCATGGTCATATTCGGAAACCTCGGCATCATCCGGATGTTTCTCCAGGGGCTGCAGCGGCTCGCCTCTGGTGGTGTGAACGTTTTGGATGGAGACTTTTTTCAGAGATTCAAATGGACCCTCTTAGGATTTGTCCGGCTCATCCAAACCAAAACTCTGCATTACCGGCTTGATGAGTGGTACTGGAACCCAAGTCGGACAATTGGAGCAGAGCATGGAGGACCGATCACGGAGTTTCCGTTCTTCACTTTCCTGTATGGTGATCTGCATGCGCATTTTATCGCTCTCCCGCTCACCTTACTATTGATTGCCTGGGCGCTCTCCGTCGTGAAATCCACCCTGAATACTGAACAAAAATCAGCTAGATTAATTAATATGCTGGGAGTGGCTCTTTTCGGCGCTCTGGCAGTTGGTGTATTGCGACCGACCAACACCTGGGATTTTTATCCTTATCTTGCCCTGGGGATGGCCGCCCTGGTTTATTCCTTTTTTAAGGAGATTTCCAGGGAGAATGGAAACTGGTTCCGATCCCTTCTCCAGTTGATTACCTTCGTTGTTTTTGCGTTTATCCTATTTAAGCCCTATGCTGACTGGTACGGTCAGGGGTATACCAGCATCAAGCCCTGGTACGGAACCAATACACCGTTAAATGATTACTTCACACACTGGGGTTTATTCCTATTTGTAATATTCTCCTGGATGGTATCTGAGACAATTAATTGGATGGCGACAACCCCGGTTTCCGCTCTCCGGAAATTGAACAAATACAGAGAATTGATTCTATCTGGGATCCTAAGCCTGATAGTAATTGTGGTCAGTTTTGGCGTAACGCTTGAAAACCCTATTGACCTGAAGGGTTTTGTCATCCTTGGATCAGGTGTTCGAATTATCTGGATTGTACTGCCCCTGATGGTCTGGGCTGGAATCCTGATCTTTAGGCCAGGCTTGCCTTTGACGAAGCAGATTGTCTTGTTCCTGACTGGAACAAGCCTGGCGTTGACCTTGATGGTAGAGCTGATCTATATTGAGGGGGATATTGGACGGATGAACACAGTCTTTAAATTCTATCTTCAAGCCTGGACCCTGTTTGCAGTCAGCGCAGCCGCCAGTATTGGTTGGCTGGCAGTTTCTGTAAAGAAGTGGATTCCGGGGCTCCGCACGGCTTGGCAAAGTGTCTTTTATATATTAGTCATCGGTGCTGCGTTTTACCCCTTGCTTGGCGGGGTCGCAAAAATCAAAGACCGAATGGCTATGAAAGCTCCTCATACCTTAGACGGGATGGCCTTCATGCTGCAGGCTGAGTATGTTGATTTGAACACAACCATCGATCTTTCTCAGGACTATCAGGCAATCCGTTGGATGCAGGATAATATTGAAGGGTCACCAGTGATCGTGGAAGCAAACCAGGTTGAATATCATTGGGCCACAAGGTACACTGTTTATACAGGTTTGCCCGGTGTGGTAGGTTGGAATTGGCATCAACGCCAGCAGCGAAATCTCACACCGCATGAGTGGGTGTACAACCGGGTTGATGATGTTAATACTTTTTATGACACCACAGATCTAGGATTCACTCGAGATTTCCTGGAAAAATATAACGTCCAGTATATTGTTTTGGGACAACTGGAACGGGCGAAGTATTTACCAGAAGGGATAGAAAAATTTGAGGTTGCCGAGGGAATCCTTTGGAAAACGGTCTACCATGATCAGGAGACCACAATCTACCAAGCTCTCACGACCTACTAATAGACAATCGGATTTCTAATGTTAGATTTCATATTCTGGTACTTGATCATTACTGCACTGGGATGGATATCATTTCCCGTGATATTCCACCTAGTGCCAAATTTACCTGACAGGGGAGTTGCCTTCTCGAAAATCTTTGGTTTACTGTTATGGGGATACCTGTACTGGATTCTAGGTAGATTGGGCATCACCAATAATAACCTGGCGGGATTATTGTTCACCCTGCTCCTAACTGTCAGTCTGGGCGTATTTGTTATCCAGAAAAAAGGGGGAACGGAACTAGGGGAATGGATTCGTGAGTATCGATCACTGATTATCACTACTGAAATTTTATTCTTAATAACATTTGCAGGCTGGGCTGTCATCCGTTCCTTAAATCCGGATATTCTTGGCACAGAAAAACCAATGGAATTGGCATTCATCAATGCCATACTGCATTCGGAGAGCTTCCCTCCCCATGATCCCTGGCTCTCCGGGTATGCAATATCCTATTATTATTTTGGTTATATCATGATCGCAATGTTAGCCAAAATTGCTGGAACGCTGGGCAGTGTGGCTTTTAACCTGGGGGTTTCGCTGATCTTTTCATTATCTGCTGTGGGATCGTATGGGATCGTGTTCAACTTGTGCGTTTTGACTAATCAACGCTGGAAGTCATCTATCCTGCCCGCTTTATTGGGACCTTTTTATACCCTGATCATCAGCAATTGGGAGGGATTCCTGCATTTTCTTCACGCCCAAGGAGCCTTCTGGAGGACCAACTCCGAAGGTCTGTTAGTTTCACCTTTCTGGAAATGGCTGGATATCCAGGATCTGGTCTCCCCTCCAACAGGATCTCCTTTCGGTCATTGGTGGTGGTGGCGGGCTTCACGGGTGATACAGGATTATGATTATTCTGGTTTCGGAAAAGAGGTTATCAGTGAATTTCCTTTTTTCTCTTTTTTGCTGGCTGATCTGCACCCCCATGTCCTGTCACTACCTTTTGTATTTCTGATCCTTATTTTTGCCCTTGAACTCTACTTGCAGCCCAAAAATGATTCCTTCCGCTGGCTGGGTATTATCCCGCTTGAAATATCACCTTTGCTCTTCGGTGTCCTTGCTTGGTTGGCAGGAGGAATGGCTTTCCTTAATACATGGAATTTTCCCATGTATGTTGGTGTTCTGGCGGGCGCATATGTCTTAAAAAACAACCGCGACCGCTTTAGCTGGTCTATAGGAGAGCTTCTGCGAGAATTTCTATTTTTGGGAGTAACCCTCGGTATCACCGGAGCGATAATGTATCTACCTTGGTTCCTTGGTTTCGCTTCTCAGGCCGGGGGGGGCATACCCAATGTGTTGTATATCACCAGGGGATCCCAATTTTGGGTAATGTTTGGACCGCTCCTGATACCGATTATTGCCTGGTTGATAATAACCTGGAATAGACGCAAAGCCGATAGAAACCTTAAAATAGGCTTGTTATTCTCCGGCACTCTAATCATATTTTTGTTTATCTTTATGCTGGCCCTGATCGGGTTCATAAACTGGCTGCCCATCAGAAATGGAGGTGAACCCCTGGTACAACTGTTCCTGGGATCAGTTGGTGGTTCCTCTCTCTCTCAGGTTTTAGCAGAGGGTTTCTATCGAAGGTTCACCATACCGGGGACTTTAATCACTCTCTTTGTATTGTCTGCCTTGAGTTTTGGATTGATTTTTCACCGCCGCACCCCGATTGAACCTGAAAGTGACCAGACTAGACAAACTGTCAATCCGGATAATTTTATTCTTCTGCTTATACTGGGCGGCATGGTTCTGACCCTGGTTCCCGAGTTTGTTTTTCTGAGGGATTTGTTTGGTTATAGGATCAATACTATTTTTAAGTTTTATTATCAAGCCTGGCTGATGTGGAGTGTGGCCGCTGCCTATGGGACAATTTCCATTTTCCGCAACTTTGATTCTCCAGGACGATATGCTGTGTTTGCGGGAATGATGTTATCTATGTTCATGGCTTTGTTTTACCCAGTTATCAGCATCCAGTCCAAGACTAACAACTTCTCGAGGGAAGGGGGGCTAACACTGGATGGCGGGGAATTTTTCTATAACTATACTCCCCTTGATGCGGATGCAGCAAAATGGCTCCGGGATGCATCTCCGGGTGTGATCGCTGAAGCTGTGGGAGGGAGTTATAGCTCATCGCATGCCAGAATGGCAACTTACAGCGGAAAGCCGAATGTTCTTGGGTGGGATTTTCATGAAATTCAATGGCGTGGTGGCGGTGAGCTTGTTATGCCTAGAAAAGAAGACCTGGCAGTTCTTTACTGCACGCATAACTGGGAGATTGCCAAGGCAATCTTGGAAAAATATCAGGTCCGATATCTTGTGGTGGGGGATGTAGAATACTCCACCTATGAAGAGGGGAAAGATTTTTGCCCCAATGGTTTACTTGAAGAAAAGTTTAATACCAATATGATCACAGTCTATCGCAATGAGAGGCTGTCGATTTACACGCCAAAAACAAGCCCCTGATTAATGGCGGGCGCACAAGCTATTGTTAAATATACAGTGTGACAAATGGGATAGGTATGAATAAAGATACAAAAATCACAACGGAATATTTTCTCTATGGCTTAATCTTTCTCCTGGCCGCCATCCTCCGTTTTTCACTGCTTGGGAGGAATCCCTTGGGGGAAGACGAGGCATCCTGGGCTTATCAAGCCTGGCAGATCTGGAAAGGAGAATCCATCCAGTTCGGCTCCCTAGTGAGTTATTTATCCATCACTGAAGCTTTTTATTTTATATTTGGTAGTGGAGAGTTTACTGCCCGCATCTGGCCAGCCCTGGCTGGAAGTCTAGTCGTTTGGGTTCCATTTTTTATCAGGAATCGATATGGACGAATACCTGCTCTGGTCCTGGCTGCCGGTTTGGCGATAGATCCTGCTTTGGTTTCTGTTTCCCGATTTGCGGGTAGTCCAATCCCTGCCTTGGTATTCACCTTGTTAGCAGGTGTAATGTTCCATCAGCAGAGGCTGAAATGGAGCCTGATATTTCTCTCTCTGGGGTTCTTATCTGGTCCCAATTTCTGGCTGGGAGTGATGATGTTAGGAATCACATTGGTTCTCAGTGGGATACTGCGATATATGGAACCAAAACAATACTTTCAGGTCAGGTTTTCAGCTTCTAAAAACCAGAATAAATCCCCATTGCCCGGTGCGAGAGGTTATTTCCTTCCAGCCCTGGTTGTACTTGGGATTGGATCATTTTTCTTTTCTCAGCCGCAGGGGTTGAGTGCCTGGATCTCAGGACTGTCGGAATTTGTATGGGGATGGATAAATCCATCCGGAGTGAGTGTTTTAAATATACTGGTTGCTCCTGTTCTTAGTAATCCGTTAATTATTATCTTTGGTGGCCTGGGTTACCTATTCGCCTGGAAAGAGAACGACCAGATAGGGAAAATCTCCAGTCTCTGGTTTGGCATTTCCCTGTTTTTGATCGTTCTTTATCCAGGAAGACAGGCAGCTGACCTAATCTGGGTTGTGATGCCTCTCTGGGTTAGTGCTGCCAAGCAGATGGTTAGAATTTTCCAATCAGTTAAGTCTACCTGGGTTACCTATTCACTTGCAGGGTTGATCGCGATACTATTTGTTCTCAATTGGCTGACCTTTACAGGAATGATTTTACAACAGGGCAATCCACGGGCGGTTCTTCTGCAGTGGGGTTTGATTGCTGCCTCTTTGGCACTAGGAATACTTGCGATGACAATTATCGCCTCTGAGTGGGGTTGGCCAACCTCACGAAAGGGGCTGGCACTTGGTGTGAGCGGCGTTTTAGGGATCTATATGTTATCAACTATGGTGCAGGGTGCATTCCTTGCCGCCGGGGATCCCCGCTCGCTGTGGACAATAGGATCCGGTTCTGGGCAGGTTAATCTGCTATTGGATACAATTGCGGAAGTAAGCGTTACTGAAACTGGCCGATGGGACAGCATTCAAGGTGCAGTTATCAATGGAAATTCAACTTTGCGATGGGCGTTACGGGAACACAGGCAAATTAAATTCTATCAAGGATACGATCCGGAATTAATAACCCCTATTTTGATTACGAACGAGGAAGACAATCTTCCAGTGCCGCTTGCTATCTATCGCGGCCAGGATTTTGTGATTGCTTCAGAAACTGCCTGGAAAGGGATATTCCCGGATAACTGGATCAGCTGGATTGCTTTCCGGGAGGGACCGGTTGAGAATGAGAATATAATCCTATGGGTACAACAAGGTATTCTGTCCGGACCTAACGATCCGAGCGGGGAGAATTAATAACTTAGAATTAGCTGTGATCTAATTATATGCAGAATCCTGGTCATCTTATTGGTTTGAGGAGTGGGAATGAGTTTTCCGAGTAAAGTCGCTATTGATGGACCTGCAGCATCTGGAAAAACTACTATCGCCAATCAATTGGCAGAGAGGTGGGATTATCTGTTTTTTGACACCGGGGTGATGTACAGAGCTGTGACCTGGATTGCCTTAAAGAATAAAATTTCTACCAAGGATGAACCTGCGATTTCCTCATTGGCAGAGAGTGTTCAGATCGATGTAAAACCTCCCTCAAAGGATGATGGACGGGAATATGACGTTCTGGCAGATGGCATTGATGTGACCTGGAAAATCCGGAAACCCGCAGTTGATGCCAAGGTATCCAGAGTATCAGCATACCCCATAGTTAGGAAAGCACTCACCCAACAACAACGCCGGATTGGTCTGCGGGGCAAGGTGATCATGGTAGGCAGGGATATTGGAACAGTTGTCCTACCGGAAGCAGACCTGAAGATTTTCCTGGATGCCTCCGTTGAAGAAAGAGCGAGGCGGCGGTTTCATCAACGGATAGACCGCGGCGAAAAGGTGGATTACCCAAAGATTCTGAAGAAGTTAAAAAAACGAGATAAGAAGGATTCGACCCGGGAAATTGCTCCGTTACGTGCAGCGCCAGATGCTGTTGTAATAAATACGGATACCTTATCAGTTGCTGATGTAGTATCCCGGATAGAGGAATACGCCAGGAAGTTAGACAACGAAACAGATGCCTGATAAATACCGCATACCCCTGATAATTCAAATAAACCGCAGATTTCTGCGGCTCTTTTTTCGAGGAGTCTTTAGTCTCTTAGGGAAGGTAAAACTTCATGGGATGGATAAAATCCCTGAATTCAACCGGTATATAATCGCGTTTAATCATGTCTCCCTGGTTGAAGTCCCATTAATAGCGGCCTTTTGGCCGACGATATTAGAGATTATCGGCGCTGCTGCGGTTTGGGACCGTCGCGGTCAGGCGCTGCTTGCCCGCCTTTATGCCGGTATTCAGGTTAAGAGAACTGAATTTGACCGCGATGTTTTTACTCAGATCCAAAAAGCGAGTGAGTCAAACCGCCCGCTGATGATCTCCCCAGAAGGAGGACGGTCACACACACCTGGGTTAAGACGTGGTAAGCCGGGAGTTGCCTACATTGTAGATCAAGCCCGGATACCTGTCATTCCCGTGGCGGTCATTGGGAACACAATGGACTTTTTATCTAAGGGGCTGAGGGGGGAAAAACCTCCCATTCAAATGATAGTTGGCGACCTATTTCACCTACCCCCATTAACTGGTAGAGGGAAGGATCGCCGAAACATGCGCCAACAGAATACGGACATCATCATGGCCCGGATTGCAGAACTGCTGCCTGAATCATACCGGGGAGTATATGCTGATTATGAGAGAATCCTGTCCGGTAACCCACATCTGATAAACTAAGTACTTATAGATTTTCTCACCACCTGCCACCGGTAGGGGGGATTTAACCAACTTGGATCCATGCTATAATCGAGTATGGATTCAGACCAGCGCCTTTTGACCTCTTCCAGGATATGATGCCGTTCATACTCACCTTATTTAATTCACCTGCGTATATTATCTGGCCGGTAGATAGGTTGAGTATCTCAGTATTGGTTGTGATGACCTTAGGCATCGTAATTGGAAATTGGCATTGGCGGGAATACCAGCGGGATCTGAAAGAAAGCCAGTGGTTCCTGTTTGGACTATTAATGACTCTGGCTCCTTTTACAGCCTTATTCCTCGGTTTCAGAATACCTCAATGGGGTGCTATTCCCCTTCCGGATATGTCGCTGGAACCGACTGGTGGGGCACTGATGATCTTAGCCGCCCTTCCAGCCGTAATTGCCGGTTGGATTCTGGGTCCGATCAGCTCCTCTTTGATCGCTTTATTATCCGGAGTGTGCCTGGCTTATTGGGGTACACATTCTCCTTTCACGGTTATTGAGTTTGTTAGTTTTTCATTGTTTTTTTCAGTTGCGATCAGGCAGCGATATCGGACGGCAGTGTTTAGTATTCTCCGGCGTCCCTTCCTGGCAAGCCTGCTAATTGCTGGTGTCCATTACTCGTTAATCATAACAGGGGCATTTTTCTGGGCTTCTGGTTCCATTGTGGAAAACTTAGATTTTGCGATCTCCAATTCCCGGTCTGCGGTGGCGGCTCTGGGGGGAAGTTTCGCAGCGGCTGGATTAGTCGCCGAGTTCGCTCTGGTGGCGCTGCCCCAGGTGGATGGAATCAAACATAAACTGAAACCTTCTCCGTCTGAATCCAGTATAAAAGTTCGGTTCTTGTATTATGTTGTCTCGTTAACCTTGGTCCTGGTTCTGGTCCTGTTACTGGTAAACTGGTTTGTTGCAGGGCGATCCGCTGAGAAAATGGTCCAGGCTCAAATGGAGAACATTGCCAGGACTACCACAAATAAAATACCTTTCTTCTTTAATACCGGGCAAAGCTTGATCAGTCAATATGCAGCAGATTTATCAGGCTCCATGACTACGCCTGAAGATCTGGATCCAGTATTAAGGCGAAGTTTTCGAGCCATTCCATTCTTTTCCCAATTATTTGTATTTAACATCAACAATGATCTAATTGGCGCGTATCCTGACCAGGATATTCCGGATACCTCCTTTACAGCGGAATTTCTATCCGGGTTGGGATCGGCATTAAACGGAGTGCCAGTTCAAGTCAATGTCTCACCTCCCTCCGGGATTGGGAATCGAACGGTGATTACTTTTATAGGGAGTATCCCGTCAGTAGATGGTTTGCCAGAAGGTGTTCTGGTGGGCTTGGCAGATCTGGAATCCAACCCGTTTACTCAGCCGATCTTAAGTGATCTAAGGGGGATCAATGATCTAGGTGGAGTGGGGTATTTGCTGGATGAACAAGGCCGGGTTCTGTACTCCTCTGAAGAAAACCTGTTTGGTTTGTTTTTCCCGAGTATTGATATCACCCTAGAGGAGGGTTTTTCGAAGCAAACCACTGCTGATGGAACCCGACAGCTGATGTATATCCGTTCTGCTTTAGGCCGCCCTTGGGCGGTTATGTTAACTATACCAGCTGTCAGGGCGCAGCAGCTGGCACTGGATCTGGCTGCGCCGCTCTCTGGCGTAGTTTTGTTAATTGCCGTTGTTACGATGGCAGTAATGTATATCGGATTGAGCTCTGTAGCTGACTCACTTCATGTACTCACTGAAGAAGCTGACCGGATTACGAAAGGTGAGTTGGGTCATCCCCTGCACATCACCAGACGCGTGGACGAAGTTGGCCAGCTGCGGCGGGCATTTGAAAAAATGCGTCGGAGTTTAAAAAACCGCATGGTGGAACTGAACCGGCTTCTGAAAGTCAGCCAAGGGGTAGCTTCCTCTCTGGAGATGGCGGATGCTGTAGATACCATTCTGAGTTCCGCATTGGAGATTGGCGCCTGTTCAGCCAGGATAGTCCTGGATGCAGATATCCTGCCGGAACATTTTTCAGAAAATGCTGAGATGACATGTATTGGAAGTGGCGAAGACACGACAGCTTTCAGTTATTTAGATTCCCAGATCCTGGAAATCGCCCGCGGCCGCTCCCCGGTAATGCTTAGTAATCCCGCCCGCATGCCACTGCTTGATCTCAAGGAAGATAACCCAATTCCGGGGGCAATCTTAGTGGTCGCCGTGCAGCGTGAGCAACAGTATTATGGCGCTATCTGGCTGGCCTACTTGGAACCTCATAATTTCCTTGACAGTGAGGTACGCTTTATTGTCACCCTGGCGGGTCAGGCTGCGCTGGCTGCTTCCAATTCAGCTCTCTTTGGCAGGGCTGAGATTGGTCGAAGACGGCTGGCAGCTATCCTGGCTTCCACGCCAGATCCAATTCTGGTGCTGGATCACCAGGACAATCTGTTGTTAACCAATCCAGTTGCTGGGGAACTGATAGGACTTGAAGGTGAACTTGGTATCGGAGAGAAAATCGAGCAGGTCACCAAACACCAGGAACTTATCGAATTATTGAATGATTCGGCAGCAGGGAAGATCTCAAAAGAAGTTAAACTGGACGATGGTCGTGTCTTCCTGGCCACAGCATCCCCGGTGATTTCCGGAGAGCACCAATTAGGTCGAGTCTGTGTTTTGCGGGATATCTCACAGTTGAAGGAAATGGATGAGTTAAAATCGGATTTTGTGGCTACAGTAAGCCATGATTTGCGCTCCCCATTGACATTGATGCGTGGATATGCGACCATGCTAGAAATGGTGGGGGAACTAAATGAGCAGCAGCAAAATTATGTTCATAAAATCATCACAGGTGTGGAAAGCATGTCTCACCTGGTTCAAAATCTATTAGATCTCGGTCGGATTGAAGCTGAGGTAGGTTTAAAACTGGATATGGTCTCTGCCCCGGATATAGTAACTGAGATTACTGATACTTTTAAAATCCGGGCAAGCCAAAAAAAGATCAACCTGCGTGTCTCCCCACCCAACCAGACAATACCATTTATTTCCGCTGATAAAGCGCTACTCCAGCAGGCCTTGCGAAACTTAGTTGATAACGCGATCAACTTTAATCAGCAAGGAGGGGAGGTTTGGGTCCGTTATCAGATGGAAGAAGGACGGATCATTTTTGAGGTGGAGGATTCAGGAATTGGAATCTCTCCGGTTGACCAGCAGCGATTGTTCGAAAAATTCTACCGTGTTGAAAGCCGGGAGAAGGATAAACAAGGGGGAACCGGGCTTGGTCTGGCAATTGTAAAATCGATTGCAGAACGGCACGGTGGGGATGCCTGGGTAGAAAGTGAACTGGGATCCGGCAGTACTTTTTACCTAGCAATTCCAGTCCGGCAGCCAGAGAGGATCGTTAAATCGGAATAAGTGTGGAAAGATGATCGGGATTGTGGTAGACTCGTCCTGGAGCTTAATAAAACCCAATATTAAACTATAGGTAACCATAAGTGGCAAACAAGGGGGAAAGATGAAGAATGGGATCAAATTTTGCTCCCGAATTGGGCAAACACACTCTTGACTGGTGCTCGTCCAACCTGTATAATATTCTGTTGCATGTTAAATTTTAATCCCCTCCTTTATTGCGAGCGCTAAAGAGCGTTCTCTTTTGTGCTTGTTTTTGTGCGTGCTGGTACTAAAACATCTGTTCTACATGGCGGTGCCGCGTTTTTATAGAACACAGACCTCAGATTTGAAATTGTTCATGGGCATTCCAGACTGAATTCTCTAATCGGGAGTTTTCAGAACAGGAGCCATCGTGTTAGAAGATCTGAGTAGTTCAGCTGGATGTTTACAGCATATCCTGGGTGAGGGAAAGTTGATTCAGCTCAATTGAGCGATAAACACTTTCAGGAGGTTTTCGAGTGAAAACTAAGGGGCTAAAAAAACTTCGAATCGGATTAGCTTCACCAGAAATCATCCACAGCTGGTCTTACGGGGAAGTATTAGAACCGGAAACCATTAACTACCGGCGCTTGCGTCCAGAGAAAGACGGTTTATTCTGTGAGGCCATTTTTGGACCAACCCGTGATTACCAGTGTCATTGTGGAAAATATAAAAACATCCGCTATAAAGGGATCGTCTGTGATAAATGCGGTGTTGAGGTAACACGCTCCGCTGTCCGCAGAGAACGAATGGGTCATATTGAGCTGGCAGCTCCTGTAGCTCATTTATGGTTCTCCCGCAGGATCCCCTCAATTCTGGGACGATTGCTTGATATGTCTCGGCGAGACCTTGATCGGGTGCTTTACTTTGCCCAATATATCGTAACCTACGTAGATGAAGAGGGACGAAAGAAGGCTTTGGACCAGCTGGATACCAAGTTTACATCCGGCGAAGGTGAGGTGGGGAAGGACTACACCGAAGAAATCACTTTAAAGGAGATTGAACGGGAAGAAAGCCTGGCTGAACTGGAAACCAAGCAGGATGAAATCAAATCCCGTTTTGACGAACAGATTGCTTTAGATCTGGAACCGGTTATTAAACAGGGGCAACGTCTTGAGAAAACCCTCCAGGATAGCGTTGATACCACCGCCAAGGACGACCTGATTTTCCCTGAAACAGAAGTAGTGATTGTTAAGAAAGGTAAAAAGATCAGCACCTCTCACATCTCTAATATCCAAGAAGTTGTTAAGCAGCGATTGACTGAAATTGAAGAAAGTCTTCAGGAAGAAAAAGATAACGAACTAGAACACATCAAACTGGATGTCGCCCGGGTAAGAGCTGAAACAACCCAGGACATGAATCAATTACGAGACAAATTGGACCTCGCGTTGGATTCCGCCCAATCAGAATATAAGCGCTTGCGTGAGGAACTGCTTAATCTTCAGCCCCTGATATTCCTTGGGGAAGCTGAATACCGTGAATTGAGATCCCGATGGGGACAGATTTTTCAGGCAGAAATGGGCGCAGAAGCCTTTTATGATATTCTGAAACGTTTGGATTTGGATGCTCTTTCCAAAGAGCTCTGGCATGAGATCAGGACCACCGGCAGCAAACAAAAGCGCAAGAAAGCCACCAAAAGACTTAAAGTTGTAGATTCCTTCCAGAATACTGAAAACCAGCCAGAGTGGATGATTCTGACCGTGCTGCCTGTTATTCCGCCTGACCTGCGTCCGATGGTGCAGCTGGACGGTGGTCGGTTTGCTACCTCAGATCTGAATGATCTCTATAGGCGAGTGATTAACCGCAACAATAGGTTAAAACGCCTCCTGGAGCTGGGAGCACCAGATGTCATCGTAAGAAATGAAAAGAGGATGCTCCAGGAAGCTGTCGATTCTTTGATTGATAATTCTCAGCGTGGAAAAGCCCTTTCCCGCCGGGGTAGAAGGGAATTGAAATCCCTGAGTGATATGTTGAAGGGGAAAAAAGGCCGCTTCCGAAGGAACTTACTTGGTAAACGTGTGGATTACTCCGGACGATCAGTAATCGTCTCGGGCCCAAAGTTGGAAATGTCCCAATGCGGACTACCGAAAAAAATGGCACTGGAACTATTTCGTCCCTTTGTGATCTCCATCCTTGTGAAGCGCGGTTTTGCCACAAATGTTAAAGGCGCCAAGCGGCTGATTGAACGCAACCGACCGGAAGTCTGGGAAGCCCTGGAGGAAGCTATTAAAAGCCGTCCTGTGCTGCTAAACCGGGCTCCGACCCTGCACCGACTTGGCATTCAGGCTTTTGAACCCCAGCTAATTGAAGGGAGTGCAATTCAGCTCCATCCCCTGGTTTGTCCCGCTTTTAATGCTGACTTTGACGGGGATCAGATGGCAGTCCATGTGCCTTTATCCAAAAGAGCGGTTGAAGAAGCCCGGGAATTGATGCTTTCCACCAGGAACTTGCTGAAACCAGCCAATGGAGAACCAATTATTGCACCCTCTAAAGATATGGTCATGGGTGTTTATTTCCTCACCCGCGATGATGACCGATCATATCCGGGTGATGGTAGGATTTTCTCAAGTGTGGATGAAGTAGAAATAGCCTATCACCTAGATCAAGTGAAAATCCCCACTAAAATAAAACTACTTGCAGAAACTTGGTACTCTGATGATCAGGAACGGATGGACCAATCTGAAGAGCGGGTGATTGATACCACTGTTGGTCGCGCCATCTTTAATATAGCTCTTCCACCTGAAGTCCAGTTTGTTAACTGGTCACTGGTGAAAGGGGATGTGAAGGACCTGATTACTGAGATATATGAATACTGTGATAATGAAACCACTACCAGCGCTGCTGACCGGATAAAGGATTTGGGTTTTGAGTATGCAACCAAATCAGGATACTCAATCGCGGTAGCAGATCTAATGATTCCACCTGAAAAGGAAGAGATCGTTCAGGAAGCCCTGGACAAAGTCCGATCCGTTGAACGCAGCTTCCGACGCGGGTTATTGACCGCACAGGAGCAGGATGATCGGGTCATCGATATCTGGCAGAAAACCACCGCGGAAGTGGGAGATGCCGTGAAAGCCAACATGGATCCCCATGGCAACATGGCTGTGATGGCAGTTTCCGGAGCAACTAAAGGTGGATTTGGACCAGTATCCCAACTGGCAGGTATGCGTGGCTTAATGGCAGATCCTTCCGGCCAGATAATCCCACTGCCAATCCGTTCCAGTTTCCGCGAAGGGTTAACTGCGCTAGAGTATTTCATCTCCAGCCATGGTGCCCGCAAAGGTCTGGCGGATACTGCTCTGCGGACTGCTGATGCTGGCTACCTGACCCGCAGACTTGTGGATGTCTCCCAGGATGCAATCATTAACGCGGATGACTGCGGAACCAACCGTGCCATTGTGCTGGAGCGTTCTGAAGATGTTGCAGGGCAGACTCTGCAGGACCGGGTATTCAGCCGAGTTTTGGCAGGGCACGTGGTAGATGAAAAAACAGGAGAAGTCCTTGTCGAAAAAGACACCTTGGTCACCCGGGAAATCGCTCGCAATATTCAGAAATCCCATGTGGAAAGTGTCCAGGTCTATTCACCATTAACCTGTGAATTGGAGTATGGATTATGTGCCAAATGTTACGGTCTGGATCTTGGGAGGGGGGAACCGGTTAGCCTTGGAGCAACAGTTGGGATTGTTGCTGCCCAATCTATCGGTGAGCCTGGAACCCAGCTGACTTTGCGGACTTTCCATACGGGAGGCGTAGCGGCTGCCAGTGATATAACGACAGGTTTGCCCCGTGTTGAAGAGCTGTTTGAAGCCCGAAAAGCACCTAAAGGGGAAGCAGTACTGACCGAAATTGCCGGAAATGTGAGTATTGAAAAATCGGACCGCTATAGTGATATGCGTGTGGTCCGGGTTACTCACAGTGAAATGGTCAGCGATTCTTATGACCTTGAAAAACGATGGAGAAAACGGGTCAAAGACGAAGACAAAGTGGAAGAAGGAGATATCCTCGCCTCCCTGGGCGCTGATAATACATTACTGGCCAGGAATGACGGTCGGGTTCGGATTGAGGGCAGAACGATTATTGTGTCCTACGAAGTTAATGATGAGAAGTATTATGAAATCCCGAGCAACGCCAGATTGGCGGTAGAAGGTGGAGAGATGGTGCAACCTGCCCAGCGTCTCACCGAGGGATCACTGAATACACACGACATTCTGCGGATCAGCGGACGCGATGCCTGCCAGAAGTATATGCTCTCGGAAGTTCAGAAAGTGTACCGATCCCAGGGACAGAACATTCACGATAAACACTTTGAGATAGTGATTGCTAAAATGATGTCACGTGTGAACGTTACAGATTCCGGTGACTCCGAAACCCTACCGCGGGAATTAAGCAACAGAATAGCTGTAATGCAGGAAAATGAGCAACTACTGCAGGAAGGAAAACGTCCGCTAAAATACATTGACATTTTACTTGGCATTACTAAAGCAGCCCTGAATACTGATTCATTCCTTTCAGCTGCCTCTTTCCAACATACGATCAAGATCCTTACCCAGGCGGCAGTCAATCGGGATGAAGATCCACTATTTGGCTTAAAGGAAAACGTGATCATCGGTAAATTGATTCCGGCTGGAACAGGTTTCCATCAGGGTCCTTTTGCGCCTGACCCGGAACTCCCTGAAGATGAAGTAGACCTTGAGGATGCTGAAGCAGAATCCGACCTGGAGCCCAATGATGAGGGCCAGGAAGAAGCTGTCGTCGCAGAAGAAGAACCTGTAGTTGGATGATTGAAATGGGATACAGTTTCCTTCGAGGAAACTGTATCCTCTGGGTTGATTTCTACGATCCGTAATCCTCTGAGGATTACGGATCGTTTTATTTACTAGTCGCCTTTTGGGGTAAGTATTAAGGGGAGCGGAGTTTTCATGTTATAATGCTCAACGGTTAGCTTCCCAGAATATTTTAAAGTGGATAAACTACGGAATACGAAACGTGGAGAAAGAACCGTTGCCATCGTATTCCGTGTTGTGTTGTAGTTGGAGGAACTATGGATATTGGTCTTATTCGGCCTATCGACATTAATGATGAAATGCAACAAGCCTATCTAGATTATGCCATGAGCGTGATCGTCTCCAGAGCACTACCGGATGCGCGAGATGGCTTAAAGCCGGTTCATCGTAGGATCCTATTTGCTATGCATGCTATGAATATGGGTCCAGATTCCCCTTATAGAAAATCCGCCCGCATCGTCGGTGAAGTGCTTGGTAAACTTCACCCTCATGGTGATATGGCAGTATACGAGTCCATGGCCCGGATGGCGCAAGACTTCTCTATGCGTTATCCATTGATTGACGGACAGGGCAACTATGGGTCTATCGATGGGGATTCTCCAGCAGCTATGCGTTACACGGAAGCCCGCATGGCTTCTCCGGCGAAACTGATGCTTGAAGACCTTGAAAAGGACACGGTAGAATTCCGTGAAAATTTCGATGGCACTTTACAGGAACCCGGTGTGCTTCCCTCAGCTTTCCCCAATTTGATGGTAAATGGAGTTACTGGAATAGCTGTCGGCATGTCAACCAGCATACCGCCGCATAATTTAGGTGAAGTCGTTGATGCGCTTGACTATATGCTAAATAATTGGAAATCGAAGGATAAGATCACTGTGGAGGAACTGACCCAGTTTATTAAGGGTCCTGATTTTCCTACCGGAGGCGTGATCATAGAGGATCAAAGAAGAAGCGGGTTAAAAAGCGCCTATGGTGCAGGGAGGGGGAAGGTCCGCGTCCGTGCTCAAGCGATTGTAGAAGAAATGTCACGGGGCCGGCACCGGATTGTGATCACTGAGATTCCGTACATGACCAAGAAAGTCACTGTATTGGAACGGATTGCCAAACTGGTGCGTGATGAGGAACTGGAAGGCATTGCTGATTTGAGAGACGAGTCCGATCGCCAGGGGATGCGTATCGTCATTGAATTGATGAAATCGGCTCAGCCAGAAGAGGTGCTTGAAACACTTTATAAACGGTCCACCCTGGAAAATACCTTCAGTATCATTATGCTAGCCCTGGTAGATGATGAACCGAAACTTCTGAGTTTAAAAGGTGCTTTACAGGTATACCTCAAACACAGACTCAACATCGTAAAACGTAGAAGTGAATATGATCTGAAAAAAGCCCAGGCCCGGGAGCACGTCCTTGAAGGGATTTCGATCGCTCTGGATAACCTGGATGCAGTAATAGATACCATCCGGAAATCGCGTTCGGCAGAGACAGCCCGCAAAAACCTGATGCGGGAGTTCTCACTGACAGAGATCCAAGCCCAGGCCATCCTGGATATGCCGCTGCGGCGCCTGGCTGGATTAGAGCGGAAGAAGATAGAAGATGAATATAAGAAAGTAAAAAAACTCATCAAAGAGTTGACCAGTTTATTGAAATCTCCTAAAAAGATGCGGGAAGTGGTCGCGCTTTCGTTGCAAGAGACCAAAGAAAAATATGCTGACCCCCGCCGGACCCAGATCGTAATGGTGGAAGGGGGTGCTGAAGCAGCACCGATGCAGATCACGCAGCTCACCCCGTCTGAAAATATTTGGGTGATGATCAACCGGGAGGGGCTAGTTGCCAGAACGCTGGGAGATGATCCACCCCGTCCCAGCGGTTGGGATGTGCCTAACTGGCTCGTCCGGGTCAATACCAGAGATACACTGTACCTGGTTTCAGAGAGCGGTGAAGCTGCTGCAATTCCTGCCCATACAGTCCCAAAAGCAGAAAAACCATCTCAAGGAACTCATTATTCGAAACTGACTCCCTTTAGTGAAGGTGATAATTTAGCTTCCGTGTTTGGATTACCTCCCAAGGACAACCGGGATGAAAACTGGCATGTAATCACTGTGACTGAACAAAGCATGCTAAAAAAGAGTGAAATCAGTGAACTGCCAGGTCCTTATGCACAGCTCTTCACTTTGGTTAAGGTGAATAAAAATGATAAGCTGGTCTCAATACGCTTATCTGACGGGAAAAAGGATATCTTTCTGGCAACCCACCAGGGAATGGCAATCCGTTTCAGTGAGGAAGAAGTACGCTCGATGGGATTGGTGGCTGCCGGAGTAAATGGCATGAAACTAGAAGAAGGGGATCGGATTATTGGCATGGAAACTCTGCCCAGGAAGGGAGAGCTGTATTTCTTGACTGCATCGGGTAGGGCAAAGCGGGTTAAAGAGGATGATTTTCCAATTCAGGGCAGGTATGGAAAAGGTGTGATCGCTTGGAAATTCCCGGAAGAGGATTCGTTAGCCGGGATGGCAGCCGGCAAGGGGACAATGCGGGTGACAGTACATTTAAAGAAATTTGCACCAAAATCCACCCGCCTGGATGATGCCCCTGTTCAAACTCGGGTCGCTCAAAAAGGAATAGAAGTGGTGGAAATGCGGGAGGATGACCAAGTGACTCTGCTTACGATCCCCTGGGAGATGGTTCGCCCGGTTTCTAAGGATTGATTTGGAAATTCCCCCCTTGGGTTATTTACTGACTGTGAATTCAGAGAAGTGATAGGCGATCTTGCCATCTATCAGCCCAAGAGTATCACTCCCGTTCTGAACATCTCCGGTAGATGAGTTCGCCGTCCAACTGATGTGCCTGATATTACCAGTTCCTGTAAAACCTGCCAGATTAAAGACCCCATCGGGCAATATTTCAGTGAATAATGAGGTAAACCAGCTCTTAATGGCTTCTTTCCCCTGCACTGTTCGTTCACTGGTGATATGTACTGCCTTGTCCTGGTATAGCGCCTGGATCTGGTCTGCTTTGTGAGAATTTAGTGCCTGAATAAACAATTCGGCAATGTCATCCGGAGGTTTTGGACCTGGATCCCAATCAAAATCCCGAATCGTCCGATAAATCTCCGCGGGAAGGTAATTATGGAGACTAGACCATTCCCAGAAATTCACTCCCGGTAAATTCATCGCTTTGGCTTTTTCCATAAACTCTGTTACTTCGGAAACTCTTGGTGTCCAACCAAATTCAGTATATGCGGCTCCAGTTGGGAAAATAGGCGGTGTGTAGGTGAGATTTCGAAACTCAGCTACACTTTTCGCCAGTTGTGCGCCAGGATTATGAGCATTCATCCAATATACCTGAGGCATATTGAGGTCACATTTTTTCAGGAATTCATCCCAGGGAAGCTGGGGATGGTACGATGGATACCTGTAAGAACTAAGTCCAACCGGAATATCTTTTATCTCAGCTTTGAGCTGGCTCATGAATGTTTTTGCGGCGTTGTATTTTCCTTTATAGTGACCTTCTGCATCCAAAATGTAACCATCCACACCCAATTCCCGGATGCGGCTGATAGCTTTTTGAGCTTCCTGGCCCGGTTGGTCGCCAAAGAGATAATGCCAACCCCAGGCCTGAATCCCCTTACTTTTTAATGCCTGTATCAGAGGAGGAACCAGATCGATCTTCCTTTCCCAATCGTAGTTGTAACTGTATATCCCGTTGGCTATTTTAATCAGAACATGGCTGTAATTTGCCCGATCGGCTATTCTGAGAATTTCATTAACATCGCCGTTATGACAATTCCGAATTATCCAAATGAACATACCTTTTCCGGTTAACATAGCTCTTCCTCACACAATCTCATCATCCAATCTCTACAATCAGACTTTTTACTCTCCACTCCATCTATCTCATTACCCTATCTCGATTCCATTGGACCCTGGCTCTGGGGAGTTTAACGCTTCTTTTAGGATATTGCGGATGGCTTTGAAATTTGGAAGCAGTACATGAGCACCTCCCGGGGTCATCCAAGAACTTACCATATCTTGATTGATAAAGTATTGGTGAATGCGGGATCTGTCGGACAGCTTGGTAGCCGTAGGAACCAGGGAGACAACTGTAGCCAGGTCAAGATTTGTTGTCACGTTATTAACATAGGTGTTATACAATTGAGGAATCTTAGTAAATGTATCTAAAGAAAATACGCGGTCCAGTACAGCATTAAACACCAATTGCTGACGGACATTGCGGTCAAAATCGTTGGTTGTCATCCTTGATCTGACGTACCAGAGGGCTTCTCTACCATAAAAATGATGATTGCCAGCAGACACACAATGAGACGCACCGCCGCCCCATTTATCATCACAGATGGTCCGAGGGACATTCACATAGACCCCGCCCAAATCATTGATGAAGTATTCAAAAGCCCACAGGTTGATCAGAACATAGTAATCCGGTTTAAAGCCGAAGTTATGCTGGAAGGTATCTTGAAGGCTTTTAAAACCTCCATGAGCAAAGGCTGTATTGATCCTTTGATTAGTCCAATTAGGAATATATATGTAAAGATCCCGGGGGATTGAAGTGAGGCTTACCGTGCCATCCTTGGTATTTACCGTTACCAGGAGGATGGTATCTGTTCTGCCAATGGATCCTTTGAATTTCTGATCTGATCCAAGGAGAACAATATTGACCTGTCCAACCGGTTGGGAAATGGGATCTACCCCTCTGGTATTACTGACCGGTTTGAACTTCTCCGGTTTGGGGGTAATTGTAGGAGTTGGCGTCGGATAATCTGTTGGGTAATAGGTTGCAGTGGATGAGAGGGGCGAAAAAGGGGTTGCCGTGGGAGTAGATCCTGGCGGCGCATCCAGCAAGACCACTTTAGTTTTCGGTGTCGCGGAATAGGTTAACCTCCCGTTGAACAATGGCAGGAGGAAAATAAATCCCAATACTATAATACCGATAATTAAAATTAGAAAACGCTTATCTTTGAGCATATTTTGGAATTTCCATTTCCTAGCCAGCCCCCATTTTTGGAGGTGTCCTACCACTATCCCGGAGTATAAATCCGTTGATCCGGTCCACCTTCAACCTGATGTCCGGTATACGTGGAGCTATTACCCTGCCAGTGTGATCTGTGAAGTACGGTAGCAAGAACTGTACCAGAGTGACCTTTGTCAGCAAGGGATTTTTCCTATTGGAAAGCTAACAGCAAACTTACGATTGTCCCTTCCCCTGGTTTGCTTTCAACCCACATTCTCCCGCCTTCATTTTCAACCAGGTTCTTTGTGACGTATAGATTAGTCATCACCTGAGTCAGTTTTTCCTGCTCTTCTGCAGTCAGGTGATCATTTAATACCACTGCAATTTCATCCGGGAAGTATCCATCTCCCTGATCGGTGATTTTGATATGTGCAAAGTGTTGGGTCTGGTCTTCCTCGTAGATTTGGGTTCGGATGAGGATTTCTCCTTTGGGGTTGGTTTCCTCTACAGCATTGGAAACTAAAAAGGAGAAAATTTCCTGGAATAACGCGTGATTCATTTGCAGTAAGGGAGGATCATCTGGTAGATCAAGTTTAGTTTTGATTTTCTTTTCCTTTATCAGCGTGTCAGCATTCTCCAGGCAGGTTTGGATCGCTTCTTCAATTTTAGCACCTCTTTTACTCGCTGGATCTATCTTATCCGGTAGAACCTCAGGTTCCTTGTCCTCGGTTTTTTCTTCCACTACCGCTTCGGATATCAGAGGTTCACCGATGGGCTCGACTTCTTTTTCGATCACAGCGATATACTTCCGTAAGGCTTCCGTGGATTCCTTTTTCGACAAATCAACCAGCATCTCGAGATGACGATGGAGGGCGTTTCCCCTTACCATCAGCTGATTATATTTGGTTCTGAGAGAATCCTGATCCAAGAGAAGATTTTGGTGTTCCTTGGATAGCAGCACTATTTCATCTTTAAGTTGTTGTTTATCCTGGGTAAGCTTAGTCAATTGGGAAGACAAATCACGGATGGTATTCTTAACCTGATCGGGTTCTTCTTTTTGGCTTGCCAGGCGGAAATTAAAGGCAGCCACATATAACCGACAAAGCAAACTTAAATAATCCTGATCTTCTTTAGTCCAGGGACGGTTGGAAAAAGGGGAAAATAGAACCACGCCGATGGTTTTATTTGCGCCGGGAATATGAACCGGGGAGGCCAGCAAGTGTCCCGGTTTGGTCAGCTGGAGTATTTTGGAAAGATGGGATAAGTCGCGAGAAGTGCTGCTGGCAGGGATGTGGAGCATTTTACCCCGCTGAATGTAATCGGAAAGAAGGGGTACGCTTTTACTCTCCATTGTATGCGCCTGAAGAGATTCCTCGCGGATTAAATCATACCCACCGATGATGCGGATTTTTCCATGTTCATCCGGTGTGTCAATCACCAGAGCGAGATCGGCCAGGATCAGATATGATGTAGCTTGGGCGATCTTTAAAATGATATCTCCCGGTTCCTTTTCATCAAACAGCGCTTGGACAATCTTCAGGGTCCGGTAATCCACGCTGGCACTTCGCCGCTGGAGTTCATCCTCCTCATCGGCACCCTCCTGAAGGAGAGAAACTCCGATGGGAAATCGCTCCCCCAATAGCAGCAGCAAGGGATAAGCAGCCAGCTGTGCCAGGTGGAGCGGATCCACACTGGAACTCATCAGAGTTAAAATGGATCCGAGGGTGAGAAATCCTCCCATAAAAAGTCCGTAGATCCAGAAATTTGGTTTGCGGATGAAGATCAAAACACACCCAACAACCAGCAGAAGAATGGAGAGGACCTGCCAGAAAAGGAAGGATCCAGTAAATCCCTCCAGTAAGGAAGGGAGAAACAAAGTTTGCAGGATGATTAATAGAGAGATAATAGAAATCAAAGTTAAAACTGCGGTATCTGCATTCCGGCTGGGCTCCGGGAAAGACCACAACCAGAGAATTAACATCAAGCCTATCACAAAGGAAGCTTGCTCAAGAACCAGTAGGGAGGGTGAAAGAACCGGATCCTTTTTCCAGGCGAAGTAGGTGATTAGGAAAACCAACAATCGCAGGAAGGTCACTCCAATCAAACCCTGGATCATGCGGAATCCCTGCGGGAATCTGCCTTGCTGCCATTTCCGGAACACTTTCGCCAGGGCAGCAGAACAGATCAGGATGATCAGGAGGGTATATCCCAAGTATCTCAGGGGTAGATTGGCTGGATTCAGTCCGATTTGAAACATGCTCATAGAACACACCTGCCTGAATTATAGCACGGGTTCCCTAAGCGGAAAACAATCATCAATCGTCTAACAGGAAGGTCAGGAAAGCTGAAGAATAATGATTTCTGCCGTGGGATCGGGGGGGAGTGTTGACAAAACCTAATCTCAGGGTAAAATACCGACTGCAAGAAGATTTTTATTTGCCGAAGTGGCGGAACAGGCAGACGCGCTACGTTCAGGGCGTAGTGGGCTTTACGCCCATGTGGGTTCGACTCCCACCTTCGGCACAGATCCAGTCTCTAACCCCGGGTTAGAGACTTTTTTTATAAAGGAGACGAGATCCGATTAATGGTTAATAAGCAGCTGACTGGGTGGATGGGGAAGTGATTGCGTCCCGGATGGTTGTGAGATAAGATAAAGATATGGACCTGAAAAGAGGGAAAACGATTTTTTTACTGGGTTTTCTGCTGCTGGTGATTGTCTGGATGATTGTCTTCGGAGGGCAAATCTCCGATTTAAACCGGCTCTCCGCAGAATATGATCAGTCCCAATTGACTATTGCCGCCTTGACAGCGACTACCCGCGCTCTGGCGACCGAGGTTGTGCGGGCAGAATCAGATCTTGCGGTGGAGGAATGGGCATATGCGCACCGCAAATGGATCCGGGAGGGGGACCACCGGGTTGCTGTGATCCCTGTAGAAGGCACACCTCAGGTCCCGACATTGATACCAACACCTATTCCCCCGCCCCAGAACTTGTTCCGGGTCTGGTGGGAACTGTTTTTTGACACCAAACCTTGACCTGGTTTACCCCCCATGCTATAATCGCCTCCCTACTATTAACGCGGGGTAGAGCAGTGGCAGCTCGTCGGGCTCATAACCCGGAGGTCCCAGGTTCGAATCCTGGCCCCGCTACTAGAAATCAAAGCGCCTGAGAGGGCGCTTTTTACATTTAAGACGACTTTTCAACAGGGGTGAACCAAGAATTGGACTAAAGACCCTGCGGGTAATGATCTAAGGGGTTAAAACCATTAACCTCTGGAACCTGTGTTCGAATCTCCAGAATGACATCTTGAATAAAGATGCCTTTTAAACCTTACTTTCGCAGTTTTTCGCTTTTACACCCAGGGGATGAATCCAAAAGAAAAACGATTTTTTTTCAATAGAATGATTTATATAACATTGACACATTAGGACTATATGCTGTATAGTTATTAGTAACTAAAAAGACTTTTCATTCTATGAAAAACGCGCCTTCGCTGAATTTCTAAGATTTCAAATTATAAGTTCTAAACAATAGGTTTGTTAAGGTTTGGTCGTGGAAAACAAAATTACCCGGTACAATATCCGAGTTATCGACCGAACAATAAACGTGCTGAAATTGCTTTCTGACGGAATCCCAAGGACATTGACTGCCATCAGCCGGGAGATTTCCATCAGCAGTAGTACGGTATTCCGTATCTTAGCGACGTTGTCAAGCTATAACTTTATTCAAAAGGATGACAACACTGACGAATATAAGCTCGGACTCGCCTGCCTTGAATTGGCAAGTACTTACCTTGATAGCGTTGATATTCGTCAACAGGCGCGACCAGAACTTAAGAAACTACGTGATCTAACCTCTGAGACTGTCCATTTAGCTATCTTGGATCAGATGGAAGTTGTTTATCTTGATAAGTTTCATACTCTCCATGCAATCGGAATGATGTCTTCACATGTTGGTGGTCGTGCACCTGCATACTGCACGGGACTTGGTAAAGTGATGCTGGCTTATCAGGACCAAGATATTGTGCGTGCTTATTATCAAGAAAATGGGATGATTGAGTATACAGGAAAAACCATCACTGACGTCGAAACGCTCATGAAGCATCTTGCGCAAATCAGATCCCAAGGTTTTTCAAAGGACGATGGTGAGCATGAACATGACGTGCGATGTTTGGCGGTTCAGATATATGATTTTAGCGGAAGTGTTGTGGCTGCTATCAGCATAAGCGGTCCTTCCGAAAGACTAAACTCGATCGATCAAGATCATAAGCTCATTGGATGGATCCAACAAGCAGGGATGGAGATTTCGAAGAATATGGGTTACAGCCCTTAGAAAGAGTATGGCTTAGTTTACGAGTGTTAAGGAAACATAAAACGAATGGAATACACACATGTCTAAGCCTGAAGAAGCACTGCCATCACTAAAGGAGCTGATCCCTGCTGAGCGGATTGCTCTTGATGTAGAAGCATCGGACTGGCGAGAGGCGATCCGCATCTCTGGCAAATCTCTCGTCGATACACAGATTGTTGAACCTCGCTATATCGAGGCGATGATAAAAACCGCCGAGGAACTTGGCCCTTATATTGTGATCGCTCCCCAGATCGCTCTGCCGCATGCTCGACCAGAGGATGGCGCATTGGAAACTGGGCTAAGTTTAGTGAGATTGAATCCTCCACTTGACTTTGGACATCCTGATTATGATCCAGTTATCTTGTTATTTGGTCTGGCTGCTAATAATAAACATATCCATGTTAGAGCACTGCAAACACTCGCCGAGGTTCTGTCAACTGATTATCTTGTTGAAGAACTCTTGAAAGCTATGAATGTTGAGGAGATCTATTCAATCTTTGATAAGGCAGAGCAGCTCAACGATGAGTAAATACGAGCTGCTCTTTGAAACAGACCTCGCAGTGATTGGTGGTGGAGCAGCAGGGACACTTGCAGCCATTTCTGCCGCGCGCAAGGGTGTCAAGGTGCTGCTCATCGAATCACAAAACGCTCTGGGTGGAAGCCGTACAGTAATGGGGGTGGATACCTTTTATGGCTTCTTCAGTCCAGGAAATCGAACATCACGCGTTATAGGTGGGATTGCCTATGAAATCGTTGAGCGGCTATTTGACCGGAATGCGGCATTTTTACGACCCAATACCTTTGGTGCAGGAACGGGGGTTACGTATGATCTTGAGATGTTAAAGATACTCCTGGAAGAGATGGTTATCGAAGCGGGAGCAGAGCTACTTTACCATTCCTTTGTGCCCGAAGTTTTAATGGACGAAAACAATATAGATAGCGTGCTGGTTTCAAATAAGGCTGGTTTAAGAAAGGTGAAAGCAGATTGTGTTATTGATGCGACGGGCGATGCAGACGTCGCTGCGCGCGCAGGTGCCTCACTCGAATTGGCGGGGGTGGACGAGCTACCGGTTCAATCCCTCAGCACTATTTTTTACATGGGCAACGTGGATAATGAACGTGCTTTTTCCTTATCACAAGCTGAGCGCACCAAGCTAATGGTGGACGCAGAGGTAAACGGAAAATATAAACTTACACGGATTGGAGGATCCATACATCCCACACCGCATCCAGGTTTTGTACATGCTAACTTAACCCGGGTTCGAAATGTTAATGCAATTGACCCATTTGCTCTTACGAAGGCAGAAATTGAAGGTAGACACCAAGCCCATGAGTATGCCCAATTTCTCATTAACGAACATCAGGGTTTTGAGGACGCTTACCTGGCGATGACTGCAAGCTATATCGGTGTTAGAGAGACACGTCGATTGATTGGAGAATATGTCCTCACTGAGGAAGATGTGGTTGCAGGTCGACAATTTGAAGATGCGATCTGTTGTTGTGCAGCCCCGATCGAGGATCATCACGCTGGTAAAGACGTCCACTGGAAATATGTCGAAGGGGATGGCTACTACCAGATTCCCTACCGAGCATTGTTACCAACGGAAGTAGATAATCTCATCGTTGCCGGAAGGTGCTTAAGTGCCACCCACGAGGCTCAGGCCTCAGCCAGAAATTCGGCTCAATGTATGGCCATGGGAGAAGCCGCGGGAGTAGCCGCAATGATAGCACTCTCGGAGGATGTCCAACCGCGTCATATTGAGCTCTCCCAACTACGGAGCGCATTACTCGATCAGGATACTTTATTCAAGCCGATACCCAGAGAAATAAGTGAGTTGAAAAATGACTGAAATTCGGACAATTTTAGGATCGGTCTCTCCTGAAGATCTGGGATTTACTGATGCTCACGGTCATTTGATCATGGACCGTGACTTGATCGTACTTAAGCATCCCGACTTCAAGATTGATGATATCGAGAAAGTTACTCAAGAGGTTGAGCTTTTTATGCAGGCTGGTGGCAAGGCGATGGTCGAAATGAGTCCCATCGGATGCGGGAGAAACCCACGCGCTATGATTGAAATAGCAGAGAGAACGGGTTTACATGTTATTGCATCCACTGGTATCCAGAAATCTGAATTCTATCTTGACTCGCATTGGCGCTCGTTTTATACAGCTGAACAAATGGCTGAGATTTTCATTGAAGAAATCAATCAAGGGATGGACGCAAATAGCTATAACGGTCCGAATATTGATCGTGTTAAGGCGAGAGCGGGGGTCATCAAGGTCACCACTCCATATCAACATATCTCAACGGAGGACGAACGAATTTTCAAAGCAGCGGCAATTGCACATAAGGAGACGGGTGCGCCAATTTCATCCCACACCGAAAGGGGGACTATGGGGGTTGAACAAGTCGAGTTAATTAAGTCTTTTGGGGTGGAACCACAATATTTCACAGTAGGTCACATGGACCGAAACCCAGATCTCTATACCCATATCAAAATCGCGGAAACCGGCGCTTATCTACTCTACGATACGCCTTCGAGGGTCAAGTATTTTCCCGAATCCACCTTCATCAACCTCGTACGAGGTATGGTGGATGCTGGGTATGGCAAGCAAGTTGTATGGGGTGGGGATATGGCAAGGAAAAGTTATTTTATCTCTTATGGAGGAGGCCCGGGTTTAGCCTATGTCCCCGACCAGTTTGTAAAACGCATGCAGGATCAGGGCTTCGCAGAGGATGTAATTTTGGACATTTTTACAAATAATCCCGCCCGGGCATTGACTTTTAGAGAGTGAAATTATTGATTTTCAAGCGAATTTTAGTGAATTTAGGAAACAATATTCCACCATCATGGCTAGAATATTAGAAACTTATCTGCAGAGGAGGATTTTATGGCAAGAAGAATTAGAGTGGTGACAGTGTGTGGATGTGGATTAGGCAGCAGTCTTCTGGCAAAGACAATCATCGAAAAGATCGCCAGGGAATATGGAGTTAAGACATCAATCGTGGCAGCGGATGCTGGGACTGCGAAAGGGCATGAATCAGATATTGTCGTCGCCCAGGATCACTTGGCACCTCGTGTAGGAAAGATCAGGGGTACTCCAGTTCTGTCGGTGAAGTCCTTCATTGATAAGGATGAGTTAAACGAACTGCTGGGTCCATATTTTACAGAATTTGCAGAGACAGGCAGAATCGAAGTAAAGGAGGAATAAGATAACAAAAACAATATATTCACTGTTTATATCCAAGAACCTTTAGATCAAGAGGAGAGAATAAAATGCAAGTCATAAATTTTCTTATCCAAGAGGTGTTTATCCAGGCGCCGATTTTCCTGGGCCTGATTGCGCTTTTTGGACTTCTTATGCAAAAAAGGGATGCGGATGAAGTTCTCGAAGGTACGGTAAAAACTGTGGTAGGTATTGTTATCCTCAACGCAGGGATTGGCGTATTCCTTGGTTCGCTGTTACCGATCACCAGTCTACTGAACAACGCCTTTGGCGTTACAGGAGTGTTGCCTGACTGCTTCGGACCCTTTGGTGTGGCGATGCAGACTTTTGCAGTCCAGATTTCGATTGCATTTGTTTGTGCATTCGTACTGCACCTCGTCCTGGTACGGATCCTTCCAATGCCTACTTTTAAGAATGTGTTCCTTACTGGACATATCATGTTGTTTAACACATCGATTGCGACCATCATGGGGAGTACAGCACTGGGTTTGACTGGAACCGGGCTAATCGCCTTTGCCACTGTCATAACCGCACTCTTCTGGACAATCATGCCCGCCATTGCTCGTCCCTTCACACAGCCATTAACGGATGGGATGTTCACACTTGGTCACCTTCAAACCATGGACCTGCCAGCTGGCGCGTTAGCAGGGAAAATTGTAACCTCGAAGAAAAGCAGCGAAATTGAACTCCCCGGCATTTTATCCATGTTAACAGACTATACAGTCCTGCTTGCTCTGCTGATCCCGATCCTCTATATTTTGATCGGCGTGGTCGCTGGTGCAGAAGCGGTATCGGGGTTAAGTGGAGGACAGCACTGGATTATATGGCTAATCATGCAGGGGTTTGGTTTTGCAGCAGGTGTTGCTGTCGTACTGTTTGGTGTCCGCATGTTCCTGGCGGCAATGATCCCAGCCTTTGAAGGAATTGCAAATCGAATCCTGCCGGGTACACAACCAGCCCTTGATTCACCACTTTTCTTCCAGTACTCACCTACCGGTGTCATCCTGGGTTTCCTGTCTTGCTTTGCGGCTATGGTCGTTTTTACGCTTGTCCAGTTAGCCCTCGGTATGTCGGTCATCATCTTCCCTGGTCCCATCTTTTTCTTCTTTGATGGCGCCCTCGCAGGTGTTTTTGGTGATAAGCATGGCGGTTGGGTGGGTGCAATCGTAGCTGGAGCCATCATGGGCATTGTCGTTGATGTAACAGCGCTATTGCTCTACCCACTCCAGGCTGAATTCTTTGCTGGAACTGGTTTGAACTTCGGCGGTGGTGATTATATTCTGTGGGCTCCTGTCTTCTGGATCATCAACCTGATCGGTGGGTCTCGAGTAGAAGGTTTTGGGACCTATGGGATCGCTTCGATCATCATCGGTGCTGTTGTGTTAGTCACCATCTTCTGGCTAATGCGAAGCCAGTCAAAGAAAACCCCCGTTGTGGAAACCTTTGGCGACTGATCGTAACTCTGAAAATTGATTTTAATTCTGCAGTCTCTGCATCCTAAAGGGGCATGATCCAATAAGTGATAGTAAAACTTGGAATCATGCCCCTTTTCCAAATAAACACGGAGTGATAGCAAAATGATTCAAACTGTATTGGAACAGATTGGTCCATCTGATGCTGGCCTGACCTATGCCCACGAGCACATCCTTACCCGGCCGCCTTTGTGGAGGATACAAGAAGATTCCGATTATGTACTAGATAGTATCCCCAAGATACTTGTCGAACTTGATCTCTTCCATCAAGCTGGAGGACGGACGATTGTCGATGCCACGGCAATTGATTATGGGCGAGATGCCCGGGACCTTCTTCTGGTAGCTAAAAAAACACCAGTTCATATCGTAGCAATTACAGGATTTAATCGTGGTGATTACGCGGATGATGTTCTAAGCGCGATGACGGTCGAGGAAATGACGAATCTCTGCCTGAAAGACATCCAAGAGGGTATGGACGACACAGAAGCTCGAGCAGGTATCGTCAAGACGGGGACTAGCTATGGGTTCATCCGACCGATAGAGGAGCGTTACACTCTTGCGGCAGGTCGGACTCAGAAGATTACCGGATGTCCCATCATTACGCATACGACTCTTGGGACGATGGCGCATGAGCAATTGGATATGTTAGAGCAAGAAGGTGTAAATCTACAGAAGGTTGGGATAGCGCATCTGGATCAGAATCTTGATTTTGGATATCTCGATTCGATCGCGGATCGGGGTGCGAATGTAATGTTCGATGGTCCTTCGAAAATTAAATATGCAACAGATGAAGAGCGTATTTTGATGTTGAACCGTCTCATAGATTCCGGGCATGCGGAAAGGATATTGATTTCCGGAGACATGGGGCGTCGGTCATATTTAAAAGGATATGGTGGAGGTCCTGGATTTGAATATATCATTAAAAAGTTTATACCGCGGCTTCAGAAGTATGGCTGGGATGATGATTTAATTAAGCAGGTTTTTGTGACAAATCCTTCGCGGTGGTTGGATTTTGATGCCGCTAATCAAGCCTGAGGTCACACTACAAGCAGGTTGACGAATGATAGAGATTGTTCCTCTTTGGAATCAGATCCAGAAGCGCCCTGATATATTGATGCACGCCTCAATATATCAATGGGCAGCAAAGATTTTTCAGCCGGGATGGGTGATGGATTTGGGGAGCGAAATGGGAATTGGTGCAGCATTGATGGAGTCGGTTAACGAAGAAATTGAAGTCCTCGCTTACGATATCAATTTGGTTTCTTTGCAAGCTTCGACAGAGTGCATCGAGGAAAAGGTTATTAAGCGAATTCAAGGAGATGGGGCATTTTTACCCTTGGGATCGAATACACTTACAGGGATATGTCTGGTCAATACCATCCACATCGCGGAGGATCCAGAAAAGATTCTATCTGAATGTTGTCGCGTGCTCAAGCCAGGCAGTCATGCGGTTATATGCATCCCCACTCGACAATTGCCTGTCCGTTGGCACATTAAGACATTATCAGAGAATATTCATAATCTGGCAGTAGAATTGTTTAGTGATTTCTTTTTACCTGATCATATTTCCAATGAATTGACAGGACATAAATGGGAACTTGGATTGGATGCCGATCTGTATGTAACAGTCTGTATAAAATAAATCGATCTGATGATTTTAATTAAAACCTTCGTATCCCCACATTTTGTGTGGAATGGAGTATGAAAAATGAAACACATGTCTGAAAAGTTGCAGCACTTCTTCGATGTTGGTGTAATGGCGATTGTCCGGATTGACTCACAGGAGGATATCAATCCAACAATTGAAGCCTTACTCAAGGGTGGTATTGATATTATTGAAGTGTCTCTGGTTACCCCGCATGCAGTTGATTACATTTCAAGGATCCATGATGAATATGGTGAGGATATCTTGATAGGGGCAGGTACTGTGCTTGATCCACCATCGGCACGTTTAGCGATTCTCGCGGGGGCAGATTTCATCGTTTCACCCACGGTTTGTCCCGAAGTGATTACCATGACCAAGCGTTATGGTCGGTTAAGTTTCTCTGGGGGATTCACACCAACAGAGTGTTTACTCGCATGGGAGTCGGGCTCTGATGCTGTTAAATTATTCCCGGCGATGCCAGCAGGACCGGAATATCTAAAGGCAGTAAATGCACCTATGAAGCAAATACCCTTGGTCGCTGTCGGCGGTGTGTCTGCAGACAACCTCGCAGAGTGGTTTGTTGCTGGTGCAGTAGGCGTGGCTGCTGCATCAAACCTTGTGGATCCAGAGTTGGTTAAAAAAGGTGAGTTTGAAATGATAACTTCTACAGCTTCCGAATGGTTGAGGATTGCTAGAGAAGCACGGGAACTTTCTTGAGTCATCACTAAGGCGATTAAAACAATATGACAGATTGAATGCAAGGTTCACGAGAGATTTCACACACTTGGTTTTAGATTCAAAATCGATTATTTATTAATAACTTTATATGAAACCTGAGAGACAGGGAGACATTCGATGAAGGTTAAAGGTATCTTTCCACCGATCATAACACCATTTAATGAGGAAGGGCAAATTGATAATAAACGCTTCGAAGTACTGCTTGAGTTCTGGTCGAAATTCGTCGACGGGATGTTTGTTTGTGGAAGCTATGGTTCAGGACCTCTTATGAGTCCTGAAGAACGTGAAATGGTATTTGAAATTGCATCTGCTACGGTCAGGAAAAAGCCTCTAATTGCTCATGTTGGGGCAATCACAACTTCAATCGCTGTGCGATTGGCGCGTCATGCGGAAAGACATGGTGCGATCGCTGTCGCAGCGGTTCCGCCTTTTTATTATTCGCCTGACTCCCGATCGATCCAGGCGCACTTTGAGGCGATTATTAATGCCGTGACGATTCCTGTATATGCCTATGACAACCCAAAAACAACTGGTAACCCATTAACACCGGAGCTGTTAAATGGATTGGCTAATCTGGGCCTTCATGGGCTTAAAGATTCAAGTTTTGATATTGGAAAATTATATATGGCCATGCGCACCATAGAGAGGTCAGACTTTGATTTCGTGATCGGATCTGAAAGCCTCATGCTGCCGGCGTTCGCCATGGGTGTGAGAGGCTGCATCGCCGGCTTAGGAAATCCGTTCCCTGAGGTCATGCAGAAATTCCACTCAGTTGTTCTTTCTGGCTCAGCGGTGGACGCAAAGGAATGGCAGGAGAGAGTATTGATACTCTGGGATATTCTTCACATTGGTTCCTCGATTCCGACAGCGTATGAGATCTTGAAATTGCGGGGGATGGATCCTGGCTATCCCCGCAAACCTCTGCTCCCGCTTGAGGAAGCGAAGATAAAGAAGCTAGAAGAGGCACTTGAGAAGACCAAAGATTTGTGGGATTTGGCGTAAGCAACAATCGCAGTGAGTGGAACCTGATAACATCATCAAAAGTAAATAATGTCCCCTAACAACGAAATCAACACCTTATTGATTTTTGATCTCGATGGTACGTTGCTTGATGTTTTCGACTACCATATTGCGTGTGTAGCGAAGGTCGTGAAGGAAGTATGGAATGTGCCAGATCAACTACCTAAGAGTAAGCGGTATGGATTCCCCCAAAAAGAAATAATACGCAGAATCTGTAAAGCAGGGGGTGTGCCAGAGGAAGAGATCAATCGTCACCTCCAACGAGTTCAGCTGATGTTGACTGAGCAAATGCAACAGACGCTTCCAGAAGATCTCACGAATCGCTTATTGCCTGGTGTAAATGAACTCTTAGATAACCTTGTGGAGCGAAAAAACATATACCTTGCCTTAGCAACGGGCACCCTGGGTTCGACAGCCAAAATACTATTGGCGAGAAGTGGTCTTAAGAAGTATTTTCCTGCTGGTGCATATGGTCATGAGGTTTTTTCAAGGCAGGAATTAGTCCGGCTGGCACTAGACCGGTCCCTAAACTATTATGGGCTGAATCCAACGCGCACACGTGTGGTCACGATTGGTGATGCTCCTTCCGATATTGAAGCCGGGAAATCAATCTCCGCCCGCACGGTGAGTGTAGCGTCGAGTTCGTTTTCAACCGATGAGCTAGCTCGGTTCTCCCCTGATGTTCTACTGGTGAGTTTTGAAGACTTAGAGAATACGGTGGAGAGTATTTTGGGATCTATCTAAGCATGATTTATTCGAGAAAAGACGAATTGATTGTTGGTAATCTGCTCGAGTACTTCAAACCAATCTGTTTCCCTGACTCAACCATGCAAGCTAGGACGTATGGTTCCAAATGGTTAATCGCTTCAAAAACTTTAGTAGAAGAGAAGATGCCTTGCAGATTCAACCTGCAAGTGTAACATAGAAATATGTAAGTGATTCTAGTGGGGCTCCTGTCCTAGATCTCAAATGTGACTGCCAGTTTGTCTCTTTACGAGTAGGATAATTATTCCTAATAATCGCTGGGTTCCGATCAACTGCAAATCGCAAGGTTATATACGAGCCAGGTCTTAAGATCCAAGCCCATAAGGTCAGGACTCTATCTCATACCCCGGATGTGCCAGGTTCGAATACTGGCCCCGCTACTAGAAAAGGCGCTCCCTTGAGCGTCTTTTCTAGTAATTTATACATCAAGGATCGATAAATCGTAGAAAATAACGGATCGTATCCTTCATGGAATTCTCATCCATAATTTAACTAATATTCATATCCGAGCAAATGGCGATTTCCTATACGGACATTGGTAAGTCCCTCGCCGACTGATGCCTGATATGCCGCTTCGGCATGTTCAACTGAAGTTCGGGGCAAATCGTTCATCAGGAATTGGGGTGAAAAACCCAGCAGAGCGTAGGGAATATCACGGTTTACCCCCGCAATGAACGCCGCGATTCGCCGAACTTCTTCCACACCAATGTATCCAGGCACTAATAACGTACTGGCGATCACTAACGGCGAGTCTGGACGTTCCTGGAATTTTCCACCCGCCCGGGCAAAGTTTTCCAGCGTTTGATTGTTACCGCGACCTGTAAGGGTTTTATGAAGCGATTCAGAATGGGCTTTGAGATCAAATTTGACACACCCACCAGTTTGGATCGAATAACTAACTGCTCGATCCATTAACTTTGGATTGGCGGTACCTGCGGTTTCCCAGCACACTACCACCCCTTTTTCCGCCAGAGATTTGGCTGTTGCTAAGGCATGGGGCAGTTGGGAAGCTGGATCTCCTCCAAAAAAACATACACAATAGGACAACCTGGTCGCACAATCGGCTAAAGCTTGAGCTGTGATCCCCTCACTTCCTTCCGGGTCCACTTTGCGGTAGTGCCAGTTCTGGCAGAATAAACAATCCAGGGTGCAGCTGGTATAAAATACAGCAAGATTATGCTTGCCATACTTTTGGCTGCCTGAACAGACCCAATCAGCGACACAGTTCGTTGGCAGTGGGTCCCGGTACCAATGCAAAATCCCCTTCCGGGGTGTTCCTGCCAAATGGCGAAACACTCCATCCTGGACCGTCCTTAAACCGCAATATCCCAACTCTCCCTCTCCAATCTCACAGTGAGAGGCGCACAGCTTACAGATTACACCATCTTTAGTGCGAGGTGGATTCTTCGGCAGCCCAAACAGAGCTCGTGCCGCTATATGCGCACTTTGCGCTTTTGATACTCCTCTTGGTGTCCGAGCACACTCTGGACAAATATCCAAGTACGAAGCAATAAAAGGGTGGTTTTCTCCACAAACTTGACAAGGTGTAGTCATGGGATATCGGACATACTTGATTCAATTATACACAATCATCTCAGCTGATTTTTGTTGATACTCTTTTTTCTAATAAGATAGACATGTCAGGGCATATTTCGTAAATTAAGTACAACATTCATGAATAAAATTTATGGTTATGGTGGATACTACCTGGGTTATGTAACTTATACTTTACATTTCTGTTGTTTCACCCCAAATAAGTGATTCCTAATTATCAATCCTGTTGTGTTGACTTGCATGCTTGTTGCTTTATTGTAGAATTGATTTCTAAAAGGACGAGACTGATGTTATTAAGTAATGCTTTCATCGTGATCATTGGAGCTGGCATACTCTCGATTGGATTGTTTTTTGCCATCAGGATTATTGCTATTCTCAGGAAATACAGCCTGGCTAGGCCGTGGATCGTGCTATCGATCCTGATCTCGTTTTTCTTACTTGGGTATATTTTCAGCGCATTAAAATTCCTGAATTATGATCTAATGCCAAATCTAAGAATGGAGAGCCTGGTTACAGCAATTTTCTTTTTTGGGGCTATATTTGTGTTAACCCTGGCTATTCTTAACCGGAATCTTTTTGCAGATATTTTTGGAAAAGGTATCAGCGACACCAAAGCCTATTCTCTATTTGCGGAACATGTTGGCATGCCTCCACGCAAGGTTATGGCGATGACCAAACCGGAGTATTCTGTTGCCGGTGAGGTCTGCAACGGTGATGTACAATATTTCATCCCGGATATTGTTCGTTCTCATCCCCGTTTGGAAAGGGGTGTTGTGGTTGAAAAGGCGATGGGTGGAGTAAATTACAGGTTTTATATTCGACATTATTGTGGAAAGGAGTTAAGGGAGATCCCTGTCCGACATGACAGTCAATTTGAGTACCGCTCGCATAGACCCTCCCGCCCAGTATGAACACTTTATCAGTTGAGCGAGTTACCGGTTTCGTTATGTTAGTTGGAAATGGAGCTGTTGGTAAAACCACTGTTGCCCAAGTATTAGATTTAATAAATAAAGGCGAATTACCTAATACAGGTGTTTTGAAAAAAATCCGGAAAACCAATAACATGGAATATGAATTTATCACCACCCAACAGGTAATCGGTAATACTCATTATTCTGTTACCTTGCAATTCTTAGTTCCTCCTGGTCAAAAACAAGGTGAAGGTGATCCTACCGGACGATCTTTTGAACAGGTGTTGGAAATTTTTTAACCGACCATCCACCGCTTAGATGTGGTGCTTTTTACTTATGATATGGTCAGCCGAGAATCTTTTCACGATTTGATTTACTGGATTGATGGAGTGGGAGATCTGCTAAATGATGCCACCCATTTTATTCTGTTGGGAACACACCTGGATCGGGAAAATGACCTGGAAATAACCCGGGCAGATATCGAAGAAGGATTAGATTACCTGGCGAATGAAATGCGGGCGATGCGCCCAAGCTGGAAAGGCAACTTTGCCCGTTTAGAGGTCTCCAACCTTACCGGAGAGAATCTTAAATCATTGCTTTATTATGTTGCCGGAAGTGTGATAAGTTCGCGGCAGATGATCCCTTAAAACTTAGGAGAGAGACCGGTTTAGGAAAAAATGATCTAACTAACCGTTCTCTGGTCAACCAAAGTAAAACCGCCAACGGAAGATGTTGAGCGGTTTATTTTTTCAAGGTTTGCTTCCAAAGAGAGAAAGATTGTGTATCGAGTCATTATTTGGTGATCACCATGGGGTGCAGCTCGGATTAGTTATCCCCTTGCCAAATTCCTAAGAAAGCTATATAATTTAGCCCGCTTAACTATTTAGCGAGGTGAAGTATGTCTGCGAATGATCAATTTGTTTCTGTCTTACATCAATGGATAGACCTGTTAATGCACCGCTCAATGCGCAGATTTATCCATTATGCCCGGGAAAGTGGATTATCGTTGTCTATGATCGGCACCCTGTTCCATCTAAACCGGATGGGAAGCAGCGGGGTTACAGACCTGGGTGATCACCTGGGTGTGACTAGCGCCGCAACTAGCCAGATGCTGGAACGCCTGGTTCAACAGAAGTTAATCCAGCGCTCAGAAGATCCCACCGACCGACGTGTGAAACAGATCGCACTGACAGACAAGGGCTGCCAGGTGCTGGAAGAAGGACTCCGGTCCCGCCAAACCTGGTTGCATAATCTGGCGGATATCCTGTCAGAAAAGGAAAAGGAACAAATCACAGCCGCAACGAATATCATGATTGAAAAAGCCAAACAACTTGGCTAAACCACTGAACCAGCTTGGAATTACCCTTTAGAGGAACATTGCCATTATGCGACGATTACTTAAATACTTAAAACCCTATTCCTTTTTGATAATCCTCTCCATTATCTTGTTGTTTGTACAAGCCAATGCTGACCTGGCGCTGCCGGATTACCTTTCCCGGATCGTCAATTACGGCATCCAGCAGAACGGAGTGGAAAACGCTGTGCCCCTGGCCATCCGCCAGAGTGAAATGGAAAAGTTGTTCCTTTTCATGAAGCCTGATGAAAAGGAACTGGTGCTGAACGCGTATCATGCAGTGGAGCCAGACTCACCTGAGGCTGAGATATATCTTGATGGTTTTCCTGTTCTAAAGGATGTGCCAATTTATGTGCTCCAGGATATAGATCAACCCTACCTGGATCAATTAAATTCAATCCTGGGTCAAGCACTGGTTGTGGTTTCCGGAATCGAGGATCTGCTCGAGGATCCCTCCCAAGCACTGCCGCTGGGAGAAGGCTTTGATTTTGATCTTTCCCGGATTCCGGAAGGCATGGATGTTTTTCAAGCCCTGGGAATGATGCCCGAAGCGCAGCGTTCTCAGATCAGTGCCGGCATCAACGAAATGTTTGCCTCCCTGAGTGAAAGTATGGTCACCCAGATGGCTGTCGGTGCGGTGAAGACGGAATACGAAGCCCTGGGCATGGATGCCGGGGCAATCCAACGAAATTACATAATGCGGACTGGCGGCACCATGTTGCTGATTTCCCTGTTGGGCGGTGTCTCTACGATAGCGGTTGGATATCTAGCTTCCAGAACCGCTGCCGGGGCGGCACGGGATATCCGTAAAGAAGTATTCAAGAAAGTGGAAAGCTTCTCCAGTGTGGAATTTGATACCTTTTCTACTGCCTCGCTGATTACCCGCTCTACCAACGATGTCACACAGGTTCAGCGGGTGATCTTTATGTTTATGCGCATGGTGATCTTTGCACCCATCATAGGTATAGGAGGTGTGATCCGGGCTATTGATAAGAGCGCCAACATGTGGTGGTTGATTGCCCTTGCTGTTGTTGCCCTGCTGATCCTGATCATCACCGTCTTTTTGATATCGGTACCAAAATTTAAGATCATGCAGGATTTGATAGACCGGCTTAACCTGATTACACGCGAGAATCTGTCGGGCATGATGGTCATTCGGGCATTTAACAAGCAGGAGGATGAAGGGGTTCGATTTGACGGTGCCAACCGGGATCTAACTGATACCAGCCTGTACGTTGCCCGAGTGATGGTGACCATGATGCCAGTGATGATGCTGCTGATGAATGGGTTGTCATTGGCGATCATCTGGGTAGGATCGCATCAGGTCGCGCAAGCAGCCATCCAGGTTGGCGATATGATAGCTTTTATGCAGTATGCTATGCAGATTGTTTTTGCCTTCCTGATGATGTCAATGATGTTTATCTTCTTGCCGCGGGCAGCAGTCTCCGGGGACCGCATTGCCGATGTCCTGGAAACCGAGGTTGTTATTAAGGATCCAGACACTCCTCAGGAGTTTAGGGAATCGTTCTCCGGTGAGATTGAATTCCAGGATGTCTCATTCCGTTATCCGGATGCCCAGGACGATGTTATTCAGAATATTAGCTTCACTGCCCATCCGGGAGAGACCACAGCGTTTATTGGCTCCACAGGATGTGGTAAATCGACTGTGATCAACCTGATTCCGCGTTTTTATGATGTTACTCAGGGAAGTATCAGGCTGGATGGAATCGATATTCGAGAAGTCAAGCAAAGTGATTTGCGCGACAAAATCGGTTTCGTACCACAAAAGGGCACCCTGTTCTCAGGTACCATCGAGAGCAACTTGCTTTATGCCGACAAAGATGCCAGCCCTGAGAGATTAAAGGAAGCGGCTGATATCGCCCAGGCGAGCGATTTTATTTTTACCAAGGAAGAGGGTCTGGACGCCGTGATAGCCCAGGGCGGATCCAATGTATCAGGCGGGCAGAAGCAACGCTTGGCAATCGCCCGGGCTCTGGTTAAGAAACCACCTATCTATATTTTTGATGACAGTTTTTCAGCTCTGGATTTCAGAACCGACTCCACCTTAAGAAAAGAACTTAAACAAAAAACCGGCGCTAGTACAGTATTAATAGTCACCCAGCGGGTGGCGACCGTCAAGAATGCCGATCAGATTATTGTCTTAGATGAAGGCCGAGTGGTCGGCAAGGGTACTCATCACGAATTGATGAAAACCTGCGGGACCTATCAGGAAATCGCGTCGTCGCAGTTAAGCAAGGAGGAACTGGCATGACCATGCACGAAAGAAGATCTTCAACTGCCCACAGAGATCCTGGCGGTCATGGACCCATGAGACGCGGTGGTCCAATGGCAATGATGCAGGGTGATAAAGCCCGCGATTTTAGGGGCACTATGCTCAAACTGATTGAATACCTTGGAGCCTATAGGAAGGGTATTCTGATTGCGATAGTCTTTGCCGTAGCCTCAACCGTTTTTAGTATCGCTGGACCTAAAATCTTAGGCCGGGCAACCACCAGATTATTTGAGGGGGTCATGGGGATAATTGCCGGGACCGGGTCAGGGATTGACTTCGAATTCATTGGTCGGATTATCCTGATTACTCTGGGTTTGTATCTCAGTTCAACTTTGTTCAGTTTTATCCAGGGATGGATCATGTCAGATATCTCCATGGATATCACCTACCGCTTCCGCAAGGATATCGCTGATAAAATCAATCGCATGCCTTTTAAATATTTTGACAGTACCAGTCAGGGTGAAGTGCTTTCCCGTATCACTAACGATGTAGATACTGTCAGCCAGACCCTAAACCAGAGCCTGTCGCAGATTATCACTTCGGTGGTGACCGTGGTTGGTGTGCTGATCATGATGATCACCATCAGCTGGCAAATGACCCTGGTTGCCCTGTTGATCATTCCCATGTCAATGGGAATCGTAATCTTGGTGGTGCGTAAATCTCAGAAATATTTTGACCAGCAGCAGGAGTACCTTGGTCATGTCAATGGGCATGTTGAAGAAATGTTCGGTGGGCACCTGGTGATGAAGGCATTTAATGGCGAAGCCGAGAGTGTTGAGCGATTCGAGGGGTTAAACGATACTCTCTATAACTCTGCCTGGATGTCTCAGTTCCTCTCCGGTTTAATCATGCCGGTGATGAGGTTTGTGGGTAATCTGGGATATGTGGGTATTTCGATCCTGGGAGGATACCTGGCGATCCAAAAAGCTATTACCGTAGGTGATATTCAAGCCTTTATCCAGTATGTGCGTTCGTTTACACAACCAATCACCCAGATCGCTAACATTTCCAATATCCTGCAGCAGACAGCTGCTGCAGCGGAAAGGGTGTTCGAATTCCTGGACGAGGAAGAGGAAATCGCTGAAGTTACGGATCCTGTCCAACCCGAAGTGATCAAGGGGCATGTGGTCTTTCAGAATGTACAGTTTGGCTACGATCCAGAAAAAGTAATCATCAACGATTTTTCTGCCGATGTAAAACCAGGGCAGAAGATCGCTATTGTTGGTCCAACGGGTGCCGGGAAAACCACCATGGTTAAATTATTGATGCGTTTCTATGATGTTAATCAGGGTGCGATCCTGGTGGATGGCCACAATGTCAAGGAATATAAACGAGAAGATTTGCGCTGCCTGTTTGGCATGGTGCTGCAGGATACCTGGCTTTATAACGACACTATCATGGAGAATATCCGCTATGGACGCCCCGGCGCGACAGATGATGAGGTCATCCAGGCTGCCAAAGCAGCTCATGTGGATCACTTTGTTCGCACCCTCAGCGATGGCTATAATCTGGTACTTAACGAGGAAGCCTCCAATATCTCTCAGGGACAAAAGCAGCTCCTCACCATCGCCCGGGCTATCGTGACTAATCCCAGCATGCTGATTTTAGACGAAGCGACCAGTTCGGTGGATACGCGTACTGAGGTGTTAATCCAGAAAGCTATGGACAACTTGATGACGAATCGCACCAGCTTTATTATCGCTCACCGGCTCTCAACAATCCGAAATGCGGATTGGATCCTGGTGATGAATGAAGGCGATATTGTTGAACAGGGAGTACATGAGGAACTCTTGGAACGAGGTGGTTTTTACTCTGAATTGTATAACAGCCAATTTGAGTATATTGAGGTTAATTAAACCTCTGGATAAGTACCAAGAAGTCCAAGTAAGACTCTTAAACCGCTCAGTAGAATCTGTTGAGCGGTTTTATTAGCCAATAATGGTAGTTTTGATCAATTTATGGATTGAAAAACACTCTTCCCAATGCCAGGCCAAATTCGTATCATGCCAAACAACGCTCGGAATGAGATCCAGATTCCAATCAGAACCCAAACCCAGAAGAGCGATCCGTAACCCCCGGTTTCCAACAGCCAGAGACCACTGATCCCGATTGCGGATGAGAAAAGCATTGCATTGCTCAGATATTGAAAATCTCCTGTACCCCAGTGGACGCCATCAGTCAGAAAAGCTAGCGAGTTTATAGGCTGACTGATCGCAGACACTCCCCAGGCTGGGAGGAAAACACCCACAGATGCTGCCGGGACCAGGAAATTAATTACCAAATCCCCTCCCCACCACATCAACCCTCCCAGGACGAATCCGGTACCCAGGCTCCAGGATAGAGCCACGCGTACTACTCCCTTGGCTCGGGCAATTGAATCCTGACCAATAAAATAACCTACCAGTGATTGTACAGTCGCAGCATAGGCATCCAATGCCAGGGCGGTAAAGACCCACACCTGACGGATAACCTGGTGGGCAGCTCCTGCTTCCGGACCAATCCTATTGGCTGCCCGGGTTGTGAACCATAGGAAGAGAGTCAGCCACAAGGTGCGAATAAATAAGTCGCCACCAACTCGGAGCAATTTTATCGCATCTCGTAAGTCAAAGTCTCTGGATAGACCAAGTTTCCTTGATACCAGAACGATTCCCACTAGCGCCCCCAACCACTGGCTGATTGTGCTGGCTAGAGCGGAGCCCCCTACACCAAGGACAGGAAAAGGACCTCGACCGAAGATCAGGAACCAGTCGAGGATAATATTCAGCGCATTTACCCCTAGGGCAATCCACAGGGGTGTACGCATATCCTGTAAACCCCGCAGGGCACCAAAAGTGGTCAACGTCAGGAGTACTGCAGGTGCGCCGAAGAGACGGATTTGCATGTACCGCACCGCATTCTCCTGAACCGCACCGGATGCGCCCAGTATGCTGGCTAACCAAGGTGATGCGGGTCCGATGCTCAGGATCAGCAGGACACCAAAGCCAGCCGCCAGTGCCAGTGCCAGGCTAAGTATTTTACCGGCTCGATCACTTTCACCTTTGCCAAGGATTTGAGCAACTTCGGTTTGGGTGCCTACTCCAAGGAAGGTAAATATCCCGAACAGGCTGGAGAGTGCAGTGGTACCCACCCCAAGCGCCGCCAGGGGAACTACTCCCAGGGAGGAAATGAAGGCAGTATCCACCAGGGCAGTGATCGGTTCTGCGGTCAGGGAAAGCAGGACCGGAATAGATAATCCCAGCAGGGTTCGGTGAGGACGGGTAATAAAGGGGTGGGAAGGTTTGGTCATTGGTGACGATTTCTTGGGCAACTAAACTGGAAGGTAATAATTGGCATCCCGTGAATAGATAAATATTATAATACGCTCTCCAATCTGACAGTTAAGCCATTTTTCGGTTTCTTTGAATGCCTAATCGTTGTTGATAACACATTCGTCTGTAATAAACAAAAAGGTGAGGCTAGATATGAAAACTAAAATCAGATTAAACCTATTAACACGCTTGGGTGGGATTGTCCTCCTGATTGGAGTTGTGGTTATAGCCTTGGTGGCATTGATGGGCTGGCGTGCAGGATGGCGAACCCTGGCAGCCTTCAAAGATACTATGCAGATTGCGGGCATCCTGCAAATTGGGATTGGATTCATGGGTGTAAAAGGAAACTGGGAAGGGACCCGCAGTTTTGAGTACCAGTACAGCCTTTCCGCGACAGAAAAAGGCAGCTGGGGACGGACCCAACAAACCCTGGTGGATTTCGCACAGAGTTACGCTTTTATGCTCATCATACTCACTGCTGGCGGGATCAGTTTATTGATCGGGTGGCTGGTGTAAAATATACCCCTTGTCCATTCAAGACCCGGAAATTTAGCACCTTTTACATTTGAACAAACGGGCACCTGGTCTCAGGTGTCTGCTTTATTTAACAGACTTCTTGTGAACTGTGAAAGCCGGGATTACTAGTTGTCTACAAATTGTAATGAAAATGTAATAATGTACTATTGACAATACTGTGTAATACATTATATAATGTGAAACATGATGACGGAAAAAGAACTTACCGAACAATATCAAAAGCTTACCCAGGAGCTCCGGCGGGGCATTCTGGTCCTGGCCGCGCTCAGCCAGTTGAAGGAGGAAAAATACGGCTACGCATTAATAAACAGCCTGGCTGAGAAGGGATTGGACATTGAACAGGGTACCCTTTACCCCCTGCTACGCAGGTTGGAGACCCAGGGTCTGCTGCAAAGCGAGTGGAACGTAGAAGGCTCGCGTCCAAGGCGCTATTATGTGATCAGCCCTGAGGGATCCACAATCCTTCAGGATCTGGTCGGGGAATGGCGAAATCTGACAGAAGTTATGGAGAAATTATTAGCTGGTAAAACCAGTGAAGGAGAACAAAATGAATCTAATTGATCGTTACATCCATGAAGTAGGGCGGCATTTACCGCGAAATAACAGGGCTGATATCCAGGCTGAACTGCGTTCATCAGTGGTGGATTCTCTGGAGGACCGTTTTGGTTCTGAAGCGTCTGAATCTGATGTGGGGGAGTTGCTTACGGAGTTAGGTCGGCCCAGAGGGGTAGCTGCCTCATATTATCCTCAGGGGCAATACTTGATAGGTCCGGGGTTGTATCCTTTGTTCAGGATGGTGATCTGGATCGTTATAGCTGCTGTGCTGGGTGCGCAGATGCTGGCCTGGGGTGTGGGAATATTTATTGCTGGAGAAACCTTTCCGGTTCTGGATTTGCTGTTATCCTTGCTAAACAGCATCCCCGTCTCCCTGGGCTGGGTGGTACTCACCTTTATGATCCTGCAGCGCTTTGATGTTAAACCTGATCTCGAAGATGAATCCTGGGATCCCCAAACCTTACCGCAGATTAATGAAGATGATGATCTAAAACGCGGCGAACTGATTGTCGGTTTGGTATTCAGCATACTGATCCTGGTTCTGGTAATGTTCTTCCCGCAGTGGATAGGATTTGTAACCACGCCTGGAGGGAAGTTTTACCCTAATCCGGTGATTATCCAATACCTGGGCTGGATTAAGATTTCCCTGCTGGCAGGGATTGGGTTGGATATTATTTTACTCTGGCAAAGACGCTGGTCGATAGTCTCCCGGATTTCCAAAATAGCTGTGAATCTGTTGAGTATTGCTATCCTCGTCCTATTGGTTCAGGGTCACAATGCCTGGTTGGCAGCCAGGGGATCGAGTGGCTTTTTTGATGCCATCGAGGCTATCCCCGGAGTAGTAGGAGGTGAATGGGAGGTCGTCGGAATGCACAGTTTCCGATTGGCATTTGTAGTTGCCTTGGTTGTCACCGTTATTGAGACTCTGGCCGCCCTTTACCGGCTGGTTCGAGCAAACATTAAAAGGGGGTATTCTCTCCAAGTAATATCACCTGATAAGGCATAACTCTCAGTTAATACTCGCTTGTTATAAAACCAGATCAGAATCAAAAAGGAAACGGTTTCCTTCGAGGAAACCGTTTCCTATGTATATGGATACCGGTCCCTACCATGCAACATACCGGTATCTTCTTCGTAAATAAGTGCAGTGAAGGTTACAGGCTAATAAGGTATCATAAAATAAGCAGGGAGCTCATTATGGTATTACCAAATTTTGTAAAAAAGATCAGATCTGCCATTGATCATGAATTTAAACGGAATCTCTACCGAAATCTGGTGTTTTCGGGTGGGGGCATCAGAGGTATCGCCTACTTGGGAGCGCTGGATATTCTGGATGAATATAGGATTATAGAGAATATTCAACGGGTTGCTGGTGCCTCCGCGGGGGCTATCACTGCAGCTGTGGTTAGCTTTCGATTGAGCGCATCGGAGACGAGGGAGCTTATTAATACACTGGATTTTTCGAAAGTCCCACAAAGCCAAACTGAAAGGCAAGCCCGAAAATTAATAAGTTTTCCAGAGGAAGAGAGTTCCCGGCGATTCTTTAGGGATTATGGCTGGTACTCAAGTGAATACTTTTATAATTGGTTACAGGGGATCATTGCTGATCAGTTTGACGGCAACCCCCGGGCAACCTTTTCAGATTTTAAGAACCAGGGCTTTCGGGATCTATTTATTGTAGTGACCAACGTATCCCGGCAAAGAGCTGAAATATTCTCAACCGATCATACCCCGGATGTCGCTGTGGCTGATGCGGTTCGGATGTCGATGTCCATTCCCATCTATTTTGAAGCCTTACGTTTTGATGGAAAAAATTTTGGGGCAGGGGACTTTTATGTGGATGGCGGGCTGTACTATAATTTCCCGGTCCATATCTTTGATAAGTCTGAATATGCCGGTAAAACCTGGGCTTATCGCGATGGGGTCAATTGGGAAACTCTAGGCTTATTTCTTTTTCCAGACCAGATCGATCAATATACTGAACCGGAGATCCCTGATAATGTCTGGGAATTCCTGACTTTGATGCTGCGAAATTTATATCATTCCCACAGTATTGCAAGTTATGAATCCAGCACAGTGGATAAGAACCGTACCATAGAAATCAGCGACGGCGGAATAGCGCCAACGGATTATGATATTACATTGGGAGATGAGAAATACGAGCTGCTGTATGACTCAGGAAAACAGGCTGTACGGAGGTTTTTCAGCTCCTAATATTCGTCGCAAAGGTCCTTGCAGATTCAATACATCTATTCAGGTAAAGGCATATACTGGTCAGAAGTTGGGTCGAATATTAAGTTAGGCCAAACCACTCACCACTCTCTAAATCCCCTAAGAATATTTTTTGATCTTCTGGATCTTTGACCGCCTCACCAAGAGCGACAGCTTTTTGGTGATGTTTTCTGGCTTTATTGAGGTCTCCCGCCAGGGCATAAGCCCGGGCTAAGCTTTCTTGTGCAAAGGCAAGATCAAAATCCTCCATCTCGTCCAGATTGGTATCAGAAATTGCCTGACACTTCAGCGCTTGATCTAGGGCGTCCCCCGTTCTGCCAAGGACAACATGAACCCGTGAGAGCATCCAGTGACCCCGCTGGGCATGAACAGCTGTTCCCACCTGCAGCCAGTGATAGAGAGAAGTGCTTGCTGCCAAGAGCAGCTCTTCCTCCTCTGCTTCAGTCCGGGATGATAGATCAAGAAGATCCCAAACCCTGTGATTGGTACTCTTTGCAAATTGCTGATGGGCTTCTGTTATTGAATACTTTTTCTCATCACCCATAAATTTTCCTGTTCAATTTATCTCGGTTATCTACCGAGATAACTCGAGAAAGTGATCTACTGGTCCCAATTACTAAATAATTTAATGCTCTCCAATCAAGCAGCGTTAGGATCACTTTCCATCAATCCAAAAATGTTCCCTTCAGTGTCTTTGATGTATGCCATCCACCCAACCCCTGGAACCGGGATCTTAGGGCGGATAACCTTCCCGCCATTTGCCGTGACATTTTCTAGAGACTCTTCTAGATTTGACACATCAATTGTGTTCTCAACGCCAGTCTCAGGATCTTCTCTCCGAGCAAGCCCGCCGTCAATCCCTGGCTGGTCTTCTGGGCCGGTCATAATCAACCAGTATTCAATAGGACCATCCCATTTTTCAATTGTCCAACCAAAAACTGTTTCATAAAACTTGATTGCCCTTTCTGGATCATCAGCCGGTATTTCAAAATGATTTACTCGGGACATGTCTACCTCCAAATTATCTGAGAATGGGGTTTATAGAATTTCAGTATAGTACAAAAGAGAGAATCTTGCATTGGTCGCCTGAAGGAGAAAAACAAAAATATAAAACCAGATTATTTCCCTTGACATTAACGTAACGTTAAGGTGTAAAATAGGGTCTGTTGAGGTGATTTGCCATGTACACAATCAAAGAAATCGCTGATCTGGCAGGAGTGACACCCCGGACGTTGAGGTATTATGATCAACTTGAATTGCTCAGTCCTGCACAGATAGGTGACAATGGTTACCGGTATTATGATCAGGGAAGTTTGTTGCGCCTGCAGCAGATTCTCTTTTTCCGGGAGCTGGATGTCCCATTAAAAGAGATTCAATATCTTATTAACCGCCCGGATTTTCAGCAAATAAAAACCTTGGAATCCCACCGGGTAGCGATTAGCGATCAACTTAATCGGTTATATGTGCTGTTAGACACCCTGGAAAAAACGATCAACAGCTTAAAAGGAGAACAGAACATGTCTGAAAAGGAATATTTTGAGGGATTTGATGAGACCCGTTATGAGGAAGAAACCCGGGAACGCTGGGGGCACACTCCTCAGTACGCCGAATCACAGCAGAAATGGTCCAGCTACACAAAAGACCAGAAAGAGGAAATCAAAGAAGAAGGAGAGAGGATCACTCTTCGAATGGTGACTGAAAATCCCGATGCTTCACCGGATGACCCTGATGTTCAGTCAGCCGTAGGTGAATACCATGTTTATCTCAACAAGTATTTTTACACCTGTGAGGTGGGATTCCTGCGGGGTTTAGCGGATATTTGGGTCGAGGATCCCCGCTTTGCGGTAAATTATGAACGCATCCGAGAAGGAGGGGCAGCTTTTGTAAGAGAGGCAGTCCATATTTATTGTGATCGCCATCAGGAAATCGAAAGTTAATCTTATTATTCAGTTGTTTTATTGTTTTCAAGGATAAAATTTGAGGGCTTCCTGTGTATATGGAATAGGATCCCGGGTGGAACCACCTGAAGGAGCTGGAGATATGGTATCCAGAGTGGTGGAACTTTCCTGAACCTCACAAGCGGAAGCAAATAATAAACCGGAGAGGAAAAACCATTTTAAGCAGAAGGAAAGAAACCTATCTTTTGGGGTTTGATTCATGGGATTCTCCGGGGAATGCCCTGATTATAACAAGGCTGCAGGCAGAAAGGATTAATATAAAATCCTTATTAATATAAGGGAGTTCTATATTCAAGTCTGATTGGGATTGGTATAATGTGCTTTGCTTCTCAAACGAGGGAATCTATTTGGTATACTGGACAGCATTGTGTGCCTGCTGTTTATTCTTGGGCACACTGGGTTTACCAACCCAACGGAGGTTTTTGTGGATTCAGGAACAAATAATCGACAGTCAATAATCTATATACTGCTGTTTGTGGGCATCATTACCCTGGTATTTTACAGTTTCCGGCAGCAAGCGATCTCTTCCGAGGAACTGACCATTGGAGAATTAGCACAGGACATCAAATCCGGATTAGTAAAACGGATTGTTGTTGATGAAGATGAACTTAAGCTGACCTTCAAGGATGACAGGGAAGGTACTTCTCAGAAGGAACCCGATGCTACCTTTGTGCAGCAGTTAAGGGAGCTGGGAGTAACGGCTGAGGAGTTGAACCCTGAGAATGTTATTATTGAAATTAAACCACCCGGTGTCTGGGTTGGCGTGATCACTGTGCTGGGGTATATCCTGCCTTTTATCATGATCGCCGGATTATTCTGGTTTGTATTTCGTCAGGCGCGAGGTGGCGGCTCAGCTGCCATGAATTTTGGACAGTCCAAGGCCAGAAAATTTACCGGAGACAACCCAACAGTCACCTTTGATGATGTAGCGGGTATTCCAGAAGCTAAGGAAGAGCTCTTTGAGGTGGTGGAGTTTCTCCGCGAACCTGAAAAATTCATGTCCCTGGGTGCCCGGATTCCGAAAGGTGTGCTGCTGATGGGAGCACCCGGAACCGGAAAAACCCTGCTTGCCAAAGCTGTATCCGGTGAAGCCGGGGTGCCTTTTTATTCCATCTCTGGTTCTGAATTTGTCGAGATGTTCGTTGGTGTTGGTGCCAGCCGTGTCCGAGATTTGTTTGATAAAGCAAAAAATGATTCCCCCTGTATTGTTTTTGTGGATGAGATTGACGCCGTTGGACGTCACCGCGGCGCTGGACTAGGCGGCAGTCACGATGAGCGCGAGCAGACCCTGAACCAGATCCTGGTGGAAATGGATGGGTTTGACACCGATACGAATGTAATCATTGTCGCCGCCACCAACCGGCCTGATGTGCTCGATCCTGCACTTTTACGTCCTGGCCGGTTTGATCGGCGGGTTATCCTGGACCGACCTGACATGCGCGGGCGGGAAGCTATCCTGGAAGTTCACGCTCGTGGTAAACCACTGGCTCCGGATGTGGATTTAAAGATACTGGCAAAAGCCACTCCCGGATTTGTAGGCGCAGACCTGGAAAATATGATCAACGAAGCAGCAATCCTGGCTGCCCGAAGAGGAAAGAAAGCCATCGAACATGATGATTTCCAGGAATCGATTGAGCGCGTCATTGCCGGTCCGGAAAGAAAGAGCCGCTTGATCAGTGATACGGAAAAACAAATTATTGCCTACCATGAAGCGGGTCATGCTATCACAGCCCGTTCACTGCCTGAGGCAGATCACGTGCACAAAATCTCCATCATCGCTCGGGGCCAGACTGGCGGATATACACTGATCCTACCCGAGACCGACCGTACCCTGGTATCTCGCAACAAGATTTTGGCTGATATGGTGAGTCTGCTTGGAGGACGGGCAGCAGAGGAGGTTGTTTTCAGTGATATCACCTCCGGCGCTTCGAATGACCTGGAGCGTGTAACAAAAATGGCACGGGATATGGTCACCCGCCTGGGGATGAGCTCGGTCTTAGGTCCCATGGTTTATGGGAAGAAAGACGAGTTGATTTTCCTGGGGAAGGAATTAACCGAACAGCGGGATTACTCTGAATCTGTGGCTGAACAGATCGATATTGAAGTGAAACAACTGGTCAGTGATGCCTATCAACGGGCGAAGGATATTTTAATAGAACGCCGGGATGTGCTGGAAATACTGGCAGAAAAACTGCTTGAACAGGAGACGGTGGACAGTAGTGAACTGGATAAAATCTTCCCGGTTCCAACTCCTAAAGACGGTGGCATGCCGGTAAAGAACAGCAAATAAAAACCCACTTGGAACATATTAAGGTATTGAGGGACAGGATAAGCCTGTCTCTACTAAGGAGGGACCTGGTCCTTTAAAAGGACCAGGTCCCTTTAACATTTCCTCGGGTACAATGGATGCATGGATATCACCACCTGGAAAAAACGCTTAAGTGATTTGCCGCTGGGAGATATTTATCTCTATCAACAGGTTGGATCAACCAACCAGGAGGCTGAGTTTCTGATAGAAAAAGACGCTCCGGCATTTTCTCTTGTTGCTGCAAATGAACAAACCGCGGGGCGGGGACGACATGGAAGGACCTGGGAAACACGGGCAGGGAAAGCGCTGGCTTTCAGCTGGATATTGTATCCTGAACCGGGTTGGATCAGGCCTGAATCCCTGGGAAAACTCAGCGGGTTAGGAGCCCTGGCTGTTGCTGAAGTCCTGACGGATAAATATCAGTTAGAGGCGGAAATAAAGTGGCCTAATGATGTGCTGGTTGGTGGGAAAAAGGTATCTGGGATATTGGTAGATGTGCATTGGACTGGGACTCAAATAAAGGATGCAGTGTTGGGGATCGGTATCAATGTTCATCAGGGATCAGTTCCGGATGAACAAGACCTGCATTTTCCGGCTATTTCCCTTCAAGAGCTCGCTGGGAGAAAAATTGACCGACTGGATCTGCTGGTCCAGATATTAGAATCACTTCTGAAGTGGTATCCAAAATTAACCTCAGAGTCTTTTACAGCTATCTGGCGGGAAAAGTTAGCTTATAAAAACCAAGCTGTAATCCTTACAGCAGGTGAGGAGATCATTGATCAAGGGACCCTATTGGGAATATCTGAGGAGGGTTCATTGATCCTGCTTTCTGATGACGGCTCTGAACGGTTATTCATGACTGGAGAGATCCAGCTCCGGTTAGTTGACAGATCCTGAAAATAAGCTACACTAGGAAGAGGTTCGAGATTTCAGGGGAGAAGATATTATGTCACTAGATGATATCCGAAACCAGTTCGATGATGATTTTGATTTTTCCGAAGAGGAGGTTTGGGGAGATCCTGTCCCAAAACCTCAATTCTTGGGGATGACTCCTGCTCAGCGTTTTGTTCTGGCATTGCTTCTCTTCCTCTCTACGGCGATTCTCAGCGCTTTTTGCTTACTGGTTGCAGGTAAAATAGCCCTGCCGATTTAACTACAAAATGATGGAAAATCAAAAAACCACCCTACAGGGTGGTTTTTTTCATCAGTTATTGGTGGATGGGTATGCATCCAAGGAATATGCTTTCTACTTATTTAGGTTGGTTGTTCTTCGTTTTCCTCTTCTGCTTCTAACTCCTGACCTGTAAACCGGGCAATAGCAACCACCACATCATCTTCTCTCATTTGCATGATGGCGACTCCCCGGGCTACTCGATTATATTGAGAAATACTTTTAGCAATAGTACGCATCACTGTGCCTTCGGCAGAGATGACAGTGATTTGATCCTGATCCGGTTGGACTACCCGGGCTGCTGCAATTTCTCCGATCTCCGGCAGAGCTTTTTTGTCCACAGTTAACACACCCATCGTTGCCCGGCTTCTCTTAGGATAACCATTCAAAGAGGTTCTTTTTCCAAACCCTTTTTGAGTGATGACCAGCAGATCCCCACCTTTTTCAACGATATCCATTCCGACCACCTGATCTTTATCACGCAGACGGATACCGATCACTCCCATGGCTGGTCGGTTCATAGGTCGAACATCTTTTTCTCCAAAACGCAGAGCATAACCTTTCCGGGTGATCAGCATTAGATCATTTTTACCGCTTGTGAGCTGCACCCAACCCAGGTGATCATTCTCCTTGATGTTGATTGCAATTAAGCCGGAGGGCCGGACGGATTCAAATTCGGACAGATCCACCCGTTTGATTAATCCGTTCTGAGTTACCATGGTACAGTATTTGGCTTCTTTAAAATCAGCCACGGGGACAATAGCGGTGATCTTTTCATGGGGGTCGATGTTAAGCACATTGACGATTGGTAAACCCCGGCTGGTTCGGCTAGCATCCGGAATGCGGTAAGCTTTAGAGGAATATACCTTACCGCGATCAGAAAAGAAAAGCACTGTATTCAGGGTTCGGGCGGGAATCAGAGCCATCACTTCATCTTCATCCCGCATGCTATGCCCTTTTACACCGATTCCACCCCGTTTTTGGGAGCGGAAGGTATGAGCCAACACCCGTTTAATGTATCCTCGTTCGGTGATACTAATCAGGATTGGGCGATCAGGTACCAGGTCCTCCTCATCAATATCCCGCGCAGCATCCGGGGCGATATCCGTCCGACGGTCATCTCCGTACTTTTTTACCAAAGCGGCTAAATCATCTTTGATGATTTTCAACTGCTTTTTCTGGCTCTTTAGCAAACCTTTCAGAGCTTTGATTGTGATAATTAACTCTTTATGCTCATCCTCGATTTTCTGACGCTCAAGGGCGGCCAGACGTTTCAACTGCATATCCAGGATAGCCTGAGCCTGAATCTCGGTCAGCTTAAAGCGTTCTATCAAGGTGATTTTTGCTGTATCTGCATCTGCCGATTTGCGGATGGTTTTGATCACATCATCCAGGTTGCCAAGGGCGATTAACAAACCATCCAGAATATGTGCCCGGGCTTCTGCTTTGTTGAGTTCATACTTCGTCCGCCGCTGAATGACATCCAGGCGGTGATCTATATACAGCGTTAGGGCTTGTTTTAAGGAAAGTAACCGGGGTTCATCATCAATTAATGCCAGCATCTGAGCGCCAAAAGTAGTTTGCAGAGCGGAGTACTTATAGAGCTGGAAGAGTACTTTTCGCGGTTGCGCTGTACGTTTGAGTTCAATGACAATGTTCATCCCATCCCGGTCGGATTCATCCCGCAAATCAGCAATCGATTTAATTTTTTCTTCTCGAACAAGGCTGGCAATACGTTCGATTAGAGTAGTCTTTTTTAACTGGTAGGGGATTTCTGTGATAATAATCCGGAAGCGGCCGCCCTGATCCATTTCTTCAATATGCGCGCGGCCCCGGAGTATAATCCTTCCCCTTCCGGTAACATATGCTTGGCGAATACCTTCATCCCCAATGATGATTCCCCCGGTTGGAAAATCCGGTCCTGGAATAAACTTTAAGAGATCTTCAATGGTCACCTTGTCGATCTTGCTGTAATTAGCAATCAGGTGATTGATGCCTGCCGCCAGTTCGTTCAGGTTGTGGGGAGGAATATTGGTTGCCATACCAACTGCAATACCGGCAGCGCCGTTAAGCAGCAGATTGGGAAGACGGGCAGGTAGTGCATCCGGTTCCTGAAGGGAGCCATCAAAATTATCGACAAAATCTACAGTATCTTTGTCAATATCGGACAGCATTTCCTCAGAAATGGCATCCAATCTGGCTTCGGTGTACCGCATTGCAGCGGGTGCATCCCCGTCAATAGATCCAAAGTTGCCCTGCCCATCTACCAAGGGATAGCGCATGGAGAACGGTTGTGCCATTCTCGCCATGGCATCGTAGACCGCACTGTCACCGTGCGGGTGGTATTTTCCAAGTACCTCACCAACGATCCGGGCGGATTTTTTGTAAGAACTGCTGGAACGGATACCCATATCGTGCATGGCATACAGGATCCGGCGGTGGACCGGTTTCAGTCCATCCCGGGCATCAGGCAGCG